>JBBSQJ010000098.1:0-14702 GCA_038257965.1 Propionibacteriales bacterium
CCACATCGTCAGCTACGACATCTTGTCGCCGGCCCGACTCATCGGACGGTTCCTTCGAGGCGCGCAACAGCGGAGGTCACCCAACGCCATCGGTGTCGAGGAGGCCGCCACGCTCAGCACCGCCGAACTGCTCGGCCGCCTCGAATCCCATCTGACACCGACGGGGCTCACGGCCGGCTTTCACGGGGCAATCGGTCTCACCGACGCGGTGATTCACCAGCAAGACATCCGACGCCCGCTCGGACAGCCGCGTTCGATCCCCGCAGAGCGACTACAACCTGCCCTGGACTTTGCTCTACGGTCGCCGAGGTTGCCTGCGAAGCACCTGGTTCGCGGCCTTCGGCTGGTGGCGACCGATCTCGACTGGTCCACCGGTTCGGGACCCGATGTCTTCGGCACCGGCGAAGCCCTCCTGATGGCGATCTCCGGCCGAGACGGCATCATCGTCGAACTCGACGGTCCCGGCGTACCGCTGTTCCGGGAACGTCTTGGCCGCCCTGCCGGATGACGCTATCCGGATAGGGTTGTCCGCATGAGTTCACGCGTGTTGACCGCCGTGGCCTGGCCGTACGCCAACGGCCCGCGCCATATCGGTCACGTGTCCGGTTTCGGGGTTCCCTCAGACGTGTTCTCCCGGTTCATGCGGATGAGCGGCCACGACGTCTTGATGGTCTCCGGCACCGACGAGCACGGGACGCCGATCTTGGTCCAGGCCGAGAAGGAGGGCCTGACCACCCGCGAAACCGCCGACAAGTACAACCGGGTCATTGTCGAGGATCTGCAAGGACTCGGGCTGTCCTACGACCTGTTCACCCGGACGACGACCCGCAATCACTACCGGGTCGTGCAGGAGTTGTTCTTGGGTCTGCACAAGAATGGATATGTCGTGCCGAAGACGGCGATGGGTGCGATCAGTCCGTCGACGGGCCGGACGCTGCCGGACCGCTACATCGAAGGCACCTGTCCGATCTGCGGCTACGACAGCGCCCGCGGCGACCAGTGTGACAACTGCGGAAACCAACTCGACCCGGTCGACCTGATCGATCCGCGTTCGAGGATCAACGGCGAGGCTCCGGTCTTCGTCGAGACCGAGCACCTCCTGCTGTGTCTGCCCGCGCTGGCCGGCTCGCTCGGCAAGTGGCTGGCCGCTCGCACCGACTGGCGGCCGAACGTGTTGAAGTTCTCCCAGAACCTGCTGGAGGACCTGCGCCCACGGGCCATCACCCGCGATCTCGACTGGGGCGTACCCGTGCCGCTGGACGGCTGGCGCGATCAGCCGATGAAGCGGTTGTACGTCTGGTTCGACGCCGTCATCGGCTACCTGTCCGCATCGGTCGAGTGGGCGGCACGCACCGGCGAGCCGGACGCCTGGCGGGAGTGGTGGATCAATCCCGATGCCCGCAGTCACTACTTCATGGGCAAGGACAACATCGTCTTCCACTCCGTGATCTGGCCCGGCATCCTGCTCGGTCACAACGGCGAGGGTGACCACGGCGGGCAGATCGGCCCGATGGGGGAGCTTCGGCTGCCCGACGAGCTCGTCTCCAGCGAGTTCCTCACCATGAGCGGGTCGAAGTTCTCCACCAGCCGCGGCAAGGTGATCTACGTCGGAGACTTCTTGCGCGAGTTCGGTCCGGACGCGCTGCGCTACTTCATCGCCGTCGCAGGGCCGGAGACCACCGACGCCGACTTCACCTGGGACGAGTTCGTCCGGCGGACCAACTTCGAACTGGCCAACGAGTGGGGCAACCTCGTCAACCGCTCGATCTCGATGGCCCACAAGAACAACGGCGCCATCCCCGCCGCCTCAGACCTCCGCGCCGTCGACCACGAGTTGCTGGTCACCGCCCGAGCCAGCTTCGACACCGTCGGTGAGTCGCTGCGGCTCAGCCGGTTCCGCCAAGCGGCCAACGAGGCCATGCGGCTGGCGGCAGCGGCCAACAAGTACCTCTCCGACTGCGAACCGTGGAAGCTGAAAGACGACCCGGCACGTCGCGACACGGTGTTGCACACCGCGCTGCAGGTGGTCTCGGACACGAACACCCTGCTTACGCCCTTCCTGCCGCACGCGGCACAGCAGGTGCACGAGGCGCTCGGCGGCACCGGGGTGTGGGCCGCCCAGCCGGAGATTCGGACCGTCGGTGAGGAAGGCGGTCCGGACTACCCGGTGCTGATGGGCGACTACGCCTCGGAGCAGGCGAGTTGGGCAAGCACGCCGATAGAGTCTGGCCGACCACTGGTCAAGCCGACCCCGCTGTTCGCCAAGCTCGACGCGTCGCTCGGGGACACCGGTCCCGACTGGGCCCCGATCCAGCCCGGCTAGAGCTGGCTAGCTCGCCTGCCCAACCTCGCCTGCCCAGCCTCGCCGCCGCCTGCCTCGCCGCCGCCTGCCTCGCCGCCGCCAGCCTCCCCCAGAAACTGTGCACATCTGGCAGTTCTGAATCGGGTCACACTGCTACTAGCGCACAGTTTCCGGGACGGGACGGGACGGGACGGGACGGGAGGCTACGGGAGGTAGTAGGTCGGGTTCGGGAGCTTGACCGTGCGCTCGGCGTACCCGCCGATCAGGTCTGAGTACTGGTCGCCGTAGTTGGCGACGATGGTGTACCCGAGGTCGTGCTCGATGTGTTTGCGGGTCTGCGACTTGTACTCGATGGTGGTGCACTTGGCGGCCGCGCACGTGATGTACGCCGGCTGCTGGCTGTCGCCCGTGCCGGTCCACTTGGTGAAGAAGCGATTCGCCGTGAACGCCTTCGGGCTGTAGCCCACCTTGCGCAGGTTGGCGATGGTGGCCGTCTTCTGGTTGTCGTTGCGTCCGGTCAGTCCGAAGACCGTGTACCCCAGCTTGCGCGCCTCGTTGACGTAGCTCACCATCGTCGGCGTGGCCGAGAACTTCTTGCCCTGGACGTAGACGTCCTGCAGAGCCGGGTCGAAGTTGAAGTGCATCCCCGCGACCTCCATGTCGTACGTCATCAAGGTCGTGTCGTCGGTGTCGAAGACGAGGGCCGGCTTCTCGCCGTGACGGATCGCCTGGGCGTACCCCTTCTCCAGCTTGGCCCTTTGCTGCCTGGTGATCTTGGTCATTTCCTTGATGTAGGGCGACGACGACTTGTCGGCGATGCCGGTGCCTGGGTCGCCGTAGTAGGCGTAGATCGTCTTCTTGACCGAGTCGATGTTCGGGATGCCTTCACCGCTTCGGGTCAGCCCGCTGGACCCGTCCGGCGCCATCGTGAAGTGGGTTCGCGGAGCGAGTTTCGGCTGATGGCGACCCGGCAGGTTGGGTGAGGGCAGATAGTAGGTCGGGTTCGGAAGCTTCACCGTCCGATCCGCATGGCCGCCCATCAGATCGGACCACTGGTCGCCGTAGTTCGCCACGATGCTGTAGCCGAGTCTTTCGATGTGCTTGCGCGTGCCGGCCTTGAATTCCACCGTGGTGCAACTCGACGTCGCGCACGTGATGTAGGACGGAGGCTGGGCTCCGGACACCCACTTGGTGTAGAACCGCTTGTCGACGAACGCGTTCCGGTAGCCGACCTTGTGCAGGTTGGCGATGGTCGCCGCCTTCTGCTTGTCGTTGCGTCCGGTCAGCCCGAAGATCGTGAAACCCAACTTCTGCGCCTTGTCGACGAGCGCGACCATGCCGGGCGTGGCTGGGAACCTCTGGCCCTGGACGTACACGTCCTGCAGCGCGGGGTCGAAGTTGAAGTGCATCCCCGCGACCTCCATGTCATAGGTCATCAAGGTGGTGTCGTCGGCATCGAACACCAGCGCGGGCCTCTCGTGCCGCAACTTGGCCTTCTTGTATTCGCGGGGCAGCTTACGCAGTTCCTTCGCCACGATCGCGTCCATCTCCGCGATGTAGGGAGAGTTCACCTTGTCGGCGATGCCGGTGCCCGGGTCACCGTAGTAGGTGTAAATGGTCTTCTTGACCGAATCGATGTTGGGGATGCCCTCGCCACCGACCGTCAGGCCGCTGGAGCCGTCCGGCTTCATCGTGAAGTGGCGCCGGGGGGTCAGTCGAGCAGTCGACGTCCCGATCGCCGCCCTCGTCGACGACGCCGCCTGCGCGGTCGTTGCGGCATTCCCCAACGACGCTTTCGGCGCGGCGCTCGCCGGTGGCTGGAGCAGAGCGCAACCCAGTCCGACAGCGAGAATCCCGGTGACCAACCTTCGTATCCGCACGAACGTCCCCTCCCTGAAGATGTCGAGCCCCCGATGGGCGACCTGGCGACGCTAACACCGGGCTCTGCCGATGGGAACCACCTCGGCCGGGAGAATGCACCGGTGGAGAGTGTTCAGCCCGAGATCAAGGAGCGTCGCGCCAGACTGGCACAGGCGCGGACGTGGCTGCGGACGTGCTGGCCGGTCCCGTTTCGGCCGTGGGTCACCGGTCGTCAGGTCGGCGTCTTGTACTCGACCGCTGTCTTCGTGATCAGCCTGACGGTGGCCATCCAACCGCCGCACCGACTGCACGAACTCATCGAGCAGAGCAGCACGAACCTCGCCAATATGGCGGCCCAGCCGGCAGCGGTGCTGTTCCTGAGCGCGTTCGTGGTATCACCGGCGATCGGTCTGGTCCTGCTGATCCCACTGATCATCCTCTACGGTGAGGTGCAGCGCTGGCTCGGAGCGGTGGCGACCGTTGTGGTGATCGTCTTCGGTCACGTCGGTGCGACCCTGATGGTCATGACGTTGGAGATCACCGCTCTGCACTGGCACCTCGTCGGGTTTCGCGTGGCAGTCAGGCCGGACGTGGGCGTCAGCTACGGGCTGTTCTGCGCACTGGGCGTGCTGACCCATCGGGTGCCACCAGGCTGGCGCTGGCCTTACGCGATCGGCTGTCTGATCGTGCTCGGAGTGCTGTTGCTGACGGCGCTCGACTTCACCAATCTCGGGCATCTGTCGGCCTGGCTGATCGGCATCTCGCTCGCCTGGCTTCTCCATGCCTCGGCGAGAGCCGGGCGGGCCGAGGTGTGACGAAGGCAAGGGTATGCTAGACTTGCATAGCAAAGCTAACTAACTCGGGTCACCCTGCCGGACCGTGAGCCAGAAAGTACGTATGCATCCCGTGAACACGGAAACCACCAGCATCCTGAAGCAGCCCCGCGCCGTCTGGGCCGTCGCCTTTGCCTGCGTCATCGCGTTCATGGGCATCGGGCTCGTCGATCCGATCCTGCCCGCCATCAGCCACGACCTGGGTGCCACCGAAGCGCAGACGATGCTGTTGTTCACCAGCTACCTGCTGGTCACCGGCCTCGCGATGTTCTTCACCAGCTACGTGTCGAGTCGGATCGGGGCCAAGCCAACCCTGCTTGCTGGCCTGGCCCTGATCGTCGTCGTCGCCGCCCTCGCAGGTGCCTCCGACAGTGTCGGCATGATCATCGGCTTCCGCGCGGGGTGGGGGCTGGGTAACGCCTTGTTCATCTCGACGGCACTGGCGACCATCGTCGGCGCGGCCAGCGGCGGCGCCGACAACGCGATCATCTTGTACGAGGCCGCGCTCGGTCTCGGGATCGCGGTCGGACCGCTGCTCGGCGGAGCGCTCGGCGCGATCTCGTGGCGCGGACCCTTCTTCGGCACGGCGGTGCTGATGGCGATCGGACTGGTCGCCCTGCTGATCCTGCTCGGGAAGCCCACCGACAAACCCGAGCCGGTGCGGCTGACCGCCACCTTCCGGGCGCTGCGCCGTCCCGCACTGCTGACCCTCGGCCTGGCTGCCCTCTTCTACAACTTCGGCTTCTTCAGCCTGCTCGCCTGGAGCCCGTTCCCGCTCGAGGATGCCGCGCACTCCGCCGGCTTCGCCACATTCGGAGCACACGAGCTCGGGCTCGTCTTCTGTGCCTGGGGGATCGCGCTGGCCCTGACCTCGGTGTTCGTCGCGCCGGCGCTGACCCGCAGGTTCGGCCGCCGCCACACCCTGTACGCGATGCTGCTGGCGTTGGCCGCCTTGATGGCCGTGCTCGCCACGAACGTCGACAACCTGTGGGTGCTCGTCATCGGCATCGTCGTGGGGGGTCTGTTCCTCGGTGTGATGAATACCGTGCTCACCGAATCGGTGATGGAGGCCACCGATCTGCCTCGTGCGGTCGCCTCGTCGACGTACTCCGGCGTCCGGTTCGTCGGTGGTTCGATCGCACCGGCGCTGGCCGGCGTGATCGCAGCCGTGCTCGGCTCGGGTGCGCCGTACTGGGTGGGTTGTGCTGGTCTGCTGGTGGCTGCGGGGATCTTGTTCACCGGCCGGCGACACCTGGCGCCCATCGACCAGCACCGGGTGGAGGAGCGCCTCGACGAGGCGATGGCACTGACCGCGGGGGACGGTTGATCCAAGCCGATCGAGCCTGGCCGCGGCGGAGGTTTAAACACCTCGGGCTGCTCGGATCCCTTTGGGCGGGAGCCGCAATTTCAGAGCATGACCCCGCTCGTGCGGAAAATCAGCATTGCCGCACGGCGCATGACAACGGTCAAGCCCTTCGACGGGCTCAGGGCGCATCCGGTGTGCCGATCCGCACAACGGCCGGGCCCTTCGACGGGCTCAGGGCGCGTACGTGACCCGATCCGCACAACGGCGGGGCCCTTCGACGGGCTCAGGGCGCGTCCGGTGTGCCGATCCGCACAACGGCCGGGCCCTTCGGCGGGCTCAGGGCACGTACGGTGTGTCGATCCGCACAACGGCCGGGCCCTTCGACGGGCTCGGGGCGCATCCGCGTGTCGATCCGCGACGGTGGCTTTCAGGTCGAGATCGGCGCGCCCGGAGCCTCCAGTGGGGAGGGAGAGTCGCCGGTCTGGTCGGCTTCGGCGATCCGCCGCAACGCCTCGGGCACCGGGCGGCCACTCTCGGCGCGACGGTGGACGACAGCCTTGGCGGCATCGACCTGGGCCGGCGTCACGAGCACGGTCTTAACCATTCCCGGTCTCCTGCTCCGCGCCCGAATTCGGATCGGGCTGCTCCACTGAGCTCAAGGCTACGTCCGACACCTCGAGCTCCTCAAGCCTCAGCTGCACGACCCGGATCTCGACACCTTCGTCCAGGGCCAGCTCGATCGCCTTGATCGGGGCGGAGCTCGCACTCGCCAGCGCTGCCTCCACGAGTAGTTTCGTGTCGTCGTCGAGCAGCGCCCCGTCCAGCAGGCCAGTCAGCGCATCCACGCCGACCTGGGCCTGGCGTGAGTCGGGTGAGACGGCCAGCTGGGCGGCCCACTGGTAGATCTCGATCGCGCGGTCCCGGCGGTCGCGCCGCTCGGCATCCTCGGCATCGGTGGCCGCGCGAGCTCCAACAGAGTCCAGCTCGGTGCGTCGGTCACGGCGTAGCTGTTGTTGGGTGCGATAGGTGATCACCCCGGTGATGACGACGCCGACGAGCGCGATCAAGGCGACGGCGATCGCCACCCAAGCCGGAATACCCGCCATGGACGCTCAGCCTACGGATGACGACCGACAGCTCCGGCTCAGGCACCGACCGAGGCTCGGAACGGATCGGCGGGATAGACCCCCATGATCTTGACGTCGGTGGTGAAGAACTGCAGCTCCTCCAGTGCCCGGGCGAGGTCGATGTCGTCCGGATGCCCGTCCACCTCGGCGAAGAACTGGGTGGCGATGAACTCACCGCCCACCATGTAGGACTCCAGCTTCGTCATGTTGATCCCGTTGGTTGCGAAGCCGCCGAGGGCCTTGTAGAGCGCAGCCGGGAGGTTGCGGACATTGAACACGAAACTGGTCACGACCGGACCGTCAGCCACCGACGCCCGGACCGGCTCTGGTGAGAGCACGACGAATCGGGTGGTGTTGTGGTCCTCGTCCTCGATGTCACGGGCGAGCACCTCCAGTCCGTAGATCTCCCGGGCCAGCGGCGGGGCGATGGCCGCCTGGCTGACGTCGTTCCACTCCGAGATCTCCCGGGCCGCGCCCGCGGTGTCCCCGGAGATCACCGGTGTCCAGCCGTGATGGGAGATGATCTTGCGGCACTGGCCGAGCGCGTGCACGTGGCTGTGCACGGTCTTGATCGTGTCGATCGTCGTGCCGGGCACGCCCATCAGCTGGAAGCGGATCCGCAAGAAGTGCTCGGCGATGATGTGCAGTCCCGAGGTCGGCAGGAAGTGGTGGATATCGGCGACCCGACCGGCTAGGGAGTTGTCGATGGGGATCATGGCCAGCTCCGCCTCGCCGCCGTCGACGGCGGCGAAGACGTCCTCGAACGAGGCGCAGGCGACGGTCTGCCACCCCGGATAGTTGTCACGGCTCACGATGTGGGAATTGGCTCCGGGTTCGCCCTGGTAGGCGATCCGTCGTCTCGAGTCGGGCCTGTGGCCGGGTGTGGGACCGCCGGGTGTTGCCGGACGCGCCATCGGAGTTCGGAGGGGGGCCGTCCCCTCCGGCTGTCGATCAGTCACGAGGCCCTAGTCTGCATCCTCGTCCGGACGAGGAGGAGGGCTTTCCGCAGTCTGACCGGTCGACAACCCGCCGCCACTGAGCGCGCGCGCATCGCAGGCTCGGCCCGCCACAGCGCGAGCCCGCGCCGGATCAGTACGCCGATCGGCTTGCGGTGCTCCCGAACATCGCGGGCGAATCGGAGCACCAGGGTCAAAGCCCGCGGCCGATCGAGATAGAGGGCGTCGCCGAGCACGCCGGCATCGCGACACCGGCTCACGATCTCGGGTGCGAACAGACCCTCGGCCACGAAGCACGCCGCATCGCCCAGGTCGAGGCGGCGGGTGCCGGTGCGCCGGCTGTCGGAGATGTCGTAGCTCGGCACGTCAGCCTGGCCGGTCGTGCACAAGGCGATGACCACCTCCAGCGCGGCCTCGGCGTCCCAGCTGGAGCGGTTGTCCCAGTCCACGATGCCCAGCGTCCGCGGGAGTCCCGGGTGGTCACCGTCACGGTAGAAGTCGTCGAGCGCGAGCTGTGGGCACCCAGACAGCCTGGCCACCCGGGACTTGCCGCTGCCCGAGGGACCGGCCAACAACACGACGGTCGTGCTCACGCCTCACCTCCGCCGAAAGTGGGCGCCTGTGACAGCGACACGCCGAGAAAACTTGTCACACAAGCCCACTTTCCGGGGGACGGGCCGCGCGCATCGAAGATCAGTACGACGTCCCACCGGCCAGCGACAGCGAGCCCGTCGGGTGCCATACGGTCTTGATCTCGAGGAAAGCGCGTAGCCGAGCCGTGCCGGGCGGCCGCGTGAAGTCGGGCGTCCGGGACGGTGAGTGGACCCGCTTGATCGTCTGCGACGCCGCGCGCTCCAACTCGACTCGGAGCTCCGGGCTGGCTCCGGTGAGGTCCAGGGCGTTGACGTCGCCGTGCGCCGCCAGGTGAGGCGCGATCTCACCGGCCCGGCCGGTGAGCAGGTTCACCACACCACCGGGCAGGTCCGAGGTCGCCAGCACCTCACCGAGCGTGATCGCGACACAGGCGTCCGGTTCGGCCGCGACCACGACGCAGGCGTTTCCACCGGCGATCACCGGCGCGATCACCGACACCAGGCCGACCAGGGGAGCATCACTGGGAGCCACCACCGCAACCACCCCGGTCGGCTCGGGTGCGGAGTAGGAGAAGTACGGCCCCGAGACCGGGTTCGCGCTGCCGAACACCGCCGACAGCTTGTCGGTCCACCCCGCATAGTGGACGAGCCGGTCCACGGCCAGATCGACCTCATCGTCGCGGCTCGGTGTCGGCCCGCGCTGCAAGAGATCGGCGAACTCGGCCCGCCGTCCCTCCAGCATCTCCGCGATCCGATAGATCACCTGACCGCGGTTGTACGGCGTCGCCTTCGACCACGACCCGAAGCCCTTCCGGGCCGCCACGACGGCGTCCCGAGCGTCCTTGCGAGAGGCCAACGCGGCATTGGCCGAGAACATGCCGTCGGCACCGTACACCGGGTACGTCCGGCCGGACTCCGAGCGGGGGAAGGCGCCGCCGACGTACAACTTGTACGTCTTGGTGACGGCCAGGTGACTTGGGCTCGTCGAGGGGCTCACTCGGCACCTGCCGTCGGCTCATCGTCGGTGTCCAGGTAGGCGGCCAGCCCGGAGGGACCCCCTTCGCGGCCGAAACCTGATTCCCGGTAGCCGCCGAAGCTTGCCGTCGGATCGAACCGGTTGAAGGTGTTGTCCCAGATCACTCCGGCTCGCAAGGCGCCGGCCATCGCCATCGCGCGCGACCCCTTCTCGGTCCACACTCCGGCGGCGAGCCCATACGCGGTGTTGTTGGCCTTGGCCACGGCCTCGTCCGGCGTCCGGAACGTCATCGTGGTCAGCACCGGCCCGAAGATCTCCTCACGGGCCACCCGCATCGACTGGGTCGCGTTGGTGAAGATGGTCGGTGCCACGTAGTAGCCGCGATCCGGGAGCGGGCAGGACGACGTCCACGGTTCCGCGCCCTCGTTGACTCCGGCCTCCATCAGTTCGGTGATCCGCGCCAGCTGTCGGGCGGAGTTGATGGCGCCGACGTCGGTGTTCTTGTCCAACGGATCGCCGACTCGCAAGGTCTCGACGCGCCCCTTCAGCCGGTTGACGAACTCGTCGGCGATCGACTCCTGGACGATCAGCCGCGAGCCGGCGCAGCAGACCTGGCCTTGGTTGAAGAAGATCCCGTTGACGACGCCCTCCACCGCCTGATCGATCGCGGCGTCCTCGAACACGATGTTGGCGCCCTTGCCGCCGAGCTCTAGGGTGAGCTTGCGGCCCGTGCCGGCCAGTTCTGCCTGGATCCCCCGGCCGACCGCCGTCGATCCGGTGAAAGCGACCTTGTCCACTCCCGGGTGAGCGACCAGATACGACCCGACGTCACCCGCACCGGTGAGGATGTTCACCACCCCGGGCGGCAGGTCGGCGTCGGCGATGATCTCGGCCAGCACCAGGATGGACAGCGGCGTGGTCTCCGCCGGCTTGATCACGACGGTATTCCCGGCGGCCAGCGCGGGAGCGATCTTCCAGGCGGCCATCAACAGCGGGAAGTTCCACGGGATCACCTGGCCGGCGACCCCGAGCGGTCTGGGCGCCGGACCCACGCCCAGATGCTGCAGTTTGTCGGCCCATCCGGCGTGGTAGAAGAAGTGCTGCGCCGCGGTCGGCACGTCGAAGTCGCGCGTTTCCTTGATCGGCTTGCCGTTGTCCAGGGTCTCGATCACGGCCAGCTCGCGGGCGCGCTCGGCGATCCCGCGGGCGATCCGGAACAGGTACTTGCCGCGTTCCGCGCCGGAGACTTTCGACCAGACGTTGTCGTACGCCTTCCGGGCCGACGCGATCGCCCGGTCCACGTCGGCCGTGCCCGCGGTGGATACGGTCGCGAGCACCTCACCCGTGCCAGGATTGATGGTGTCCAGATCCTCGCCCGTCCCCTCGACGAATTCCCCACCGACAAAGGGCAGATAGCGATCCTGGACCCGGGCGATCGAGGTCGACTCGAGAGCCGGTGCATACTCCCAGCTCGGTGCCGAGGTCGTGAGTGTCATGATCGGCAAACCACCCTTCAGTCGAGCGTCACGTAGTCGGGACCGGAGTAGTGCCCGTCGGTCTGGGTGCGACGTTGCATGATCAAGTCGTTCAGCACCGACGATGCGCCGAACCGGAACCAGTAGGGACTCAACCAATCGGGCCCCGCCACCTCGTGCACAGCGACCAGGTAGCGGATCGCGTCTTTCGTGTTCCGGATCCCGCCGGCCGGTTTCACGGCGCGCTGCTGACCGGTCTGGGTCCGCCAGTCCTTCACCGCCTGGAGCATGACGTGAGTGACCGGCAAGGTCGCGGCGGGAGAGACCTTGCCGGTCGACGTCTTGATGAAGTCGCCACCGGCGAGCAGGGCCAGCCAGGAGGCCCGGCGGACGTTGTCGTAGGTCGCCAACTCTCCGGTCTCCAAGATCACCTTCAGCCGGGCATCGCCGCAGGCCGCCTTCACTGCCGTGATCTGGTCGAAGACCAGCCCGAATCGCCCGGCGAGAAACGCGCCGCGGTCGATCACCATGTCGATCTCGTCCGCACCGGCGTCCACTGCCAGCCGGACATCGGCGAGCTTGACCTCGAGGCTGGCCCGTCCGGCGGGGAAGGCGGTCGCGACCGAAGCGACCTTGACGCCGGAACCGGCGAGCTCGGCCTTGGCTACTGCCGCGAGGTCGGGATAGACGCAGATCGCGGCGACGCGCGGCGTGTCCGGCCGGTCGGGATCGGGCAGGATCGCCTTGCGGCACAGGTTGCGGACCTTGCCGGGAGTATCGGCGCCTTCCAGAGTCGTCAGGTCGACCATCGAGATGGCCAGGTCGATCGCCGCGAGTTTCGACTGCTTCTTGATCGAGCGGGTCGCCAGGCTCGCTGCCCTCTGCTCGATTCCCACGGGGTCCACGCCGGGTAGCCCGGACAGGAACCGTCGCAGGCTCGCGTCGTCCGTCGTCGCGTCGGCCAGGTGGGCCGGCAACCTCACTTCCGTCCCGGTCACCATGCCTGCGATCCTAGACGCCCGCACCCAGGCAGCCGGCTGACGCTATCCGCACACTCGAAACCCCCATCTGGCTCAGGAATCCGGGGATGGCGGGTCGACTGGGTGAAATCCGTCGCCCCCGGTCGCGAGCGGCTCGTGCGGCGGTCACCGTCGGTGTCGCAGGCAGGAGTCGAGCGCGGCTGCCTTGGTCTGGCGGCTGGCGCCTTCGATCGGCACCGCCGCCTGGACTCCCTCGAGCAGGCCCTCGGCGTAGGCCGTCTCCAGCGCCGCGGTCATCCGTCGAGTCGTGCTGCCAGCGGTCAAGGCACCCATCTCGTTGTAAACCCACGGCACCTCGCTGAGCAGCTGGACCAGCGCGAGGTTGCCCGGCTCCAGCGGCGCGCGCCCGGTGAACGAGTTCTGCCGCACGGTGACCAGTCGACCCTGTGCGCGCGTCCGTTCCTTCGCGATGATCCGGGCCGCCCGCTCACTGGCCTTGGCGATCTCGGGATGGTCGAAGACGGTACGCCGGCTGCCATTCCCGCGATACATGGTCGGGTAGCGACCGTTGCTGGGCACGCCGCGCTGGCTGTAGGTGGCCTGGAACGTCGGAGGTTGGCCGTGGTCGTCGTGCACGCTGATGGCCAGATCGGCCTTCGCACGGTTGGCGATCCTCGCACGTTCGGTCAGGCTGACGCTGTCGTCGACGTGCTTCTTGGTGAGGATCACCCGGTACCCGTGCGAACGCAACTCTGCGGCGACGCAGGCGCTGATGTCGAACGCTTCGGCGATCTCGGGACGGTTCGGGTAGTCGAAGTCGAGCAGACCGTTCGTGGTCCGACTGCGGATGGCGCGGCCGCTGTGCCCCGGATCGATGACGATCACGGGACGGTCCGCAGCCGCGGTCTGGTCCGTGCCCGTCGGGGCCGGTCGCGCGGAATCTGGCGGCGTGCTGGGCCGAGTCCGTGTGAGCGACGGGCTCGGCCAGCTGCTGGTCGACGAACTCGCCGGGATCGGAGGCGGGGTGGGCGAGCCCGTGCCCGCGGAAGTCGGTGCGCCCGCGCAGCCGCCGACGACAAGTAGGGTCACCAAGCCGATCGCCCAGCGGCTGCCACGTCGGCTGCTCGATGTCACCGACCAACCGTAGGCCAGGCTGATGCGTGATTCCGCGATTGCGACGCGCACCCGTCCAACGTTCGGACCTGGCAGGGCGAGGTCACATCTGGTCGTGCCAGCCGCCGGCGACCATCGTCTGGAACCGCCAACCATCCGCAGTGCGCACGAGCAGATCGCCGTAACGCATCTCCTGCGTATGCCCGTTGCTGGTGAAGATGGCGTCGGTGACGACGAAGCACAGCGCTCGGGACAAGAAGATCGGGTGGCGCTTCGACTCCATTGTCATCTCACCGGCACCGCCGACAACTTCTCGCATCTGCGCCAGGAACTTCGATCGGTCGCATGGACC
Source organism: Propionibacteriales bacterium (assembly GCA_038257965.1). Lineage (GTDB taxonomy): Bacteria > Actinomycetota > Actinomycetes > Propionibacteriales > Propionibacteriaceae > Microlunatus. Next base: position 13,874 of record JBBSQJ010000098.1, read on the forward strand.
GGCGACCCCGAGCCCGTCGGCGTCGTCGGTGACCTCGTTGACCGGGAAGTCCGCCATGTCCGCCATGGCGTTCAGGTCACCGGCGGCGACGAGTTCGTCGTATCTCGCGAACCACCCGAGGACCTCGTCGATGTCTTGCTGGTTCGCCGACGCTCCTGCCGAGGCCGCAACGGTGTCCGACATCGTCATCCTCTCCACTCAGCCAAGTATACCGTACATAGTACGTTGTACGGCGTACGGTGTATAGCGCGACTCGTGCCGACGCGCGTGCGCTACCCGGGTGTCAACGCCGGGCCACGTGACTCGCCTCATCGAGAGATGCTGGGCTCCCGCGGCTCAGTTGAACGCAGCCTCCCCGGTGAGCGCCTGCCCGATGACGAGTTGATGAACCTCGGAGGTGCCTTCGTACGTCAGCACGGACTCCAGGTTGTTGGCGTGGCGGATCACCGGGTACTCCAGAGTGATCCCGTTCGCCCCGAGGATGGTGCGACACTCCCGCGCGATGGTCAGCGACTCCCGGACGTTGTTCAGCTTGCCAAGGCTGACCTGCCGCGGATCCAGTCTTCCCGCGTCCTTGAGGCGACCGAGATGGAGCGCTAGCAGGAAGCCCTTCTGGAGCTCCAGAGCCATGTCGGCGAGCTTGGCCTGGGTGAGCTGGAACGAGGCGAGCGGCCGGTCGAAGACCTCGCGAGTTGTTGCATAGGAGATGGCGGTCTCCAGGCAGTCCCGAGCCGCGCCGAGCGCTCCCCAGACGATGCCGAACCGGGCCTCGTTCAGACAGGAGAGCGGTCCGCGCAGTCCCGTGGCCGCCGGCAGCACCGCGTCGGCC
>JBBSQJ010000099.1:0-14575 GCA_038257965.1 Propionibacteriales bacterium
ACCACAAGACGGGCGCTCGCGAACCATCGATCGGCGTGCCTTCGTCGCACCCTGCGTACCTCTGGAAGCCAACGTGGCGGAGCCTCGTCGGGAAGAACCTCAAGCCTGCGGGGAGACCTCGTCCTCCTCGGCACGTTTCGCCTCGGCCGCGGCCTGGGCTTTCGCGGTAGGGGCGTAGACATCGACGTACTCCTGGCCGGAAAGCTCCATGATCGTGTACATGATCTCGTCGGTGATCGAGCGGAGGATGAAACGGTCCTCGCTCATCCCCGCGTAGCGGGAGAAGTCCAGCGGCGTACCGAACTTCACCGTCGGGCTGATGATCCGACTGACGATCTTGCCCGGGGGCGCGATCACGTCGGTGCCGATCACGGCCGTCGGGATGACCGGAACCTCGGCCTCCAGCGCCAACCGGGCCACGCCCGTACGCCCCTTGTAGAGCCTGCCGTCGTGGCTGCGGGTGCCCTCGGGATAGATCGCGAACAGATCGCCGCGCTGCAGCACCTTCAACCCGGCCCGCAATGCCCCCTCCGAAGCACGGCCACCACTACGATCGATGGGCACCTGACCGGTGCCGGCGAAGAAACGCTTCTGGGTCCAACCCTTGATCCCCGCACCGGTGAAGTAGTCCGACTTGGCCACGAACGTCACGCGCCGATCCAGAACCATCGGCATGAACACCCAGTCGGCGTACGACAGATGGTTGCTGGCCAGAATCGCCGGTCCGCTCTCCGGCACGTTCTCGGGCCCCTCGACGATCGGCCGGAAGAGCTTGCGCACGGCCGGGCCCAGGATGACGTTCTTGAGCACCCAGTAGACGCCGCGACCGTTCCCGCCACCGGGTTCCGGTTCGACGGTGACCAACTCCTCGCTCACCTGGCACCTTCCCCCACGGCCGGCGGAAGGTCGGCGATGTCGGCGGGTGTCACTCTCGTCGGCGGACGACTTGGCGTCGCCGGAGGAGCGGTGCCGTCACCCGGGCGGTCCACGACCCGGGCGGGGAAGTCCCGGCCTTCCTCGAGGGCTTCCTTGACCGAGCTGGCGTACGCGTCCACATAGGTCTGTCCCGACAGCTCCATCACGGAGTTCATGATCTCGTCGGTGACGTAGCGCAGAACGTTGCGGTTGTTGCCGGCGCCGGCGTACTCGGTGAAGTCGAGCGGTTTGCCGATCCGGATGCCGGGCCGTCGCATGGTCTTGACGCGCGGAATACGCGACGGCACGAACTGGCTGTTGATCATGCCGACGGGGATGACGGGTACACCGGCCTTCAGCACGAGTCGGGCAACACCGGTCTTGCCCTTGTAGAGCCGCCCGTCCGGAGATCGCGTGCCCTCGGGGTAGATCCCGAGCAGGTCTCCTTGCTCCAGGACCGACAGCACCCCGTTCATGCTCGTCGCGCTGGCCCGGCCGCCCGAGCGGTCCATCGGCAGCTGGCCGATCCCTCGCATGAACCAGCCGATCAAGCGGCCCTTGATGCCCTGACCGACGAACAGTTCCTGCTTGGCCGGGAAGGTCAGTCGCCGTTTCATCATGGCCGGCAGGACGAAGGTGTCACCCGCGGAGATGTGATTGCTGACCACGACCGCTGGACCGGACTCGGGGATGTTCTCCTCGCCCTCCATCCAGGGCCGGAACAGGAGCCGGACGAGTGGTCCGACCACCAACAGCCTGAGGAACCAGTAGAGCAACGCCAACCTCCTGTTGCTGGACACCTTAGTGTCGAGTGCGAGTTGCGCGCGAACAGCGCGTCCAGGGCTGGACGTGGACGAAGCGCGGGCGGCGGGCGGCGGTGCGGCTGGCGCCTGGGCCCGCAGCGTGGGCGACGGCGCGACGCCGACTGGGTGAGGCTCCGCACGGCGAAGGAGATCGTAGCGGTGTCCTCCGTCACGACCAACGTCAAGACCGTCGCCCTGGGGGCGCAGGCCCCGACGACCTTGCGGGCGTGCGCACTACCATGCGGGAGTGACGACTTCGTCGGCAACGTTGCCGCCCCATCGCCGCCCGATCACCGGGACGCGCGCCTGGATCGCTCCCGTGCTGAACCGCGTCGGTCGGCGCCGCGACCATCTGTCGACGGTCTGCGCGCCGGTGCTGCCGGGCTGCGAGCCCTACCAGGGGGGAAACGGCCCCCTGGGCGCACTCGTCCTGCACGGCTTCACGGGTGGACCACCGGCGGTCCGGCCGTGGGCGGACCACCTCGAGCGGGAGGGCTTCAGGGTAGTTGTGCCCCGGCTCCCGGGCCACGGGACGACTTGGCAAGAACTGAACCAGACCAGGTGGGAGGACTGGTACGCCGAGGCCGAGTCGTCCTTCGACGAGCTGAGCGCCCAGTGTGAGCAGACCTTCGTCTGCGGGTTGTCGATGGGGGGCGGCCTGGCCCTCCTGCTGGCGGCGCGACGCCGCGAGTACGTCGCGGGGTTGAGTCTGGTCAATCCGTCGGTGCACTCGGCCGACCCACGGATGCACGCACTGTTCGTGATCCGGCACGCCGTCCCATCGCTCGCGGCGATCGGTGGCGACATCGCCAAGCCCGATGTCGACGAAGGCGCCTACCCTCGCACGCCGCTGCACGCCGCCTGGTCGATGACCAAGCTGTGGGCCGAGATCCACCGGGAATTGCCTCGCGTCGATGCCCCGACCCGGATCTACCGGTCGAAAGTCGACCACGTGGTCGATCCGTCTTCTCTGGCCCTGATCCGGGAACGGGTCCGCAGCACCGATCTGGAGGTGATCGAGCTGGAACGCAGTTACCACGTGGCCACGCTGGACTACGATGCAGATCTGATCTTCTCCTGCACCAGCGAGTTCTTCGCCGGGCTGGCCGCCGCCGCAAAGTAGGTCCAGATGAGTGCACCGCGTGACGACGACAGTGAGGCCATCGACCGAGCCTTCGCGGAACTGGTGGCGGGATATCACCTCACAGCTGACCGGCCCGATCCACTCCCGCCGGTCACAGCCGACCGCGAGTCAGCCGGCCCGCCGACCGGTCCCGGGTCGAACTCTCCGCCGACGACCTCTCCGCCGGGCAGCCCGACCAGCCCGCCGACGCTGGCGATCGGACCGACGAGCGCCTGGGCGGACAACCATCCACTGTTCGTCACGCCCGAACCGGCGCGGGTCGAGCCGACCCGCGAGCCGGATGATCGCTATGTCCCCGATCCGCAGCCTCCACTCCAACGGCCCAGGCTGCCCATCCTGCTGGCCTGGGCCGGTATCGCCTATGCCGCGATCGTCGTGCTGCTGGCTGCCTTCGGCGTACGGCTGCCGCCGTGGATGGGCTGGATTGCCCTGGGCGGCTTCCTCGGCGGCTTCGGCGTACTGGTGTTCAACCTGCCCCGCTCACGTCCGCCCGACGCGGGCGACGGAGCGGTGTTGTAGTTTCCCGGACTCCTCCGCCGGAAAGTGTGCGCGTGTGACAACGACACGCCGGGAGAACTTGTCGGACGCGCCCACTTTCTGCTGCCGGAGCGGGCACTGGCCGGTGATCCGTGGGCTGGGCCGGGAGGCGGGTGTCCAGGAGGCGGGTGCCGGGGGGTCAGGGTTTCGGCGGCAGGGTGCGTCGGCGACGCTGGTGGCCCCGGCGGCCCCTGCCCCGGGGCCAGAAGCCGAAGCGGGCCGACTCGGGTGGCTCGATCATGGCCCGCCGGGCCAGGTCGGCCGCACCGATCATCCCGGCGTCGTTGCGGAAGTGCGCCAACTCCAGCCGGGCAACGGGTCGGAAACCTCGACCAGTCAGCGTACGGGAGAACATCCGTCGAGCCGGTTGCAGCAGCAGGTCGCCGGCCGCGCTCACTCCCCCGCCGACGACGAACAGGTCCGGATCGAGCGCGGCCGCCAGGTTGGCGATGCCCTGACCGAGCCAGGTGCCGACATCGGCGAGCAACTCGATCGCGGTCTGCTCGCCCTCCAGTGCGGCGGCGGTCACGCTCGGCCCGGTGATGGCGTCGATGTCGCCGCCCATCAACTCCAGCAGCCGGTACGCCATCGGCGAGTTGGTGCTTGCCAACTCCCTGGCTTCGCGGACCAGCGCGTTCCCCGAGGCATACTGCTCCCAGCAGCCGCGATTACCGCACTCACAACGGTGTCCGCCGGGAACGCTGATCATGTGGCCCCATTCGCCGGCCATTCCGTGGGTTCCGCGGAACAGCCGCCCGTCGATGACCAGTCCGCCGCCGATGCCGGTGCCCAAGGTGAGGCAGACCATCACCGACGCCCCCTGGCCGCTGCCGAACCGATACTCAGCCCAGGCGGCCGCGTTGGCATCGTTGTCCACGATCAGCGGTAGATCGATCCGGGCGCTCAACCGGTCCTTGAGCGGCTCCTCCCGCCAGGCCAGGTGCGGCGAGAAGCGCACGATCGACTGTGTGTTGTCCACCCAGCCGGCCGCGCCGATGCCGACCGCCAGCACCGAGTGCCGCCGGCGCAGGTCCTCCACTGTGGAGACGATGGCGTCCTCGACCGCCCGCGGGCTGTGCGACGGAGTCGGCCGCTGGAGGCGCTCGAGGATGTTCCCCTGCTCGTCGACCACGCCGGCACCGACCTTGGTTCCGCCGATGTCGATGCCGATGCTCAGCCCGGGCGAAACCGCCGCTGGCAACGCGCTCGATCGGGCGACGACACTCGCCCGGGGTGCTAACGACCGCAGGCCCGGCGACCCGCTGGGGACGCTCAGCCCTCCACCCGCTGCTTGAGACCCTTCAGGGCGCCGTCGATGATCGTCTTCGCTGCCTTACGCCGGAACATGCCGATCATGGGCATGTTCACGTCGACCTCGAGGTTGTATGTGACCGTGGTGACATCACCCTTCGGGGTCAGGACATACGACCCGTCCATCACCTTCAGCAGGGTGCCCTCGATCAGTTTCCAGGACGCGACGTTCTCCACCCAGTCGTATTCAAGGACGTAGACATCCTTGACCAAGGCGTGGTCAAGGGTGATCCGCACGGTCTTGGCCCAGCCGTCGTCGTAGTAGGTCAACACCTCGGCCGACTTCATGTCGCCGACCCAGTCCGGGTAGGAATCGAAGTCGGCGATCACGCCCATGATCTCGTCGGGCGGAGCCGCGATGTCGATCGAAGCGTTGGTCTGGTCGGGCACGCTGATCACCTCTCTCGTCGCGTCGCCCCGGCCGTGCCGCCGATCCACGCCGGGATCGAGGCTCGGGTGTTCGCGTCGTGAGCGACAGACTAGTGGCTGAGACCGACCCGGGTCGCGCGTCCCCTGTCGATCGCGGCAACCGCCGTCGAGGCGCCGGGATCCCGCGCGGGCGTCATGGCACGCTCTCGGCGCGCTCCGGGCGTGGGTTGTCGTGCTCCAGACCGCGCAATCGGCACAACTCAATCGGCAAGATCGTCCGATTGAGCGTTCACATGGAGATCGACTGTGCGGAAACCGTCAAGGAGTGGGGGGTGCGGCACGCCGTGGTCAGCTCAGTCGAGGGCCAACAGCTCCCGCAGCCGTCGGCGGAAGGACGTTGTACCGAAGTGCTGCTCGACATGGCGGCGGCCAGCGACGCCCATCGTTGCGCATCGTCGCGGGTCGCCGAACAGATCGATGAGTCGAGCGGCCAGCGCGGCGGCATCGTCCGGCTCGACGACGAACCCGCTCACTCCCTCGATCACGGTCTCCGGGGCGCCGCCGGACGCGCCGACCACCGTCGGCAGCCCACAAGCGGCCGCCTCGAGCGCGGCAAGTCCGAGGCCCTCGGAGTCGAGACCGCCCAGTCGCACGCGCATCGGCAGGGCGAACACGTCGGCCTGCCACAGCCGTTGCCGTACGCCCGCCCGCCCTCTGCTGCCGCTGAACGTCGCGGCTGCGACGAGATCGAGACGATTCGCCAATCGGACCAGCCGCGCGCGCTGCGGCCCGTCACCCACGACGACCAGCTCGGCGTGGGGTACGCGGGCGCGCACCTCTGGCCAGGCCCGAAGCAGGACGTCGATGCCCTTACGCCTGACGAGCCGACCGACGGCGACACATCGAGCTAGCGGCGCTCGTTCGTCGAGACCCGAGCGAGCGTCGAGGCCGGTAGGGGGCCGGAAGAAGGTCGTGTCCACCGGCGGTGCCAGGCGGGTGAGCTTGTCCTGATCCCTCGGATCGAGCGCCGGACGGATCCGATCGGCCGTGTAAGTCGAGATCGCGGTGAGCGCGTCCACCCCACTGGCAATCCGTCGCAGCAGGTGCCGCGCGCCCGGCACCTGTGCCCACCACGTCTCGTGTCCGTGCGACAAGGCGACGATCCGTTGCGCACCGGCGCGACTAAGGTCGTCGGCCAGCAGAGCCAGGGGTGCGGCTGCGCCGAACACGACACGGTCCGCGCCGGTTCGGCGCAGCAGGGCGCGGGCCTCGCGCGCCACAGTCGGGGACGGCAGCAGGACCCGGTCCCGACGCACGATCTCGTACGCCGCCCCGGCATCGAAGGCAGACGCACCTGGCTCGGACGAGGTCAGCACGACCACGTCGTCGTCACAGCAGGAGCAGACCTGCTCGACAAAGCGCTCGATGCCGCCGATTCGGGGCGGAAAGTCGTTCGTGACCACCAGGGTCGTCGCCACGATCAAGCCCGTCGAGTGATCATCGATCGGCCTGGCGATCCAGCCATGCCGACCACCGGCGCAGCAGCGCCTGCTCCTCCACGCCGAGCACATCGGGGAATGCGCGCGCCGTCGTGGCGCCCGCATCGATCTCGGCGTACAGCCGGACCAGGTCGGCGCCGGACCAGGTGTCGGCGATGAACCGGCACAGTAACCAGGCACGCCCGTAGTTCAGATCGAGGTCGGATGCGTCCGGCCGGAATGCGTTGTCGGCGGGAAAGGCTGTAGGAGCACCGTGGCGACGTACGTCGGCCAGCACGAGATCCTCGGTCGGTGGCGCGGCACCGGGGATGCGGTCGAAGGCCACCCAGTCGGCGAAGCCTTCTACGAGCCAGTTCGGTGCCGGTGAGCTTGCCGATCGGGTGAGCACATGTGTCGCCTCATGGGTGATCAGCACGTCCAGACGGTCCTCGTCCAGCGTCGCGGCCAGGTCGGGGTTGACGACGACCCGCACCGCAGCCGTCGCGGGATCGGGACCTTGCGGCCACGCGACTGCCGCGATCTGGTCGTAGCTGCCGGGCGCAACCCCGAGTACCCGGTCGAAAGCGGCCCCGCTGCCCGGGAGCTCCACCACCAGTCCGTGATCCCAGCGCGGATGCGCCGGTTTGCCGGTCCGGACGCGCACCGCCCGCTCCGCGGACTGGGCCCGACGCAGCCAGTCGGGCAGATCGGTGCGGTCGCTGCCCGACACCACGGTGGCGTCGGGACCGTTGACGATCCTGATCCGCTGGATCAGCCACAACGGACGGCCGGTCGTTGCGCCGTCGGGACCCTCGGCCGGGCCGCTCAACCGCACGCGGTCCCCACCGTCGGCCATTGCGAACCACACCTCGTACGCCGATGCTCCAGTGTCGTGGTCCAGTCGCGACCGGACCGTCACCCGCTGACGCCAGCCCCCCGGCGCGGCCGTGACGGCCGGCGGCGACAGGTCGGCGGTCTGCTGCTCGGCCCGCAACACGACATCCGGCGGCAACGTTTCGAGGTTGGCGAAGAGCCGGTCGGCGAATTCCGAGGTGGCCGTGGTCAGCTGGGCGTCGAAGGCCGGTCGGTCACCGACCCGGACGGCGGCAACGACGGCATCGAGGGTGGACTGAGCGGCCGCCGCCCGGTTCTGGCCCGGACGAGTCGCCGTTGTCGACGAGCCGGCTGCCGGCGAGCGCCTGGAACTCGGTCGGTCGTCGGTCGCTGCGGTCGAGCACGCTGAGACTGCGCTCAGCGCGAAGACGACCAGCAAGAGCGCAGTGACGAAGCCCGTCGGCCGGGTGGTCCCGACGGCACTCAGCCGACCCGACGCGCGCCGGCGAACGGCATGGAGTCGAGGCTGGCGTAACGGACGTTGGAGCCGGGATGCGGCGCGTGGATGATCTGGCCCCCGCCCACATACATGGCAACGTGGCTGATGCCGGAGTAGTAGAAGACGAGGTCACCGGGTCGCAGCTCGGACTTGGAGACGGCCCGGCCGGCGCCGTACTGCGTCTGGGACGTGCGCGGGATGCTGACCCCGGCGGCCCTCCAGGCGGCAGAGGTCAACCCGGAGCAGTCGTATGCATTCGGTCCCGCCGCAGCAAAGCTGTACGGCTTGCCCAGCTGGGCCTTGGCGAACCCAACCGCCTTGGCCGCCCGCCCGGATCCGGCCACCACCGCACTGCCACCGCTGGTGGCGCCGTCCGTGGTGGTCGGGGTCGCGGTCTTGGCCGCGTTCGCAGCCTTCTGGGCCGCCTTCGCGAGCCGAGCTTCCTCGGCCGCGATCCGCCGGCGCTCTTCCTCGGTGAGCTTGGCCAGCAGCGCCTTGGCTTCGGTGATCTTGTTGTCGGACTGTTCGCGCAGATCGGTGAGGCTCTTCTGTTGGGTCTGCAGTTGAGCCAGGTCGGTGGCGGTGGAACGCTCGAGACCGGCGAGCTCGGCCTGCTCGGACTGGTAGTCCTGCAGCGCGGAGTTCTGGTTCTGACTAACCTTCTCCACGGTCGAGACCTGGTTGAGAAAGCCGTCGGTGTCCTCGGTGAGCAGCAATCGTGCCGTGGTGTTGAGCGAACGGTTCTGGAACTGCGCCAAGGCGACCTGACCGACCTGTCGGCGCATCTGCGTGACCTTGGCCGTCTGCGTAGCCACGTCGGCACGCTTCTGCTTCAGCTTGGATTTGCTGGTCTTGATCTGTTCCTTGACGCCCACATACTGCTGGTCGATCGCGGCAGCATCGATTTCAAGGGCAGCGACCTGCGCCTTGGCATCGTCGACGGTGAGCGGTGGGTCGGAGGGGTCAGCGCCGGCAGGAGACGCCAGTGTCGCGATCAGTCCCAATGTGCCGATAGCGACGCCCAGACTGCGAACGAGAACTCTGGCTCGTGCAGTGGCGCGACTCCGCGACAACACCCGGTGATCCCCTTTTCCTCACGCGCCGACCCACAAGGGTGTTCGGTCCCTGACAGCGCTCAACGTCACGCAGCCAGCGTCATACAGCCGTACTGGTCATCCAACGGTACTGGTCATCCAACGGTACTGGTCGTCCAACGGTACTGCCGAACGCAAAGTGCCGCAGCCCCGCGACCGAGATGGCCCGTCGCGTCCCGAAGTTCGCGCCACCAGGCCACAACCGGCGTAGGCCAAACATTAGGTCACGAAATGGTCACTAAGCAAACCGGTCGATGCGCGGCGCATCTCGCGGCCGGCTCCGGGGCCCAGGCTCAGCCGAGCTCAGGCCAGTCCAACCGCTGCCGAACGGCGCGGCCGCGACGCGCACCGGGAACGAGGCGCAGGGGTGGCACCAGACCCTGATCAGCCAGGGTCCGCAGTGCCGACTGCTCGTCGGTGTCGAGGTCGAGCGTGGCGCACGGCCGATCCAGCACCACACTCACCACGCAGTCCTCGCAGGCCGGCCCCCTGGCCACACATCCGCCGCAGTCGACTCTCAGCATGTCCATGCTCACTCCTCCAGCCATCGTCGAGACACTCCGAATCCCGACCAGCCGTTGCGCTGAGTGCCCACGGACCGGTCCGTGCCGAGAACAGTGCCTGAAGGGTCGGACACTTTTCGGATGACACGGGAGACCTACACCCACGGCCACGATGCGGCGGTGCTTCGCTCGCACTCATGGCGAACGGCGCAGAACTCGGCCGGCTACCTGTTGCCTCGACTGCGGCCGAGCGATCGACTGCTCGACGTCGGCGTCGGACCGGGAACGATCACGATCGATCTGGCGCGGTTACTCAGCTCCGGCTGGGTGGAGGGTATCGACAGTGCAGCGACCGCTGTCGCCGTTGCTCAAAGGAGCGCTCAGAGGGCGGGAGTGGATCGCGTCCACTTCGCGAAGGGCGACATCTATGGCCTGGACTTCCCCGACGACAGCTTCGACGTGAGCCATGCCCATCAGGTGCTGCAGCATCTGGCGGATCCGATCTCCGCCTTGCGGGAGATGCGTCGGGTGACCCGGCCCGGCGGCCTGGTGGCGGTGCGTGACGCCGACTACGCCTCGATGACCTGGCACCCGGCCGAGCCCGCCATGGACCGCTGGCGATCGATCTACCGGCAGGTGGCCCGCGAGCTGGGCGGGGAACCGGACGCCGGGCGGCAACTGAAGGACTGGTTCGGCCGAGCCGGCTTCACCGACCTGAGCTGTTCGGCGTCGGTCTGGTGCTTCGCCGACCCGGCCGATCTCGGGTGGTGGAGCGAGACCTGGGCGATGCGGATCGCCACGTCGGACCTGGCCCGACACGCCCGCGACCTGGGCGTCGCGCAGGCAGAGCTCGACGAGATCGCCCAGGCGTGGCGCACGTGGTCGATGCGCCGGGGTGCCTGGTTCGCGGTCTTGCACGGCGAGGTGATCTCGACCGCCTGAGTGGGAGGCCGTGGCTTTGACAGAGGTTGATCGACACCCTTGAACCGGCACGGTTCACGTGGTTTGCTGGTACTGCGGTTGTAGCGCCCGTTGAGCGCGGAACCGCCGTGGTGAAGCCATCGCCGCACCCTGCGGACTCCAAGGGTGGCCGATGGCTGCGTACCGATCCTCCGTTGAATCGTCCTCCTCACCTTCGGCCTCTGTCGCGGCGGCCGACTTGGACACAGCCGAGTTGTTCCGATTCGCGTCGCAAGCCGACGGGCCCGAGCGACAGCGCCTGCTCGGCCAGATCGTCGAGCGCTATCTCGGTCTGGCCGACGCGCTCGCCCGACGGTACGGGCGCTCGCGATCCGACGCCGACGATCTTCGCCAGGTGGCTCGAGTCGGGCTGATCGAGGCCGCTCAGCGTTTCGAACCCGCCAAGGGAGACTTCGTCGCCTTCGCGGTGCCGACCATCACCGGAGTGATCAAGCGGTATTTCCGCGATCACGCGTGGTTGATCCGGCCACCGCGGTCCACCCAGGAGTTGTCGATCCGGATTCGGAACAGTTGGCCCGACCTGGCACAGCAACTCGGTGCCGAACCGAGCACCAAAGACCTCGCCCGAGATCTGAGCAACACCGCGGAGACGGTGTCGGCGGCCAGGGTCGCCGGCGTCGGTTTCGCCGGTGCGGCGCTGTTGCCGAACGATCCGGGGATCAAGTCGACGGACGCACAGTCGGACTTCGAGCGCGCCGAGGCGAAGCTCGTCGTCGACAAGCTGATGCCCAAGTTGACCGTCGACGAACGCGAGGTGCTCCGCTTGCGGTTCTACTTCCGGATGTCGCAGGAGGAGATCGCGATGCGCATCGGGACGAACCAGATGCACGTGTCACGCCAGCTCACCCGCCTGTTGGCCAAGCTGCGGGAACTGCTCGGCTCACTGGAAGATCCGCTCATCGGCTGACTACACCATCCCCAACGCCGTCTTGCGCCCGAGCGCGAGGACGCGGCGCGCACAATTCTCCACCGACCGCGTCCCCGATCACGAGATCGAGCAGATGAGCAGGCCCGACGACGAGCCGGCCCGACGGGCGCTTCGGCGCCACGCGCACGGCGCACCCGAGAACTGCGAGAACTGTCCGAGCCGTTTCGTACGGTTCGGCACATGGCATCCCGCCCCGCGCAAGCGTCTTTCGACGACATCGGTGCGCACCTGTCGCAGGTCACCTTCTGCGTCGTCGACCTCGAGACGACCGGCGGAGCCGAGGACGACACGATCACCGAGTTCGGTGCGGTGAAAGTGCGGGGCGGACAGGTGCTCGGCGACTTCCAGACACTGGTCAATCCTCAGACCGCCATCCCGCCCCTGATTGCGGTGCTGACCGGGATCACGAACCAGATGGTGGCCTCGGCACCCACGCTGGCTCAGGTGCTTCCGACGTTCCTGGCCTTCGCCGCCGACAGTGTGATCGTGGCTCACAACGCCGCCTTCGACACCGGGTTCCTCCGTCGAGCCTGCGTCCAACACGGCTATCCCCCGCCTCGCTGGTCCGTGGTCGACACGGTCGGGTTGGCCCGGCAGATCCTGCTTCGCGACGAGGTGCCGAACTGCCGGCTGGCCACCCTCGCCCGGCACTTCAACAGCCGGACGGCACCCAACCACCGTGCACTGACCGACGCTCAGGCCACCGTCGACGTGCTGCACGGTCTGCTCGAGCGGGTGGGCAACCTCGGCGTGCACACCATCGAAGACCTTTCCGAGTTCACCCGTCGGGTGTCCCCGCAACGCCGGGCCAAGCGAACCTGGGCCAGCGATCTGCCCACCCGAGCGGGGGTCTACCTGTTCGTCGCCGAGCACGACGACGGTGACAGCGGTTGCCGCCGCCAGGTTCTTTATGTCGGCAAGTCCACCAACCTGCGCGCCCGGGTCCGGACGTACTTCACCGCGGCAGAGACCCGACCCAGGATGGATGAGATGGTCCGACTCTCCACCGGCGTGGAGACGATCGTGTGCGAGACCCCGCTCCAGGCGGAGGTCACCGAACTCCGCCTGATCGCCGCGCACGCACCGCCGTACAACAGGCGCTCGAAGTATCCCGAACGCACTCAGTGGATCAAAGTCACCGACGAGGCGTTCCCACGTTTGTCGATCGTGCGTGCCGTCCGGGACGACCACGCGACGTACTTCGGCCCCTTCCACCGCCGCCAGGCGGCCGAGGATGTGGTGCTCGCCATCTATGACGGTTTTCCGATCCGCCAGTGCACTCCACGGCTCAGCGTGAGACATCCGGTGAATGCCTGCGCCCTGGCCGGGATGGGAAGGTGCAGCTCGCCGTGCGACGGCTCCGTCTCCCCGGCAGCGTATGCGACGATCGTCGAGCAGGTGCGGACGGCGCTGTCCAGCGACGTCCGTCCCGCCGTTGCCGGAGTGAGCGAGCGCCTGGGCCGCTTGATCGAGCAGGAACGTTTCGAGGAAGCCGACGTGATCCGCCGGCGCCTGGACACCCTGACCCGCACGGGTCGACGCTTCCATCGCGTGCGCAGCCTGGCTGCGTGTCCGGAGATCGTGGCGGCATTCCGGCGCGCCGACAACTGGGAGATCCATGTGATCCGCTACGGCAGGCTGGCGGGGACCGGCGTCGCGACGCCGCGTGATGTCCCACAGGCGATCGCCAGGGCGGTGCGCGCTACCGCCGAAACCGTGATCCCCCCACCGGCACCGCTGCCCGCGGCCGGGATCGAAGAAACCGAGCGGATCGCGGACTGGCTGGAGCAGCCCGGCGCTCGCATCATCGACATCGTCGGCGACTGGATGTGGCCGCTGCACGCGGTGCTAGACCACGCCGGTCTGGTCCGGCACGTGTCAGCCCCGGCGTGCCGCTCGCTACGGTGAGTCCATGACGGACCCGGATCTGAACTACCTGGCGCACCTGGCGGATGACTCGGAGCGTTTCCACGAGGTGTTGAGCAGGGTCGACCCCACCGCCGATGTGCCGACCTGTGCCGACTGGCAGGCCGCCGATCTCGTCTGGCATCTGGGCGAGGTGCAGTGGTTCTGGTCCCGGGTGATCGCCAACCGCCCGACGCACCCGCGCGACATCACCGATCCGGATCCGGTACGCCCGGGATCGTACGATGCCCTCCTGACCTTCGCCGAGCAGTCGACCGCCGACCTGGTAGGCGCCCTGGCCGCTGCCTCGCCCGACGAGGCTGCCTGGTCGTGGTCGAGAGAGCAGAGTGTCGGCTTCAGCTATCGCCGGCAGGCCCACGAGGCCCTGATTCACCGGTTGGACGCAGAGCTCACGGCCGGGAAACGCAGCCCAATGGACGCCGCGTTGTGCTCCGACGGGGTCGACGAGGTGATCCGGATCATGCTCGGCGGTGCTCCGGACGGCGTGGAAATGATTCCTGAGCCGGCCGCTACAGTCCGGTTCACCGCGACCGACAGCGGTCGACAGTGGTTGGTCACCCTCGGTCGGATGCAGGGCGAGCTGCGAGGGAAATCGGTGGACGAGCCGACGTTCATCGTCGCGGATGCGGATGCCCACGAGCCTGCGGCCGCCGAGATCACGGCGATCGCGGAGGATCTGGACTGCTGGTTGTGGAACCGGCCGCCCCGGCACCGGGTCGGTCACGACGGCGACCCCGACGTGCTCGCCCGCGCGAGCGCGATCGTCCGCGAGGGACTCCAGTGACTCGGCGCGCCGCACCGGTAGCGACGCACGAAGGAGCCAAGCAGGCCCGGATCAGTAGATCGTCACCGTGCGACCGCCTCGGGAAAGATCTTCCTCCAGCGTCGAGGCGATCAGTGGTCGGCGGTCGGTCGGTCGGCAGACTCCAGAGCGCGTTCCAGAGTCCGAGCCGGATGGCCCGTCAGCCGCTCGACAGCGCCGCTGACGGCTGCCACCTCGCCGGTCGCGATCGCGACGTACGTGCTCACCAGGCGTCGAGCTGCCACTGCTCGGCACCCGACGTCGCCCGGGACGCGTACGCCTCCTCGACCGTCTCGTCGTGGAATCGCAGGTCACGGCCCAGTAACGCACCAGCCCGGTAGGCGATCTCGGCCATGGTCAGCGACTCCGGCCCGGTCAGCTCATAGGTCGCGTCGACGTGTGCCTCCGGGTCGCGCAACACCGCCACCGCCACGTCGGCGACGTCGGCTCG
>JBBSQJ010000100.1:0-14504 GCA_038257965.1 Propionibacteriales bacterium
CGATCAGTCTGGACGCCTGGCCTCGCAGCGCGAGGCCCGGCTCGGCGGCCGCCGGATCGAGTACCGGACTGGGCGCCATCACTGAATTTGTCTTCAGACTCTCGTCTTCGACCGACTGCTGCAAGGTCTCGATTCGGCTCTGTATATAGGCCCGCTGTGAGATCGCGTCACCGAGTTCATTCGAGTTCGACGTGGCCGACGCCGACATCTGCTCGATCCGCTGCGACAAGGCTTTGACCTGGTCGTTCAGATCCTGGGTCTGCGTGTGCACATCATCGACGGTTGTCTGTGACTGCAACGGCAATTGTTGAGAGCGAAAGTCTGAATACGTTGGCGTCAAGGCGTCGAGGCGGCGGACTGCTGCGGCGCTCGTCGGCGCCTTGAGTTGAATTGCCATCAACTCACTATTGACTGAAACGACCGTCATAGTGTTCTGGAAGTCTTCGGGCTCCATCTTCAGACCCGACTTGGTGAAGGTCTGCGAGGCCACGGTCCGTGGGTCCCACAAGGCGACGTCGGTGGCACTTGCACGGTGGGATCGGCTGCGGGTCGTGAGTCAGGACCACGGTCGTCTTGGCCTCGTGCGGGGGCGGAAAGACCAGCAGGAACCCGGCCGCCGCCACCAGGCCCATCAGGGCCGCCAACCGGCATGCGAGCCACTTGCGACGGATCGCTGTGCGCAGGAAGTGCAGGCTCACCAGAATCGGTAGGCGTGCGTAGCTTGCCGAGCCCTTGTCGGAGTTGGCGTCGGGGGTCAGCCGGGGAGTCGCTCACGATGGGGTACCTCCAGACACATGATGTGATAGGCGACGCGTCGACGCGATCCCGGTGAGCCGAATCGGCAGCGGCCTGATTGGCGCGCTCCTCCATTATTTGGCGTCCGGATGTACGAACGATCTGGTCCGGATCCGCCACGATGAGGCGGCGAGTCTCTTGGTCAACGGAGGCGGCTCCACGAGCACGTACACGATCCCGGCAACGAGGCGGCGAGCACGGGGGCACGTCTGCGCAGAGGCGACCACTGCCGACCGAACGTCCGCCGATCGCCCGCTCACGGCAGCACCAACTCGGTTCGCAGGCGCGCCGACGAGTCCGCCACGCCCCGTCCGACGATGGTCCAGGCCGGCACCCGACGTCCAAACCTCGGTGCGTACCAGCCGACGATCGGATCCAGCTCTCCCCGATGCGCGGTCCAGGCGAGTGTGTGAGGGAGCAGGAGGCGTCCGCCGCGCTGATCGACGGCGCTCTGCCATGAGATCGTCGCACCTGCCTCGTCCAATTCGAGCTCGATCGCGGGTCCGAGATGCCATGACAACGCGACGGCCACGGGTCGGACCGCACTGATGACGTCGTCGATCACCACCCGACGGTCCGCCGAATCCAGTGTGACCGAGCGGCGATGGCCTGCGCGTGAATTGAGGCGATGATATCCATCGTGTTCGGCCGTCCACGCTTGCACGACCTGCTCGCCGACATCGCAGGCCAGCGTCGTGGTGGCGACATCGGTTGTCCAGAGGAAGGGCCCACCCGGTTCGGCCTGGCTCACCCCCCCGATCTCGACCGTGTTGTGGGCGGCCGTCGACCGGAAACGCTCACGCCACGCGCGTTCTCCGTGATAGCAGTACGTTCCCGGATCGGCCAGGATGTCGACGCCGTCGTGCCGAACCTCTACAGACAGCGCGTCGGCATGCGCGTGCGCTGCGATGGACAAGAAGCCATGCGGTCCGCCGTCGCAACGACACCAGATCTCGGCGCCGTCTTCGGCGCGAGAACGGAGCACGACGAGACCAGCGTCCGGAAAGTGCCTGGGCCGCGCGGTGATTCGGCTCACCCGGCGGGTCGCACCGATTGCGCCAAGCAGCATCGCCTGGATCGATACCGAGGTGGCCGGCCACCATCTCGGAGTTCCCAGCAGCTCCGCTCCCGAGCCCAGCACAATCGCCCATGGATCGTGCGCCGGGTCATCGACCACGATGGCGCGGCCTTCGTCGCCGTCACCCTGCCGCGGGGGTCTGCCCGTGACGTCGATCACCGCGGCCGCTGCGTCGACCATTCGGGCCAGCAGCTCCCAGGTCGTCTCAGCCAGGGGATGACCGCACGCGTCGGCCTCGACCGCGGCCACCAGGCCGAGTTCTAGCGCGAAACGGTGATAGTCCGACGCGAGCTCCTTGTTGATGCCGTCAGCGAAGGTGTTTGCCCCCAGCTCGTGTTCCAGCAGGTCGGCGGCGCTTGCCCGCCAGGTTTCGCTCTTCGCAAACCACGGAAAGGCGCACGCGGCGGTGAGTAGGCCCGCCGCCTCAGCCACGACGTGGTTGTTGGCGGACGAGCCGCGGCTCCGAAATCCAAGCAGGAAGTCCTGATGCCAGCCGATCTGACGGACGGCATTGTCGTTGTGTTCGAAGAGGTCGCCGACCTTGGGCCAGTCGTCGAGCAGCCGGCGGATCCACGTCCAGGAGATCAGCCTGACGCCGATCTCGATTCCGCTGGTCCAGTGGACGCCGGTCAAGAACGGATTCGCCGCCCACCACGACCTCAGCTGGCGATCGACCGTCTCGGCGTAGCGTTTGTCCCGGGTGAGCCACCAGGCTGCCGCCAGGACCGTCAGGTGGTGATGCCGAGACATCTCCCATACCTGCTTGACGTTTCCGGTCGCTGTCTCGTCTCGGTGGTGGATCTGGAACGCCAGTTGATCATGGGGAGCGCGCCGACCGGTGACCGGATCGTGGAACCAGTCCGGATCGGCGCTGTCCTGCCGACGAACACCCAGGACATCCCACTCGCCGTCGAGAACCGTGTCGGCTGCCCGGACGAGGGCGTCCGCAACCGCGGGCTCGAACCCGTCCCGTACGTCCGGGTCGAGCCGCGCGGCGAACGAACGCTCCTGCCGTGTACCGTCCGGTAGCGGGGCGGTCTGCCCGGGCTGGACCTGACGTGATCTCCACGTGGTGCGGCGACCCACGTCGACCGTCCGGTGGAACAGCTCCGACGCCGACATCATTCGGAGGCGACGGACGTACCAGCCTGCATCTGGACGGGTCACAACGACACCGACATCCCCGTCGAGATGCTGTGCTCCACGGCCAGGGTCGCGCGCGTCGTCGCCACGAGAGAATCGAGCCCGATGGGCATGCTAGAGCCGGTGCGAACTGCGTCCACGAAGCGCTCGAGCTCGGCCTTCTGTCCCTTGTCCTGTCCGGTCAGCGTCCGATGACCGGACTTCCCCCGGGCGGTCCACACCGTGACCCGCTGGAAGTTGTCCAGCCGCCCGTTCCGACCGTCACCGGTCAGGTCGATGGTCTCCTTCGGGAAGCGCGAGCTACCGCCGGTGACATAGCCGAGGGTGGCGACGGATCCGTCGGCGAAACGCAGCGCGGCGTGCAGATCGGACCCGGTGCCCATGGCCTGCACCTCGGTCGGCGGCTGCCCGATCAGTGCGATGAGCGTGTCGATGAAGTGACCACCCTCACCGACGAATCGGGACCCTTCCTGAGCTTTGTCGAGGTACCAGCTGGAAGAATCGAGCCGCCCTGCATTCACCAGATAGCGCGCAGAAACGGGACCGTGCAGCGGCCCGATCCGGTCCTGCAGGTCGGCGAACAACGGGGCGAACCGTCGGTTGAAACCGACCATCAGGCGGTCGTTACCGGTCTGCTCGATGGTTTCGAGAACCATGGAAAGCTGGTCCTCGTCCAGGGCCAGCGGCTTCTCGACGAAGACGGCGAGCCCGCGTTGGAGCGCCTGGCACACCATTCGAGCGTGTGAGTGATGTCGAGTCACGATGAACACAGCGCCGAGGGTCTCGTCGTCGAGCAGCGAATCGACGCTCGTCGTCACGTCGGCGAAGCCGAACTTCCGCTGCGCGTTGACACCGGAAAGGGCCTTCGTTGTTGCGACGGTGACGAGCTCGGCCGCCGGATTCTCCCGTAGATGCGGTAGCAGCATCGAGGTGGCGTAGTTGCCGGCGCCGATGAAGCCGATCCGGGCCCGACCCGACCGCGAACGTCGACGCGACGGGTCGACAGCGGCAGTGGTCGTAGGTCGAGTGGCTGTCGTGACAGCAGGTTCCGCGGGCTCGCCGTAGGAGAGCAGGAATCCGATCCCCCGGAGGCTGCCATCGCTGAGTTGGCCGTAGACGTCGACCGCTTCGTCGATCGGATGAATACCCGCGACCAGGCCACCGACGTCGATCGAACCGGTGGCCAGCAGATCGAGGAAACACCCCAGGTTCCGTCGCTCGGTCCATCGCACGTAGCCGGCGGGGTAGTCGATCCCCTCCAACTCGTAGCGGGCGTCGTATCGTCCCGGTCCGTAGGACCGGGAGAACCGAACGTCGAGCTCCTTCTCGTAATACGCGTTCCAGGGCAGATCCAGACGGGTCTTGCCGATGTCGACCACGCGCGCCCGGTCCCGGGCCAATCGCGCCGCGGCCTCGACCGGACCGTTGGAATCGCCGCCGGCGGCGAGCAGGATGTGGTCCGCACCCAGCCCGCCGGTGCGATCGAGAAGCACCCGCTCGATCTCGCGCAGGCCGTTGTCGTCCGGTGCCGCGCACGCGAGAGCGCCGGCCTCCTCTGCCGCGCGGCAACGAGCCTCGACGACGTCCAGGCCGACAACGGTCACGCCTGCCGCGACGAGGAGCCGGACCACGAGCTGGCCGATGAGGCCCAGACCGATCACGCAGGCGGTCTCGCCCAGGGCGACCTCGGCCTGGCGGACGCCCTGCATGGCGATGGCTCCGACAGTGGCGAAGGCCGCGTGCTCTGGGGCGACACCGTCGGGGACCGGAACGCAGAGGTTGGTCGGCACCCAGTTGACCTCGGCGTGCAGAGCAAACTCGTTCCCGGCGGCCGCGACCAGCTGGCCCACGGAGAACTGCTCGGCACCGGCGCCGACCTCGACCACCACACCACAGAGCGAGTAGCCAAGTGGGGTGTAGCTGTCCAGCCGGTTGATCGCCTTCTGGTAGGTCGCCAGGGCACCTTGCTGGGCCACCGAATCGACGAGCTTGCGCACTTGATCCGGTCTCGCCCGAGCTTTGCCGAGGAGCGACAGCCGAGCCTCGGACACCTTCATCAGCTCGGTGCCGGTCGAGATGACGGAATACAGCGAGCGCACCAGGACGCCGCCAGGCAGGCAGGCGGGCACCGGTACGTCGAGCACCGTGAGGTCGCCGGACTTGTAGTTCTGCGCGACTTGCTTCACTTGATCTATCTCCCCCCAGAGTTCCCTTGTGACCCCACGCCCACTACGGCGGTGAAACCCCCCCAGCAAGGGCCCCGCGATACCAAAGTTCCATCGAGAGTAACTGCCAGAGCTGCTTCGATTGGTCAGTTCTGCCAGATCGTTGCTCAGTTACCATTTGACTCAGCCGATCCGCGCGTAGAAACCCCGAGCCGACCAGTTCGCCGCCGAGCAGGACGTCATCGATCAGCGGTCCTAGATCGTTGGTGACCCATGCCCGCAAGGGAGCGCCGAATGACGCCTTCGGCCGATCGATGATCTCGGTCGGGACCCACTCGGAGGCCACCGTGCGCAGCGGGATCTTCTGGGTTCTGCGCTTGATCTTGTCGTCGCCGCTGATGGCGAAGGCCGACCGGAAGACAACCGGATCGACGAACGGCACGCGCACCTCGGTCGATGCTGCCATGCTCGAGCGATCGGTGTACGCCAGATTGAGGCCGGGCAGGAATAGCCGGCTGTCGGTCAGGCACATCCGGTTGACGTGGTCTTCCATCGAACCGTCGTCGTACAACACATCGTGGGCGTCGATGACGTCATCCACCAGCGTGGAGAGGTCCGGGCTCAGCAGCGAGGCGAGCTCAGGCGGATCGTACAGGGTGTAGCTGCGGCGGAACGCGGCGCCTTCAGGGAGTTCGGCGAAGCTCAGGAATCGTTTCGCCCAGCGGCTGTAACGAAGTCCGCGGCCTGCTGCCGCGACCGGCAACTTGTCGACGGTCGGTCTGACTCCGGCCCGGATTAAGCCCGGGAGATTTCGATATCGCGCGCCGATGAGGCAGGCCAGGTGCTTGCGATAGCCGCCGAACAGCTCGTCGGCACCCATCCCGGAGAGGAGGACCTTGACTCCGGCGTCGCGCGCTGCCTGGCACATCAGCACCGTGTTGATCGCGGCCGGGTCCCCGATGGGCTCATCGAGGATGTCGATCATCTTGGGGAGGAGATCCACCACGTCCGGACTGATCTCGATCTCGTGCAGCCGGATGCCGAGATGGGCGGCCATCTTTCGCGCATACACCGCGTCGTCTGGCATGGCCTCCAGCCGCTGGTCCGTCGCGCGAAAGGTGATCGTGTACGCCTGGATGCCGGGCTCGCGACTGGCTGCGATCGCAGTGATCAGGCTCGAGTCGAGGCCACCGCTGAGGAACGAGGCCACCGGAACATCGGCGATCAGGTGGGCGACCACCGACTCTTCCAGCACCGCAGCCAGGTCAGGAGCCGGGCCGGACGCGGCGCTCAACGCCTCCTCGGCCGGCTGCCAGTACCTGCCGTTTCGTTTCGTGCCGTCGGACCGCCACTCCGCCCAGGACCCGGCCGGGAGCTTGAAGACTCCCTGGATGGCGCAGCGTTCCTCGGGCAGGAAGTAGAACAGTGTCGAGGCTACGAGTGCGCCAGGATCGACGGTGAGCTCGTCGCCGACCGCTGTGACGATGCTCTTGAGCTCCGACGCGAACAGGATGCCGTCTCCGCGAGGAAGAACGTACAGCGGCTTGATTCCCAGCGGGTCGCGGACAAGTGTCAAGGATGAGGAACGCTCGTCGTACACGGCGAATGCAAACATCCCACGGAGTCGAGAGAGACCAGCCGAACCCCAGTGCCGCCAGCACTCAAGCACCACCTCGGTATCCGACTCGGTGCGGAACCGGACGCCTTTGCCGCGGAGCACCTCGCGGAGTTCCTTGTAGTTGTAGAGCTCGCCGTTGTACGCCAGGTGGAGACCGTCCTTCTCGAACGGCTGGTCGGCCGCGCTCGACAGATCGATGATCGACAGCCGGCGGTGCCCGAGCTGTACCGGCGACCGCGGACTGAGGTCCACGAAGCCTTCGGCGTCCGGACCGCGATGACTCATCCGATCGGTCATCGACCGGACCAGGAACTGCCCGTTGGGCTGGCGGAACGCCCCAGCTATTCCACACACGTCAGCCTCGCTCTTTCGTCCGGGCCAGAAGGGTGTCATAGACGCCGATGTACGCCTCGCGCTGATACGGCCAGCCCAGCTCCTGATCGATCCGGCTGCGGCCGATCTTGCCCATCCGCGTACAGGTATCGGCATCATCGAGCAGGTCCACGATTGCTCGGCCGTAGGCAGCGATGTCCCCGCTCTCCACGTAGCGGGCAGCATCGCCGGCGGATACGCGCGTCTCCTTCAGGTCGAAGGCGACGACCGGCAGACCGAACGCCATGTACTCGAGGGTCTTGTTCATCGTGGATAGATCGTTCAGCGGGTTCTTCGGGTCCGGCGAGAGGCCGATCGCCGCCGTGGACAACACGCCCAGCACCGTCTCGTCCGGCACTCGGCCTGGAAGCTCGATGTAGTCCTGCAGTCCGAACTCGTCGCGCAACGCGACCAGGCGCTGGTAGCTATCGCCGCCACCCATGAACGTGAACGAGACATCATCGCGTCCAAGGTCCCTCACGACATACGCTGCTGCTCGCACCGCGAGATCGACGCCGTCCTGCGGCCCCATTACCCCGATGTATGCCACCAGATGGCGACGGCCACGCAGCAGCCCCGGATCGGGGGCCTGACGACGTAGTCGCTCCTCGTCCGGACCGGTCCGCACCACCGTTACGTCGCTCTCGCGCTTTCTTCCCCGACGAACAGCGATCTCGGCGTAGGAGGAGTTGGTTGAGACGACATGATCTGCGGTCTGGAAGGTGGCCCGC
The DNA here is from genome assembly GCA_038257965.1 of Propionibacteriales bacterium. Classification (GTDB taxonomy): domain Bacteria; phylum Actinomycetota; class Actinomycetes; order Propionibacteriales; family Propionibacteriaceae; genus Microlunatus. Next base: position 7,903 of record JBBSQJ010000100.1, read on the forward strand.
TCCAGCGCGAGCAGCCCGCGGTGCGGCAGCGCACCTCCGTCCGGGAACCGCGATTCGTATAACTCGGGACAGAGGTCATGGTGGTCGAAAACGAACCGTGAACCGTCGCGCAGTCGGAGCAGCCGCGCGATCGGCCAGAAGATGTCCGGCGGATTACATGCCTGGATGACGTCGAATGTGCCTAACCGACGGGCGCGGAGAACCAGCCTCACGGTAGCCAGGAAGGAGTATGCGTACTCGAGGACGAAGCCGATACTGCTGCCTCCGGGCGCATATGGGCGGTACTTGAGCAATGTCACTCCGTCGAGAACCTCCCGGCCGGGATCTCCCTTTCCTTTTGGACAGACGACCGTCACGTCGTACCCGGACGACGTGAGTGCCTTGCATTCCAACCACACCCGTCGATCGAAGGGGACCGGCAGATTCTGGACGATGATCAGGGTTCGCGGTCGGCGCCCGGAGGTCGTGTCCCTCACACCACCCACCCGATTCCCTCGTACCCCGGGAGGCATTCGATGTTGCTGCCGAGACGCCCGTGTAGATCGAGGACCCACTCCGGGGGCGCCGCGCGCAGCGCCGCCAGCACTTCTGAGTCGGAGGTGGCTACGAGCGCGGCGCCACACCCATCAAGCGCGTCGGACGGCGAACCCACTAACAGGCGACGCAAGTGCGGAAGCCGGGCCTCGATATAACGAAGGTTTGATCCGATCAGTCTCTCAGGATTCACGATGGGGTCATAGATCTTGACTTCGAATCCCTTTCCGAGGAGCCGTTCGACCAACTCGACGTTCGGGCTCTCGCGAAGGTCGTCGGTGTTCATCTTGAAGCTCAGACCGAGCATGGCAATTGTCCGATACGGACTTGCGATCACCCGATCGACGACGTCGGCGACCACCAGTTCGTTCGTGTGCAGCGTTCCCGCCAACAGAGGGACGTCCAAGGAATTGAGCCGCGCCATGTCCAGCAGGGCGCGCAGGTCCTTCGGCAGGCATGATCCGCCGAAGGCGAAGCCCGGCGTCAGATATGCGGGCGAGATGTTGAGCGAACAATCCTGGGTGAAGACCTTCATGACCTCGCGAGAATCGACGCCGAAGGATTTGAAGATCCTGGCCATCTCGTTGGCGAAGGAGACCTTGGTGGCGTGGAACGCGTTGCACGCATACTTGAGGGCCTCGGCACTGCGCACGTCCACGATGCGGACGTCCTGCTCAAGGAACGTGAACATCGCGGTCACCAGCTCCTTGACCAGTGGATCGCGGGTACCCAACACCACGAATGGCGGGTGGAAGAAGTCGACTACGCCGGTGCCCTCCCTGAGGAACTCCGGGCACATGGCGGTGCCCACGGTCCAGCCCGGTGCGACTTGTGGCGCGCCCAGGATCTCCTTCACGAGGTCTCCGGTGCCAGGAGGGACTGTGCTTCTGACGACAACGGCGTGGAAGCCCGAGGCCGGTGGCCGCGCCTCGCCCATTGCCTTTCGGATGTCGGCGAGTGCTCGTTCCAAGTATTCGAGGTTGGTCCCTCCCTGGGCCTTGGAGGGGGTGCCGACGCACAACAGGGAGATGTCCGCTCCATCCAGTGCCATCACTGGGTCGGTCGTTGCGGCGAGTCGGCCGCTGGATACCGCTTGCGCAACGAGTTCGTCCAACCCCGCTTCAACGACGGGACTGGTACCGGACAAGATTTGCGCGACCTTGATGGCGTCGATGTCGACGCCGTACACGGTGTGGCCCTGTGACGCCATGCTGGCTGCTGTTACCGCGCCGACATAGCCGAGGCCGAAGACTGCGATCTTCATCGATCCCCCAGAGTTCTGGTAAGCGTAGTTGTTTGGCAGAGCCGAGCAGTCTGGCGCCCAGCGCCGTGTCAGCCGAATTGCTTCAGAGGTCTCGTCTGTCGCCTGCGCGAACTTCTTGAGCCATTCGCCGAAGTGGTGGATCGCGTGTCGAGTGGTTGTCACTCACGCGATGCCGCAAGGCGTCCAAGGTCGCTCTCATCACGGCCAGCACGCACAAGGCGAGCAGCTGTCCACCGAACACGTCGGAAGCCCAGTGAGCACTCTGAATCAGAAGGCATAAGCCCATCAGCGTTCCGCTGACGGCGGCGGGCAGGAGCAAGACCCACCAGGGCGCCTGAGGACGAAGGACCAGCGCCGCAAGACCGAGAGAAACGACGATAGTCACGACGTGACCAGAGGGAAAGCTTCCGCTATACGCGGCAACGTATCCGTGTGGATCGGGGCGGCCGACAATCAACTTCACAGCTAATGTCGCGGACGCGGCGATCAGGAATCCCGCGGTGCCGATCAATGCCGGGCTGATCGATCTTCTGATCGCGCAACAGATGGTCGTGAACAACGCCATGATGACGAGGAGAACCGTGGGCCGAAGGCCCTCGATCACAAGGTCGGCCCGGATCTGAGTCGTCCCCCAGATGTCGTCGGGTCGGGCGAGTTGGCGCAGCGCTGCGTCCAGTCCGCTGAGCCGCCCCTGACTCACGAGGACAGCGCAGGTCACGAAGGTGGCTGCTAGTGCAATCGCAATGATCCACCACCGCCTGTCGGCGGAGATCACCGGATCAGCGACCGAGGCTGGTTCGAGGGGCGATGGCGACAAGGTTGCTCTCCGGTGGACCGGCATCGCGGTGAGAGGCCGGTTCGACGCGGGTGCTACAGGTGCCATCACGGGTTGCCTCGTCGCGAGGGGAGTGCGATCTGGATAGAGAGCCGCCGGCGTCAACGATCAACCGAGTGGTACGCCTTCCGTTGACGACCGTGACATCGGTCGACCGGTCAGGTGGCATCGCGGCCGCAGGTTCAGTCATGCTCGTACTCCCCTCGTAGGTACGCGCTCGCGCGCCTGCTGCCCGCCGGGTCCTGAGCCTCCCCCTCCCAAAGGGGACTCACGTCCGTCCTGCTCCCCGACCATCGTCCGGACCCCGCGACAAGACGCTGTCACGGTATCCCGGTGCCCTTTTTCCCACAGGTGGAGTTATCAACTCGTAATAATTCAGGACCCGGTCGAGCACATAAGTGCCGTCCATGAACCACCGGCGTCGGCACAGGGTCAAGGTGTGGCGCGATCGGTGCGCGCAAGAATTCTCAACCGGGCAAGGGATCTCGTCGTCGGCTGATCTCAGGGGACGGGTCGGCGCCCGTCGTAGGCAAGGAACCGCGGCGCGAGCGCGCAGGCCAGCCAGAGCACGGCGACACAGCTCAGACCGCCGACGATCGCCGCCGTCGCCTCGCCCCACCAGCTCGCCTCACTGCCGAGGACGAGGTCACCGAGGCGTGGGCCGCCGGCGACGACGACGATGAAGACGCCCTGCAGCCGACCGCGCATGTCGTCCGGGGTCGCCGCCTGCAGGATCGTCTGCCGGAACACCGCGCTCACCGCGTCCGACCCACCCGCGACGGCCAAGAACGCCCCGGCCGCCAGGAGCGCGCCCAGGGCAACCTGACTCGGAGACGTATCGCCGACCCATAGCAGGACTCCGCCGAACGCGGCAACGGCCAGCCCGTAGCAGGTGATCGCGCCGACGATGATCCGCGTCTGGTGGTGGACGCTGACCAGACCGCCGGAGAACACGCCGGCGACCACGGCACCGAACGCGAACGCTGCACTGAGCCAGCCGGTGGTCGTCGCGCCGCCACCGATGAACACCACGCCTACCGCCGGGAGCAGGACGCGCGGCATGGCGAGGATCATCGCGATGAGGTCGACCACGAACGTCATCCGGACATTGGGTCGGGTCGCGAGATAGCGCAGACCCTCGAGCACCGAGGCCAGGCCGCGCTTGCGTTCCGGTGCGCCGCCGTCGGGCCCGATGGGAGGCAACGGTGGTAGCCGCCACAGGGCCCACAGGGCGGCGGTGAACAAGACGACGTCCACGGCGTACGCAGCCGCGAAGCCCGCAGCAGCGACCAGAGCAGCGCCGAGCAACGGTCCTCCGGTCAGCGCGAGGCTCCACGCGGTGGTCTGCAAGACGTTGGCCGACGGGAGCAGTGCCGGCTCCACCAGCCTGGGGATGATCGCGGTCCGAGCCGGGTTGTTGATCGCGAAGCCGGCCGACTGGATCGCGACCAGCCCGTACAGCGGCCAGACCGAACCCACGTGCAACCAGGCCTGCACGGCCAGCCCGATCGAGACCAGCCACAGTCCGCTGGACGCGATCAGCGTGATCCGGCGCCGGTCGTACGCGTCGACCAGCGCGCCACCGTACAGGCCGAGGACCACCAGGGGAACCAGGGCGAAGATGCCCAGGATGCCGACTGCGAGGGTGGAGCCGGTGATCGAGTAGACCTGCAGCCCGACGGCAACCGCGGTGAGCTGGGTGCCGATGTTGGAGACGCCGAGCCCCCACCACAGTCGCCGAAAGTCGGGGCTGACGCGCAGCGGGGTGAGATCGATGAGGAGAGCCATGGGGTGTTCCGAACGTATCCCCCGAGTGCCCTTCGACAGGCTCAGGGCACATTGGTGGGTCGCTCAGGCCCTTCGACAGGCTCAGGGCACATTGGTGGGTCGCTCAGGCCCTTCGACAGGCTCAGGGCACATCCGTGGGCGCTCATTGCCCTTCGACAGGCTCAGGGCGCATTGACAGGCTCAGGGCGCATTGACAGGCTCAGGGCACATTGACAGGCTCAGGGCACTTGGGCAGGTTCTCGGCGCGCCGGCGGGCCCCGTTCCCACCGGGAGCCAATGGGCCCGCGCCGGGGACCCGGGCGGGCGGGGTGCCGAGCACATCAGCGGGCCCCCGGCGCCAGCCCGGCGCGCGTCAGCGCCCGCGCCGGCTGGCCGACGGTGGCGCGCTGGAACGCGCGCACCAGCGCAGGCCGCGCACTTCCGGGCGCGTATATGCCCTGCTCGTAGGCCTCCGCGCCGGGCGGCGGGCCAGTCGTGACCGCGGCCCCGCACGCTGAGCAGCGCAGCAGGTCGAACCGGCGCGGGTCGGACGGCTCGCCCGCCGGGACAGTGATCCACGGCGACAGTTCGCCGCCGCAGGCGGGGCAGGTTGCCACGCCGCGAGTCTACGACGCGCTCGCGCGCTCCCTGAGGTACTGGCGGCCGACCCCGAACATGAAGCGCGGGTTGGTGTACAGATAGCGCGGCAGCAGCCTGCGCGGCTCCTGCGCGATCCGGTAGGTCCACTCCAGACCGCGCTCCTGCATCCAGCGCGGCGCCTGGGAGACGCGGCCCGCATTGAAGTCGAACGCGGCGCCGACCGCGCACATGACGGGAGTCTCGAGCCGGTCACGCATCCGTACCATCCACTTCTCCTGCTTGGGCACGCCGATACCCACCCAGATCACGTCGGGCTTGTCGCGGTTTATCTGCTCGGCGATGTCGTCGTCTTCAGCGTCGGTGAGCGTGCGGAACGGAGGTGAGTAGCCACCCACGATCTTGATCCCGGGGTGGTTGTGGCGCAGGGTCAGTGCCAGCTGCACCAGCGCGCCCTGGTCGCGTCCGCCGTAAAGCCACACGCGTAGCCCGCGGCGGGCACTGCGCTCGCAGTAGCGCTGCATCAGCTCAGGGCCGTAGACGCGATTGGGCAGGTTCTCGCCCATCAAGTTTGCCGCCCACACGACCGGCATCCCATCGGGCACCGTGATAACCGAATCGGTCAGCGCGGTGTGCATGGCGGCATCGTTCTGGGCCACCATCACCGAGTGCACGGCGGCGGCGCAGACCCAGCCGCGTTCGCGACGGTCGATCATCGCATCCATGACATCCATGGCCCCGTCGTAGTCGGTCATCGCCATCGGGATGCCCAGGATTGGGCGGGTGCGGATGCCGTCGGCCACGGAGACCGTCCGCGGCTCGGGCCCTGGGGGGGAGAGGTGGGTGGGTAGCGGTTCCATGGGAGCGGACAAGCGCGACAGAGGCGGTGGCCCTCCCTGGTCCCCACGGCCGTGCGCCGGCGGCCAGTGGACAAGGGTACCCGCCGCGACGGAAATCCAACCGCGCCGCCACTGATCGAACCCCAACCGACCGCAGGGGTTTCGGTGATGCGTGCTAGCGCTCGAAGGCGGTCAACAGCCGCCGCGCGCCCTGGCGCGTCCGCGTCAGGCGCTTGTCGGCCAGCCCGACTTCGCCGACCTTGCCGGCGCGCGTCTTGAACACGATCCGCGCTCTCTTGCCGGCCACCAGGTACCAGACGTTCTTGCCGACCCGGTAGCCGCGCTCGCCCTTGAAGCGCTTGCGCATCGTCCGCGTCGAGGTGCCGGTACGAACGCCCTTGACCGAATAACGCGGGTGCGAGCTGGACACCAGTACCGCCCGACCGCGGGTGCGGCGTCGGTCGCTGGGGCTCATCTTGGCCGGGTAGCCGCGGTTGGGATAGCCGGCCCGGATGCCACGGCTGCCGACCAGACACCAGCGGTCCATGCCCGGACGCCTCCGCATGCGCGACGACGATCGGAAGCGATTGCGGTTGGTGGCGCGCAGACGGCCGAGCGCGGCGCTGCCAACCGTCTTGCCGCGCACTTTGCCCAGCGCCCGCGCGCAACGTCCCTTGCCGACCGCCCCCGCGCCGCTCGAGCGGCGCGGATCGCCAACCAGTAGCTCCACGTTGCGGTCGGGCCGATCGCCTGCGCCGCCGCCGTC
>JBBSQJ010000101.1:0-14419 GCA_038257965.1 Propionibacteriales bacterium
CCCACCGTCGGCTGACAGGTCTGAGCCGCGTCGGAACGCCGCCTGGAGACGCGAGACCAGCTCGGCCCGGTTGGCCAGATCGGCCCAGGTCCAGCGGACCACCTGCCAGCCCAGGTCGCGAAGCCGGTCTTCACGCCGTTTCTCGGCCATCACAGCCTGCTGAGCCGTCTGCCCGGGCTTCAGGAATGCGCCGTACTTGACCTTGCCGTCGAACTCGCCGATGGTGCCGCACTGCTCCCAGGCGAAGTCGCAGCGGGCGACGAACGCACCGGAGCGATCGCGTACGTCCAGCTGTAGCGTCGGGGCCGGTAGACCCCAGCGCCAGAACCTTACCCGGCTGACCGACTCGCCCGGACTCTCGCTTCGTCGATCGACCAGCTCCGCGGTGCAGCGAGCACGGGCGATCCCATGTCGGCGCGCACCGGTCTCCACCGCGGCGGCCAGGTCACGGTCGCGCAGACCGAGGCGCAGTGCGGCGTCTCCGACCGCGACTCCTCGTTCGAGGGGTCCCCAGCACGCCAGGTCCAGCACGGTCCGCGCCAGCCCGGTGACCCGGATCCCGCCCACCGTGATGACCTGGTCCGGCGAGAGCGGCACCCCGTGCACCTGGAGATCGCGCCGATGCTTGCCCCCGCCTGATCGGTCGCGAGTCAGATGCACCCGTTCCAGTTGGTCAGTCCAGGTCGGGAGTCCGTGCACGACAGCCGCTGACACATGACTGGCCACCGACTGGTAGCACACCTGGCGAAGCGCGGCGGTCAGGAGGACTCGATGTGCGGTGGCGGCGCTCGAGCCCGACGGGAGCGGTTCGACGTAGGCGCCGCGCCGCATCCGCACGAGGCCTCCGGATCGGACGAGCCGGCTGAGCTCAGGCTTGCTGAGGCCCTGCTCGAGCAGCTCTTGATGGAGGTTGATGTCGGACATGGCAGTCAGCAAAGCCGGACTGTCAACCATCCCGCACCCACCTCGGGCAGTTATCCACAGAATCTGTGGACAACCTCCCTGGTGCGACGAGGTGAGCGACACCCGGCACTCCGCCAGCCGCCAGCGCGTTCGGACCCCACAGTGCGGTTCGGACTCCGTCGACGGGGTCCGAAGCGTCCTGAGGGGTCCGAACGTCAACGGGGCTGAGCCGACGGGGGGTCAGAAGCGTTCGGTCGGCGTGTAGACACCCCAGACGTCGCGAAGGGCGTCGCAGACCTCGCCGACGGTGGCGCGTCCGGCCAGCGCAGCTTTCAGCGGAACCAGCACGTTGCCAGGTCCTGCGGCGGTCGCCTTCACCTCCGTGAGCGCCGCCTCCACCGCTGCCGCATCGCGCGAGGCGCGGAGCCGGGCGAGCCGCTCGCATTGGGTCTGCTCGATGGCAGGGTCCACCCGAAGCGGTTCGTACGGTTCCTCCTCTGCCAAGGCGAACCGGTTCACCCCGACCACCACGCGCGAGCCGTCGTCGATCTGCCGAGCGATCTCGTACGCCGAACGTTCGATCTCCGACTTCTGGAAACCCTGCTCGATGGCCGCCGCCGCACCGCCACGCTCGGCGACCTGCTGCATCAGGGCCAGCGCCGCGGCTTCCACGTCGTCGGTGAGCGACTCGACGACATACGAACCGGCAAACGGGTCGACGGTCTTGGTCACATCGGTCTCGTACGCCAGCACCTGCTGGGTCCGCAGCGCCAGCCGTGCCGATTTCTGGGTGGGCAGCGCGATCGCCTCGTCGAAGGAGTTGGTGTGCAGCGACTGGGTGCCGCCGAGCACCGCCGCCAGCCCCTGCACGGCGACCCGGACCAGGTTCACCTCGGGCTGCTGGGCGGTCAACTGGACCCCGGCGGTCTGGGTGTGGAAGCGCAGCATCTGCGACTTCGGGCTCTGCGTGCCGAACCGATCGCGCATCAGCCGGGCCCAGATCCGCCGTGCGGCCCGGAACTTCGCCACCTCCTCGAGGAGCGTCGTCCGGGAGACGAAGAAGAAGGACAGCCGCGGCGCGAACTCGTCCACCGCCAACCCGGCGGCCAGCGCCGCCTCGACGTAGGCGATCCCGTCGGCCAAGGTGAACGCGATCTCCTGCGCCGGCGTCGCTCCCGCTTCGGCCATGTGATAACCGGAGATCGAGATGGTGTTCCAGCGCGGCAGGTGCTCGCGGCAGTAGGCGAACGTGTCACTGACCAGGCGTAACGAGGCAGTCGGCGGATAGATGTAGGTCCCCCGGGCGATGTACTCCTTGAGCACGTCGTTCTGGATCGTGCCGGTCAACGTCGATGGATCGACACCCTGCTCCTCGGCCACCAGCTGGTACAGCAGCAGCAGCACCGCAGCCGGAGCGTTGATCGTCATCGAGGTGGACACCTCCCCGAGCGGGATGCCGTCGAACAGGGTCCGCATGTCCTCGATCGAGTCGATCGCGACGCCGACCTTGCCGACCTCGCCGCTGACCCGCGCCGAGTCGGAGTCATAACCCATCTGGGTCGGTAGGTCGAACGCCACCGACAAGCCCGTGGTGCCGTTGGCGATCAGCTCCTGGTAGCGGGCATTCGACTCGGCTGCCGTGCCGAACCCGGCGTACTGACGCATGGTCCATGGCCGCTCGGTGTACATCGAGGCGTACGGACCGCGGGTGAACGGGAACTCCCCGGGCCGACCCAGGGCGGCCTCGGCATCGAACTCGGTCAGATCGGCGGCGGTGTAGACGGTCTCGAACGGTGTCCCCGACTCGGTCCGCCCCTGCGCGCCGTTCGCGTCACCCATGCCACCAGCACCTCCCTCTGCTGCTCCTCGCCCGCCGAGCCGACAGCTTGCAGCGTCTCACGCGGCCGGCGACCTCGTGCGAGGGAGTCGGCACTCCCTCGGTCTCGTAGGCCGGCGCCCGACCGAGGCACGATTACACAACGGCACGCAGCAACGAGGATGTCCCCAATTCCGCGGAACTCGAGACATACCACGGCAATCCTCCGGCGACGCGGCGGTGCCCGGCACTTGTGTTCTAGTATCAGTTCACCCACCCCGGACAGCAGGTTGTGAAGCCGAAGGGACGCCGTTGCGCACACGCTTGGTCGCGACAGTGCTGGCCACCCTGCTGACGTCGCTGCTCGTCGTCTTCACCGCGGCACCAGCCTGGGCGGAGCCCAGCTCGAGTCCGAAGCCCGACCAGGGCATCACCGGCACCATCCGCGGCCCGGACGGCCCCGTCGAGGGCGTGAAGATTACCGTTCTGCAGGACGGTGCGCTGATCGGCAGCGCCATCTCCGACCCAGACGGCAAGTGGCTCATCGGCGTGCCGGAGCCGGGCGTGTACCAGGTGACGCTGGACGTCAAGACGCTGCCCGAGACCGTCCAATTACGCAACGCAGGTGGCGAGACTCTGTCCGACCTGCTCGTGCAGCCGGACTCCGTCCAGTTCGCCATCTTCCCCCTGGTGAAGGCGGGAGAGGGCGCGGGTGCCGAGAGTGGGGGCGGCAGCGGGCAGCTGGCGTACATGATTTCGGTGTTCTTGTCGGGTCTGAAGTTCGGACTGATCATCGCGATGACGGCAGTCGGGCTGTCGCTGATCTTCGGGACCACCAGGCTGATCAACTTCGCGCACGGCGAGCTGGTGACGATCGGCGCCGTGATCGCCTACATCTTCGGGACCTCGCCGTTTCAGTGGCCGTTCATCGTCGCAATCATCCTGGCCATCGTCGGCGTCGGCATCCTCGGTGGAGTCATCGAGCTCGGGCTGTGGCGCCCGCTGCGCAAGCGCAGTGTTGGGCTGATCCAGATGTTCATCATCTCTATCGGGCTGTCGCTGCTGTTGCGGCACGCGATCCTGTTCTTCTTCGGTTCCCAGCGGGAGCAGTATCTGCAGGCAACCACCCAGAGCCAGCTGACGCTCGGTCCGATCACGATCTCACCGCGCGACCTGATCATCATCATCATTTCGATCCTGAGTTTGATTGCCATCGCTGTCCTGCTGCAAGGCACCCGCATGGGCAAGGCCATGCGGGCGTTGGCCGACAACCGTGACCTTGCCGAAGCATCGGGGATCGACGTCGACCGGGTGATCCGGAACGTCTGGATCATCGGTGGCGGGCTGGCCGCGCTCGGCGGCGTGTTGTTCGGTCTGACCTCGGCCGTGTACTGGGATATGGGTTTCAATTTGCTGTTGCTGATGTTCGCCGGAGTGATCCTCGGCGGCCTCGGCAGCGCCTACGGCGCGATGCTCGGCAGCATCGTCATCGGCCTGGTGGCACAGTTCTCCACCGTGTGGTTTCCGGCCGAACTGCAATACGCCTGGGCGTTGCTGGTCCTGATCGTGGTGCTGCTGGTGCGCCCGCAAGGCATCCTCGGCAAACTACAGCGGGCCGGGTAAGGCATCGCGATGGATTGGGCGGCAATATTCTCCAGCGCGCTGAGCGACATGATCGGTCCCTTCGCGGCCATCTACGCGCTGGCAGCAGTGGGCCTCAACCTGCATTTCGGTTACACCGGGCTGCTGAACTTCGGTCAGGTGGCCTTCATGCTGGTCGGCGCGTACGGCGTCGGAGTCGCTATTGTCACGTTCGGGCTGTCGCTGTGGTGGGGCATCCTGACGGCCATCGTCGCCTCGATCGTGGTCGCGTTGATCCTGGGCATCCCCACCCTGCGGTTACGCGGTGACTACCTGGCCATCGCGACCATCGCTGCAGGTGAAGTCCTGCGGTTGCTCTTCAACTCGAGCTACATGGAGCCCGTCACCAACGGCGCCTTCGGTCTGGGGCCCACGAACAACGAGTTCAACGCGCTGAACCCGATCCCCAGCGGCAACTATCAACTGGGTCCGTTCCAGTACACCTCGTCGGCGCTCTGGGTGATGCTCGTCACCTGGATCCTGGTGGCGCTGGCCTGCGTGCTGATGTTCTTGCTCATGCGGAGCCCGTGGGGCCGGGTGCTCCGTTCGGTGCGCGAGGACGAAGTCGCCGCCCGCAGCTTGGGCAAGAGCGTGTACAGCTACAAGCTGCAGAGCCTGGTGCTCGGCGGTGTCTTGGGCGGGCTGGCGGGCGTCATGTACACCATGGACATCGCCACCCAGTTCCCCAACAACTTCGACCCCAAGGTCACCTTCTATCTGTGGGTCATCATGATCCTCGGTGGCGCCGGGCGGATCATCGGACCGGTGGTCGGCGCCGTCATCTTCTGGTTCGTGTTCAGCTTCCTCGGCGCCTTCCTCGGAGAGCTGTTCCCGGCCGCGAACACCGGTGCCGCCCGGATTGCGGTGGTCGGCCTCGTCCTGATGCTACTCATGGTGTTCCGTCCGGCCGGTATTCTCGGAGATCGAGAGGAGATGCGCCTTGAAGTCCGCTGACCAAGGGTCTGACAAGCCCGCCGGCGCAGCGAACGCCCAGTCCGACACGGTCGATGAGTCGATCCGCCAGGAACGCGGAGGGAGCCTGAGTGTTCAGCAGGACAGAGGCTCAGCGGCGAGCCCAGCCGCTCAGGCCCTGGCCCCGGTGGCAGCCGAACCCGGTTCCAGCAAACCCGATCCGATCCTGGTAGCCGATCACGTGAGCCGCCGCTTCGGCGGCCTGCTGGCCGTGGATGTCGAGCATCTGGAGGTCCAGCGCGGCACCCTCACCGCCCTGATCGGACCGAATGGCGCAGGCAAGTCGACGTTCTTCAACGTCCTCTCCGGATTCGACAAGCCGACCACCGGCACGTGGCGCTTCGACGGCCGGGACATCGCCGGCAAGCCGGCGAACCGGATCGCCCGGCTGGGCATGGTGCGCACGTTCCAGCTGACCAAGGCGCTGACGAGGATGACAGCCCTGGAGAACATGATGCTCGGCGCGACCGGCCAGCTCGGGGAGCACTTCCTGCCGTCCCTGATCCGCCCCCTGTGGCGCAGCCAGGACAAGCAGATCGAGGCGCGCGCTGACGCTTTGCTGGAACGCTTCAACCTCGTGCAGATGCGCGACCAGTTCGCCGGAACCATGTCAGGCGGTCAGCGCAAGCTGCTGGAGATGGCCAGGGCGATTATGGTCCAGCCGGACCTGTTGATGCTGGACGAGCCGATGGCCGGGGTGAACCCTGCGCTGACCCAGTCCCTGCTCGGCCACATCCAGACGCTGCGGGACGAAGGCACCACCATCATCCTGGTCGAGCACGACATGGACGTCATCATGAGCATCAGCGACTGGATCGTCTGCTTCGCCGAGGGCCGGGTGATCGCCGAGGGCCGCCCGGACGACATCCGGTCCAACGAAGCCGTGATCGACGCCTATCTCGGCTCACGGCGCGCTTTGCCCAGAAAGCAGGATGAGGCATGACCGACGAGCCGCTCGAGCCGGACGGGGTCCCAGCCGACGAGCCGCTCGAGCCGGACGAGGTCCCAGCCGGCGAGGAGGCCGTGCTCGCCGCGATCGACCTGGTCGCCGGGTATGTTCCGGGCGTCGACATTCTCAACGGTTGCAGCGTGCACGTCAGCAGGGGTGAGCTGGTCGGCATCATCGGCCCCAACGGCGCCGGCAAGTCCACCCTGATCAAGGCGATGTTCGGCCTGGTCACCGTGCGGTCGGGGAGAGTGCTGCTCGGCGACGAAGACATCAGCTCACTGCCCGCGCACAAGCTGGTGGCCCGTGGCCTGGGCTACGTGCCGCAGAACAACAATGTGTTCCCCTCCTTGAGCATCGAGGAGAACCTGCAGATGGGCCTGTACCTTCGACCCAAGGAATACCGAGGCCGATACCAGGTCATCACGTCCTTGTTCCCGGTGCTCCACGATCGACGGACACAAAAGTGCGGGTCATTGTCGGGCGGCGAGCGGCAGGTCGTCGCCATGGGTCGCGCTCTGATGACGGACCCACAGGTGTTGTTCCTGGACGAGCCGTCGGCCGGCCTGTCGCCGATCATGCAGGATTCGGTGTTCGAGTCGATCGAAACGATCAACGCATCCGGCGTGACCATCCTGATGGTGGAGCAGAACGCTCGCCGGTGCCTGGAGATCGCTCGCCGCGGCTACGTTCTCGACCAGGGTCGGGATGCCTACACCGGCACCGGGGCGGAGCTGCTCAACGACCCCAAGGTGGTCGAGCTGTACCTGGGCACCCTGGCCAGAGTCGGAGACTGAACCACCGCACAGCAGGCCAGACAGGACCGGCCCGGGGCTGGTGCCCGGGCCGGTCGCTGGCCAAGTCCGTGGATCATCACGGCGATGTGACGCGGTCAGCCGCTGACCTCGGAGAGCTTGGTGCCGACTACCTTGAACTTGCCACCGTCTTGGTACTCGTAGATCTGGATGGTGGCCTTGCCGGGCTCGCCTTTCTGAGTGAACGACAGGTCACCGGACGCGCCGACATAGTGGATGTCGGTGCCGGCGTCGATCAGCTTCTTGCACTCGGCGTAGCTGGTGCACTTGGTGCCGTCCTTGGTGACGCCGATCACGTCTTTGGCCCAGTCTTTGGGGTTGTTGGACTTCGCCTGAGCGGCGGCCAGCGCGAAAATGTTCACGCAGTCGAACACCTGCGGAGCGAACTGGGTCTCCTTCAGGCTCGGTGCGAACGCCTTGAGATCCTTGATGAACGCCGGGTTGTTCACCGACGCCGGTGCGGTGCCCTTCATGCCGTCCACGATGCCCGGATCGCTCTTCCAGGTGCTCGCCGGCGCGGTGGTGCTGGACATGCCGTCGGCACCGTATACACCGACCTTCTTCGGTGTCAGGCCCGCCGCGAACAGACCCTTGAGCAGCTGCCAGCCCTCGTCGAACGAGATCGTCACGACCGTGTCCGGGTTGGCTGCCTTGACCTTCTGGACGATCCCGGAGAAGTCGGTCGTCTTCGGGTCGTACGAGTCGTTCATGACGACGGTGCCGCCGCCCGCCTCGATGGCGCTCGCGGTGGCCTGGGCCAGACCCTTGCCGTAGTCGTCGGCGCGGGCCAGGATCGCGACCTGGCTGTGCCCGTCGGACAGGATCAGGTTGCCCAGCACCGGACCCTGCAGGGCGTCCGATGGTGCGGTACGGAAGTACAACTGGTTCCCGTCGGGACCCATCTTGCCCTTGTAGTCGGTCAGGATGACCCCGGTGTTGGAGCCGGAGCACTGGGCTATGCCCGCGCCCGTGACCTTGTCGATGATGGCCATCGTCATGCCGGTGGCCGCCGCGCCGATGACGGCGTTCACGTGGTCGTTGATCTGCTTGGTGGCGGCCTGCGCGGCGAGCGCCGCGTCGTTGGCCTCGTCACCGGAGATGACCGGCGGCAGTGGCTTGCCGTTGACCCCGCCGGCCTCGTTGATCAGCGACATCGCGTACTTGACGGCCTCGATCTGCGGCGGCCCGAGGTAGGCAAGGTCACCGGTCTCCGGCAGCACGTAGCCGAACTGGAACGCCGCGCTGGACGCACCGCCGCCGCCGCCCGCCTCGCTCGATGCGGCGGGTGCTGGGCTGCTGGACGCACCGCCGCTGCCACCACAAGCAGCGGTCACCAAGGCCACGGTCGCCATGGCGGCGACGGCCATCCACCTACCTCTGCCCATACGAACTCCCATCGAATGCTGGGCCAGACCGGTCCGAACGGCGCGATGCAGCGCTTACAGCATCGTTCCACACGTCAGGTCGGCGGGGACGAATGGTGCTGAGTCTAGTGGACAGGCTCTGCCGCGGCAGAGTACGTGATCGACGTGTTACCTGCGCGTATAGCGGGGAGTGCTCGTCATCGGTGCGGAGAGGAATGTGGCCCAATCGGCTTCGGCCCAGAGGGATACGACGATGGCTGCCGCCTTCAGCCCGTCGCGGTCGCGCTGCCCGTCCTCCACCCGCGACTCCCACGAGGGACAGGTGTTCGTCGGCGGTGGCGGGATCGTGGGTCGGTGGGCAGTCATCCACAGAATCGGTGGACACCTTCTTCGTGCGACAACCCGGCACTCCCAGCCGCCAGCGCGTTCGGACCCCTCAGGACGGTTCGGACTCCGTCGACGGGGTCCGAACCGTCTGAAGGGGTCCGAGCGTCGACCTGGGTTGAGCCGAGCCAGCACGTCGCCACGGCCGGCGGCGGTCGCCTTCACCTGGGCGGTCGCCCCCCTTGCGCGGCACCGCTTCGGCAGTGGAGCATTCGCACGGGGCACCTGCTCGTCGTCCCTTCCCGCAGGCCAACCGTTGAAGGGACCATCCGTGGCTCGTCGAAGAATCCGTGCTGTCCTCGGCCGCCGCGCGGCAGTTCTGCTCAGTCTGCTCGCGCTTGCCGTCACGACGCTGGTCGCCCAGCCCGCCGGGGCCCAGCCCGCCGGTCAGTCCGATGTCGCCCGGTCGAGACCTCCGATCCACGCTCGTTCGGCCTACGTCGCCTTGGGCGACTCCTACGCGTCCGGCGAGGGTCTACCGCCCTTCGCGCCGGGCACCGGCGGTGCCGGTGGCTGCCACCGGTCGCTCGATCAGAGCTACCCGGCCGTCCTCGCCGACTCCGGGCGGCGAAGCTTCGCGCGGCTGACGTCGGTTGCCTGCTCCGGGGCCGTCACCTCCGATCTCGTCGCGACCCGTCCGGGCACCACCCGGCCGCCGCAACTCGATGCTCTCGACTCGCGGACCCGCACGATCACGCTGACGATCGGCGGCAACGACGCGGGATTCGCGCTGGTCTTCGGCGACTGCGTCTATTCGCCCGATCCCGGCCTGCAAGCAGCCCTGCCCGGCGGCGGTCCCGGTTGCGCAGCACGCGACGACGCACTGGTCAGCAAGCGGATCGCAGCGCTGTCGGGGGGTCCCGGAGCGCCGAGCGTGACCGGCATCGTGCCCCTTCCCGTGCTGCTTGACCAGATCGATGCGGTAGCGCCCAGGGCCACCATCTATCTCACCGGCTACCCATCGCTGTTCGGCAAGAAGACCACCGATGCCGCCGGCTGCCGGGTCAATTCCGCTGCCCCGCTGTACGTCGCCGCTTCCGATGCGGCCTGGATCCGCAGCAAGACCGCACACCTCGACAAAACGATCAGGTCGACGGCGGCCGCGGCCAGGGCGCAGGGTGTGGACGTCCGGTATGTCGACGTGGCCAGGACCTTCCGTGGCCACAACCTGTGCGATCGGCGAACGTCCTGGGTGAATGGGGTCGTCCTGGCCTCGGTGGATCCACTCCAGCTGTCGCCGGCAACCCTTCATCCGACCGCTCGCGGCCAGCGCGCGTACGCGAGGTCGGTGCTGAGGACCGCCGACCACCGGCACCCGTGTCACCGGAAAGTCACGCCGCGCCCCTGACCCTGACCGAACCGCCCACTCCTCGAAGACTGGACGCCTGCAGCAGGTCGACGCGCGTCGGATCACGTTCGGGCGGTTCGACGGGTTCGGCGAATTCATGCGTTGGGTCGCTGTCGCCGGCGCCGGTTTTCCCGATCCGGGGCCGGTGACGGCTGCGGAGACTCGCGCGGCTGTCGTCACCGAGACCGCAGACTTCGGGCTCCCTGGGGATTGCGCCACGTCAGCCGGCGCTGAGCAGCAGCCGTTCCGCTCGAGAGACGATGGCGTCCGTAGCCTGCTGCCAGCCGTCCTGCTGCGTTCGATAGGGCCCGGTGGCCAGGGACACGACGATGGCAGCCGCCTTCAGCCGGAGCTCGACCGGATCGACGCGCTGGTCGAAAACGGTCAACCAGTTCGCAGCCAATCGGTCGATCCGTCGCGCCTGCTCGGTTGTCATCCCCTGGATCGTCGCGAGATGCCCGACCAGGCAGGCCAGATCGTCCGCGCGATGCCCGGGTCCGACCCGGTCCACGTCCAGCAGGCCGACGATCCGGCCACCGCCGACGAACACCTGCCCCTCGTGGAAGTCGCCGTGGGTCGGCTCCAAGCCGGGCGGGATCACGGCGAGCGCGGCTCCGACGCGTTCCTGGATCGCCGCCAGTCGCGGCTGGAGGCCGGGCAGCGCGGCCCCGACGGTATTGCCGTACTGACCGATCGCCGTCGCCCACGGTGTGTGCCGCGGCAACTCCGCTGCTGCAGCAGGGAGGGCATCCAACAACTCGACCAACGCCTCACCGCGGCAAGGCTGCGACCCGTCGTCGAACAGCGCACGCGCGAGCGTCCGGCCGGACAGTGCGGGCAGCACCAGGACCTGGTCGTCGGTCACGGCGACCACCTCGGGCACCGGCAGGCCAGCGTCGCGAAGTAGCTCGTGCCGACGTACGGTCGGGGTCACCGCATCGTCCTTGAGCACCTTGAGGAACACCGTCTCCAGACCGTTCGGGCCGTTCACATCGGCCCGCAACACCGCACGCCGACGAGGTCGGTAGCCGACCAGCTCCAACCGCACGTCGGCCGCCGCCACCGGTCGACCCAGCACCAGATGCTGACTCAGCAGCTGCGCGACACCCTCGGAGAAGGCCGCTCTGACCAGGCCGGGGAGGTCCGGATCGCGTGGATAGAGCCAGGCCGCCACCTGCCGGTCACCGGCGGCGAAGATCACCGCGTCCGCATCTGTGCCGGCCGCCCCGCCGACCCGCGCACTGACACCGAGCAACTCGGTCCGAACGCCGAACGGCCATTCCACCTCGGTCCGATAGGTTGCGGTCGTCTGCAGACCCGGCTCCGCATCGACACCGTCGACACGCCACGAACGCAGCACACCCCCACCGTGCGCGACCGCAGCGGTGAGCAGCTCGCCGATGCCGGGCGAGGTCAGCAGGGCCCACCCGGCAGGGTCGTCCTCCATCCCCATCCGGCGACCCTAACCGGATGGCGTGCGTCTGGGAGCATTGCCGGGTGCACATCGCGCTGAGCCTGCTTGCCATCGCGGCCACGGTGGTCGCCGTGACGGCGCTCGCCGACCGCGTCAAGTTCTCCGCGCCGTTACTGCTCATGCTCGTCGGCATCGCCGGGTCCTTCGTGGGATTCGTCCACGAACCGGCGCTGACCACCGACGTCGTACTGATCGGCTTCCTGCCCCCGCTGTTGTACGCGGCTGCGATCCGGAGCTCGATCATGGACTTGCGCAGCAACTGGCGCTCGATCGCCTACCTGTCGGTCCTGCTGGTCCTGGTGACAGCCTTGGGGATCGGGCTGATCACCTGGGTCATCCTCCCCGTTCCATTCGCGCTGGCCTTCGCCTTCGGCGCGATCGTCGCACCGCCGGATGCCGTCGCCGCCACCACGATCGCCCGCCGGATCGGGCTGCCGCGCAGGCTGATCACGATCCTCGAGGGTGAGTCACTCCTCAACGACGCCACGGCCATCACCTGCGTACGCGTCGGCCTCGTCGGGATGGCCGCCAGCGTGAACGCGTTCGACGTCGCGGCTGGATTCGTCGTGGCGGCCCTCGGCGGCGCAGCCGTGGGCTTCGTCGTCGCCTGGCTCGCCACCATCGTTCGCAAGCACATCACCCGACCCGTCTTCGACACCTCGATCTCGTTCATGGTGCCGTGGACGGCATACCTGCTCGCGGAAGAGATCGTCTTCCGCGACTTCCACGGCTCCGGGGTGGTGGCCGTTGTGGTGGCCGGGCTCATCCTCGGGCACAAGTCCCCGGTCATCCAGAGTGGGTTGTCCCGTCTCACCGAGAGGGTCAACTGGACGACCATCCAGTTCCTGCTGGAGAACACCGTCTTCTTGCTGATCGGTCTCCAGGCGCGACAGATCATCATCAATCTGGCCGACACCGACTTGTCGGCCGCGCGGATTGCGGGATTCTGCGCGGCGGTCCTGGGCGGCGTGATGGCGATCCGCATGCTGTGGACGATCGGCGGACGATTCGGACTCCTTCCCCGCGACGCGAAGTTCCGCTCGCAACGGATCCCCTGGTCGCACGCGATCGTGGTCGGTTGGGCGGGTCTGCGTGGTGTCGTGACCCTGGCCACCGCCTTGTTGATTCCGAGGACGTTGAACGACCGGGACGTCTTGGTGTTCGGCGCCATGGTCGTGGTGGCCGGCACCTTGCTCATCCAAGGTCTGACTCTGCCCTACCTCGTCCGTCGGTTGGGGCTGCGTGGCCCCGATCCACGTTCGGACGCGCTGCAGGCCGCGACGGTGCTGCAGACCGCGAGCAACGCCGCGCTGGCGGAGCTGGACAAGATCTCCACCGACGACGATCCGGATGTCGTGCAGCGGGTCAGGGATCGGATCGCAGCCCGTCCGGAAGCTCTGTGGGAACGCCTCGGATCCGACGCCGAGACACCAGCCGAGGAGTATCGCCGACTACGACTCTCGACGATCGGTGACGAACGGGCGGAGGTGCTGCGGATCCGCTCCACCGGCACGGTCGACCATGAGGTGATCGAGGAGGTGCTCGGTTCGCTGGACATCGAGGAGTCCATGCTGACCATCGCGACCCAGCGCTCCGATCAGCTCGACGAGGGTGGCCCGGTGGAAGTGCCAGTGGTCGACGCGGGTGCGTGTGAAGACCTGGAGGACGCAGCGGTCGACGCCCGTCCGCTGTCGGACGGGTGCGAGGACTGCATCCGCGAAGGCACCCGTCCGGTGCACCTGCGGATCTGCCTGAGCTGCGGCAACGTCGGTTGTTGCGATTCCTCGGTCGGTCACCATGCGACACGCCACTTCCAAGAGTCCGGGCACGCTGTCATGCGCAGCTTCGAGCCGGGCGAGACGTGGCGTTGGTGTTACCTGCACCAGCGGCTGGGCTGAAAACCTGCTGAGCCAACCGGCACCTGGAACCGCCGAGAAGGGGTGTCACCGCCCGTCCTTGCTGACCTCTTCATGGACGGATTCGGCTCCCCGGTGACCCGTCGTTTCAGGGCCGGACCTCCAGCACGCGGTTGAACGGGGTCTGCGCGACCGAGGCGAATCGGGTGAAGCCACTTTCCGATACCACAGCGCGGATGCGTGCGGGCCCCGCCTGGGTGCCGAGCGCGAGGCCGACTTCCTGGGAGAGCGAAGACGGCGTACACAACAGGGTGGAGAAACCGTAGTAGGCCCGCCCGACCGGGTTGAGGTTGTCGCTGACCCTGTCTCCGGCCATCGGCTCGACGATCATCCAGGTGCCATCCGGAGCAACGGCGCCGCGGATGTGCCGCGCGGCGCCAACCGGGTCGCCCATGTCGTGCAGCGCGTCGAAGGTGGTGACGAGGTCGAATCCTGTTCCCGAGAACTCGGTCGCCGACGCGGTCTCGAAACTGACGCGGTCATCCACGCCGGCGTCCCCGGCCCGGGTACGCGCGGTCTCGATCGAGGCCTCGTGATAGTCGAAGCCGGTGAAGGTCGAGTGCGGGAACGCCTGCGCCATGATCACGGTGGAGGCTCCGTGTCCGCACCCTACGTCCGCCACGGTAGCGCCACGCTCGAGCTTGTCGACCACGCCGTCCAATGCCGGCAGCCACTCGTTGACGAGGTGGGCGTTGTACATGGTGCGGAAGAACCGCTCGCATCCGTCGTGCACGTCCGCGTGGTGCTCGTGCCAACCCAGCCCGGCATGACTTCGGGCCGCCTCGAGCACGGCGTCGATGCCTTGGGTCGTGCCGAGCGCGATCTGGAAGAAGCCCGGCA
>JBBSQJ010000102.1:0-14108 GCA_038257965.1 Propionibacteriales bacterium
CGAGCCGACTCGAGAAGGTCGGCGAGCGTCGGTAAGCGCAGCGCCGGGCTCTCTCTTCCGACCGAACGAGCGGCCGTGCTCGGCTGCGGTAGCGAGTGGGGGCCGTGGCGGTGAGTGAGGAAGAAAGTGAGAGTCCTCAGGTGCGGAGCGGGCGCGAGCCGACTCGAGAAGTCAGAGTCGGCGTCGTCGGGCGACCGCACGGCATTCGCGGCGAGGTGTTTGTCGACGTCCGCACCGACGAGCCGGAGCGTCGCTTTGCGACCGGTGAGGTCTTGCGGGGCGAAGACACCACCAAGACCTTTCGGGTGGTCTCGTCGCGCTTTCACAGTGGTCGACTGCTCGTGCTGTTTGCCGAGCTCGCCGATCGCACCGCCGCGGAACGGGCGCTTGGCATCCATCTGGTCACCGATGTCGATCCGGCCGAGCGGCCCGGCGACCCCGAGGAGTACTTCGACCGCCAGCTCATCGGACTGACGGTGCTCGGCGCCGATGGCGCGATCGTCGGTCCGGTCGTGGACGTGCTCCATCTGCCGGAGCAGGATCTGCTCGAGGTCCAGACCGACCAGCCCCACAAGCGTCATCTCATCCCGTTCGTCACCGCGATCGTTCCCGGGGTCGACCTCGACGCGCGCACGCTGCGGCTGGCCGACGTCCCTGGCCTGCTCGACGGCTGAGCCTCAGGTCGCGCGCGCTGTGCGCCCTGCCTGCCGGAGATCTCGACCACGTTCGAATTGCTGTCGTGGGAAACGACGCCGCCGACGCGATCATGGAGTAGCGTCAGTCGCCATCGAGGTGATCCGCATCACCTTGCGACCATCGGGGGACGGTCCGCGACGACGAGGAGATCGAGGCGATGGCGCAGACAGTGTCGAACGAGGAGTCCAGCCCACCGGTCGACGGCGGCAGCCAGAGCACCAGGTGGGTCTATCCCGGGATGGGCTTGCTGTTCGCCGCCATCATCGGATGTTTCACGGCTTGGGGCATCGCCGCTGACCTGACCACGCCGATGGTCGCCGGGTTCAAGCGGATCTTCGACATGTCCACGTTCCAGGCGAGCCTGGTCCAGTTGGCCTACTTCGGAGCGTACTTCCTGCTGGCCCTGCCGGCGGCGTTCATCAACGAGCGGTTCGGCTACAAGGTGGGTCTGCTGACCGGGTTGGCGCTGGCGGCGGCGGGTGCGTTCCTGTTCTATCCCGCCAGCAAGATCATGACGTACGAGGCCTTCCTGGTCGCCCTGTTCGCGATGGCTGCGGGTTGTTCGATCCTGGAGACGTCGGCGAACCCGTACGTGATGTCGCTCGGGCCGGAGAAGACCGCGACCCGACGGCTCAACCTCGCCCAGGCGTTCAACCCGGTGGGCACGAATATCGGCGTGCTGCTGGCGACCGCGCTGATCCTGCCGAAGCTGGACGCGCCGGTCGATCTCGCGTCGGCCACCCCGGAACAGGTACACGAGATCAGGGCCGGGCAACTGGCCGCTGTGATGGGCCCCTACATCGGGCTCGGGCTTTTGCTCTGTGTGATCTGGATCCTGATCGCGGTGCAGAAATCGCCCAAGATCGTGGAGGAGTTTCCCGATGTCGGCGACGTCGGCGCCGGCGCGATGTTCAAGATCTTGTGGAGCAGCCGGCGCTACCGGTTCGGGGTGATCGCCCAGTTCTTCAACGTTGCCGCCCAGGTCTGCACCTGGACCTACATCATCGCCTACGTCCAACAGGCCTTGAACGGATCGTTGGCGCTCGGCGGACTGGTGCTGCAGATCAGCCTGATCCTGTTTCTGATCTCCCGTTTCGTGATGACGTGGGTGATTGGTCGCATCCGAGCGACCAAGGCTCTCGCCGCGTTGGCGGGGCTCGCCGTGCTGCTCTGCCTCTATGCGATGTTCGTGCCCAACTTGAGCGGAGTCGTCGCGCTTGTCCTGGTCTCGTTCTGCCTGTCGCTGATGTTCCCGACCATCTACGGCGTGGCGCTGACCGGACTCGGCCCGGCGACGAAGTTCGGTGCGGCCGGGCTGGTGATGGCCATCGTCGGCGGCGCGATCATGCCGGTCATCCAGGGCCGCGTGCTGGATGCGACGAGCGCCTCGTTCTCGTTCTTGATCCCGGCCGTCTGCTTCGCCGTGGTCGCCTCGTTCGCCTTCTACGACTTGAGAGCCAAGGAAGACGTCCACATCAGTTCGGCCGCGGAAAAGGAGGTGGCGCGATGAGCCGGCGCGCGCTGGCCGCGGTGGCTACCTCGTTGACGCTGATCATGGGTCTGGCCGCCTGCGGCACCGAGAACCAGGGCAGCACCGAGCCGACCGATCAGCTCGAGCTGATCTCGTGGTGGACCTCGGGCTCGGAGCAGGAGGCCCTGAACGTACTGATCGACGGGTTCAAGGCCAAGGACCCGAACGTGAGCGTGGTCAACGCGCCGGTGGTCGGCGGCGGCGGGGCCAATGCTCAGGTCGTGCTCGCCCAGCGGCTGCTCGCCGGGGATCCCCCGGACGTCTGGCAGACCTTCCCCTCCGGCGCGCTGGAGGCCTATGTCGGCCAGGGCCAGGTCGCCGACGTCAGCTCGGTGATCAAGAAGACCGGGATGGACAAGGCACTGCCGCAGACCATCCTCGACGGTCTCACGGTGGGTGGAGCGCAGTACGGGGTGCCGACCAGTTCGCACCGGGGCAATATGCTCTTCTTCAACCTGGACGTGTTGCAGAAGGCAGGCGTCACCCCGCCGCGCAACGGGTACACCGTCCAGAAGTGGCTCGACGATATGCAGAAGGTGAAGGCCTCCGGTGCCGTTCCGTTGTGCGTCGGCGCCAAGGACTCCTTCACCACAGCCGCACTGTTCGAGAACATCTTGTTGTCGGTCGTCGGCCCCGAGGGCTGGGACCAGATCGTGGCGGATCGCTTCCACTGGAATGGTGGTCAGGTCAAGAAGGCGCTGGATGAGTTCGACAAGGCACTGGACCTGGTCGATCCGGCGGCGGCGGGTCTGTCTTGGGACCAGGCGACCAAGAAGTTGGGTGACGGCGGTTGTGCGTTTGAAACCATGAACGACTCCGCGTTCGGAGAGCTGGTCAAGAACAGCGATGTGGACGGCCGGACCTTCCACGAGGTGCCGTTCCCAGGCACGGAGGCGACCTACGTCGCCGTCGTCGACACCTTCGTGCAGGCCCGCTCCGCGACGAACGCCAAGAATGCCGCCGACTTCTTGACCGTCGTCGCGGACCCGACGATCCAGCTGGCCTTCAGCAAGGCGAAGGGGTCGGTCCCGGTCCGGACCGACGTGGACGTGAGTTCGCTGACGCCGTATCAGCAGTCCGCCTCGACCGCCCTCCGCAATTCCCGGGTGCTCTGGTCGATCGTGCACGGGGAGGCCATGAGCCCGGCGTTCCAGCAGGGTTTCTACGACGCGGTGAACGCCTACGTCCGCACCCGCGACGACAAGGCCTTCACCTCGACCCTGATCAACGCTGTCGCCGCCGCCCCACCCCAGCGCTAGCCCCCGCCCCAGCCCCCGCCCCGGGAACTGTGCACCTCCTGCAGCGACACGCCGCACGGGACTGCAACAGGAGCACACTTTCCGGGGGACCGCCGACCGTGTGACACGGTTGGTCGGTGCGCATCGACGTCGTCTCGATCTTTCCCGACTACTTGGACCCGTTGCGCCTGTCCCTGGTCGGCAAGGCCATCGAGTCTGGTGTGGTCCGGCTCGGTGTGCACGACCTGCGGCAATGGACGCACGACCGGCACCGCACGGTCGACGACACCCCGTACGGCGGCGGTGCCGGCATGGTGATGAGGCCCGAGCCGTGGGGCGAGGCCTTGGACACGCTCGTCCGCGACGACAGCCGACTGCTGATCATGTCGCCCGCTGGCCGCCGGTTCGATCAGCGTCTCGCCGACGAGCTGGCAGGGCAGGAACATCTGGTGCTCGCCTGCGGGCGCTACGAGGGCATCGACGCGCGGGTGGCCGCGGACGCGCGACGTCGTACCCGGGTCGACGAGGTGAGCATCGGTGATTACGTCCTGAACGGGGGCGAGGTCGCTGCGCTGGCGATCATCGAGGCCGTCGTCCGTCTGCTCCCCGGTGTGATCGGCAATCCTCAGTCGCTCACGGAGGAGTCCCACTCCGAGGCCAATTCCCGGCTGGTGGAGTATCCGTTGTACACCAAGCCGCCGACCTGGCGGGGGCTCGAGGTGCCCGAGATCTTGTTCTCCGGCCATCACGGCAGGATCGGGGCGTGGCGCCGGGAGCGGGCCGTCGAACTGACCCGCGAACGGCGACCCGACCTGCTCCCGGCCGACCAGGCACCGATCGTGCTCGAGCGAGCAGTGGCGGCCGACGCCGGTGAGCTGCTCACGCTGCAGCGGGCCGCGTACGTCTCCGAGGGCCGACTGCACGACTCGTACGACTTTCCGCCGCTCACCGACGATCTGGCCGCTGTCGAGGAGCTGATCGCGACGACAGCGTGCCTGGTGGCTCGGCGGGCCGGTCGGCTCGTCGGGTCCGTGCTCGGCCGGCGCCAGGGAGACGATGCGTGGTTCGTCGGACGGCTGATGGTCGCACCCGATCTTCAGGGCACGGGTCTTGGGCGCCGGATGCTGGACGAGATCGAGGCGGCCGCACCACCGGACGTCACCCGCTCGGTCCTGGTGACCGGCGCCAGAAGCGGGTTCAACCAGGCCTTCTACGTCCGTCGCGGCTACCGGATCGTGAGCCAGGAGGTGCGCGGATCAGTCCCGATCGTGGTGATGGAGCGCGAACGAGCGCGACTCGGGTGAGCGGTTGGCGCCGCCTTGGGCATCCGGCTTGGCCGGCGCTGACGCCAGGCCGAGTCGAGGGGTGCGCGTGATGGCGCCGATCACGGAGTGAAAGGATTCAGACATGGAGTACACCTATCTCGGCCGTACCGGCCTCCAGGTATCGCGGCTCTGCCTCGGCACCATGAACTTCGGACCCCAGACGTCCCCGACCGACGCCCACGACATCATGGAGGCCGCCCACGAGGCGGGCATCAACTTCTTCGACACCGCCAATCGCTACGGCACCGAGCCCGGTGAGACGGAGACGATCCTGGGCAGCTGGTTCTCCGGTGGCGGCGGGCGCCGAGAGCGAACGGTGCTGGCCACCAAGCTGTACGGCGACATGGACGACTGGCCGAACAACGGCAAGCTCTCCGCCCTGAACATCCGCCGGGCCCTGGACGCGAGCCTGCGCCGGCTGCAGACCGACTACGTCGACCTGTACCAGTTCCATCACATCGACCGGAACACGCCGTGGGAGGAGATCTGGCAGGCGATCGACGTGGCGATCCAGGCGGGCAAGATCCTGTACGCCGGTAGCAGCAACTTCGCGGGCTGGCACATCGCCGACGCCCAGGCCGCGGCCGCTCGACGCAACATGATGGGTCTGGTCTGCGAGCAGTCCCTCTACAACCTGCTGGTGCGAGAGATCGAGCTGGAGGTGGCTCCGGCCGCCGAGCACTACGGCTTGGGAATCATTCCGTGGTCACCGCTGCACGGCGGACTGCTCGGTGGCGTGATCAAGAAGACCGAGGCCGGGGTTCGCCGCCTCGAGGGGCGAGCCGCCGAGAGTCTGGCGGCCCACCGGCAGGCGATCGAGGGCTACGAGAAGCTCGCGGCCGAGATCGGCACCGAACCCGCCACACTGGGCTTGGGTTGGCTCCTCACCCGCCGCGCGGTGACGGCTCCCATCATCGGACCACGAACCCGCGAGCAACTAACCAGTGCGCTGCCGGCGGTCGAGCTCGAGCTCGGTGAGGAACAGCTGCGGCGCCTGGACGAGCTGTTCCCCGGGCGCAAGACCGCCCCGGAGGACTACGCCTGGTGACACCTGGGTCGACCAGTTCCGCAGCTCCGCCTGACGACTTTCTCGTCGCGGATATCGTTCCAGTCCCGTACAGCGAGGTTGCGTGTTGATGCGGTCTGCGCGCCCGCACTCGTCGGGCCGGGCGCGCAACCCGATCGCGGAAGTGCAGCATCCGGTCCACCCGTGTGCCACGTCGCCAGTGCGGGTGCCGCCGACGCGACGCGACCGGCGTTGAACCGACACCTGGTCACTGCGGTCCTGGGGTCGCTGGCAGGCTGGCATCATGCAGTACGGTCCTGAACTGCGCGTGGTCGGCTGTCCGAAACGGATGGTGTACGGCCCTTGCGGCGGAGTCCGGTCCGATGGCGGTTGCGAGATGGTCGCGGCGCCTTGCGCATTCGTGGAGCTGGCCGTTCTGCCCGAGCCCATGTCACCGGATCTGACGATCGGGCCCGATCCGATGCAGGTGCCGCTTGTCCTGACCGATCTCAGCACACCGCCAGCAGACGCGGACACGCTGCGCGCCACCGCACGTCTGCTGGCCCCGAGCTGCGATGCGCTGCTGGTCGGCGACCACCAGGACCGACCCGACTACCCGCCCAGCACGCTCGCCCGGCTGATCGCAGATGCGGGCGGGACGCCGTGGGTCACGCTTGCCTGCCGGGACCGCAACCGGATCGCGCTCGAACAGGAGCTTCGAGCGCTGGCCTTGGACCAGTTGGCCACGGTGCTGTGTGTCACCGGTGACGGGCGCGCGTTCGACGTCCGTCCCGACCTCACCCAGGTATTCGACCTGGACGGGACCAGGTTGGCCGGCTTGGCAGCCTCGCTTGGACTGCCGGTCGCGGTCGCCGAGACCCCGACGGCCCGCCCGATCCGGCTTCGTCCCCAACGCCTGGTCCACAAGCAGCAGGGGGGAGCCGCGATCGGGGTGCTCAACCATGTCGCGACCAGCGCCAAGGTGGCCGACTTCCTCGACGCGGCCCGATCGGTCGGACTGACCATGCCGGTCGTCGCGTCGGTGGCTGTGTTCACCGACGAGCGCTCGGCCGCCGTGCTGGGTGCTTTGCCGGGCCTCGAGATCGAGCCGTCCCGGGTGGAGACCGTGCTCGGTGCCGACGATCCGGTCGAAGCCGGGATCATCACCGCCGTCGCAGAGGCGGTCGAGTTGCTCGCCGTCGATGGGGTTGCCGGTGTGAACCTGTCCGGGCTGGCCTCTGCCCGTGGGGTGAGGGTGGCAGCCGAAGTTCAGGCCGAGACCGGACGGCGCATCCGGTCCGCTCTCGGGAATCCCGGGTGAGTCCGGCAGACCCGATGGCGGCCGAGTTCGACACGGTCGCCGGGTGGACCGCGGAGGTCGCCGCGGACCTCGGGCCGGCCTACGCCATCCCGGCCGGCTGCCGCGGCAGCAGCAGCCCGGGCGTCCTGCACTGGTTTCTCGACCATCTGGATCCCACACCCGGCCGGACGTTTCTGGACTGCGGTGCCGGGGTCGGCGGTCCGGCCGCCTTCGCAGCCCGGGAAGCCGGCGTCGCGCCCGTCCTGACCGATCCCGAGGCCGGAGCCTGCCGCGCGGCACGGTCGTTGTTCGGGCTGCCCGCCGTCCGGGCGGCCACCGCACTGCCGATCGCGACCGGGGCGATCGAAACCGGGTGGAGCCTCGGCGTGCTCTGCACCGTTCGCGACCAGGCCGCGTACCTCGGCGAACTCCGCCGGGTGCTCCACCCGGGCGCGCGCTTTGCGCTCCTCGTCTATACGGCAACCCACCGGGGGAACCTTCGCCACGAATCGCCCGACGGCAACACCTTTCCGACCGAGGACACGCTCGCGGATCTCCTCGACGCAGCCCTGCTGCGCGTCGAGAGCAGCGGACGGGCCGGCGACTTCGCCGCCGTCGCGCCGACCTGGCAACATGCTGCGACCGCGGTCGAAACCGAGCTACGACGCCGCCACGGTGATGACCCTCGATGGCAGACGGCGGAGCGGCAATCGGACCGGATGCGTCAGCTGCTGGAAACCGGTGAACTGAGCGGCACCCTGCACATTCTCGTGGCGGTCTGATCCCGGCGCCAGCACGACCCAATGCCCGACCGGCGCTGCGACGGGCGATATCTGCGCATGGCCCAGGCGGGACAGGCGCCGCTCCACGATGAAAGTCATCACACTGCATCCGAGCGGCCCCCTGAGAAGAACTGTTCTTCGACACAAACAAATCAGAAGGAGCAGAACATGACGCAAGCTCAGGCAAGCGCCGACCAGAGGCCGGCGCAGTTGGACCCCAGCGAGCAGAAGTCCTGGACCGAGCTGGGTCAGGATCTCTGGTCGTATCTGACCGGCCGCGGCGCCGCGATCAACTACAGCTTCGTGGAGATGGAGATCGAAGTGCCACGCGACACCGGCGCGGATGCCCCACGGGCCACCTGGAAGCTGAACGGCACCGTTCGAGTGACCACCAGCGACGACCAGTTCGAGGGCTCCGACCGCCTGAGGGGCTGAGCGGTGATCAAGGTCGAAGCGGATCTGCAGTTCTCGGTTGCCCCCGCGACCAGCCCGGGGATCCAGCCGGTGCCGATCAGCGGGACCGTGACGGGTCGTGGCGGCAAGCTGCGGATCGTCGTCGACGCGATCGGGGCGACCGATCGCGCCGGTGGCGCCCGGGTGCTCCGCGAACTCGGGCGCGCGCTCGCCATCCAGGGTCTGCAGGCGTCGATCGACGGCCCCGACGGCCTCGTCGCCACGGTGGGCGACGTGCGGCCGAGTCTGCTAGCGCGGTGGGTGATCGGTTCTCGGCACGTCCGACTGGGATCGCTGTCGACGCTGTTGCGGACGGTTCGCGGCCCCAGGTCGGGCGTCTCCCTGGCCTCGCTCGTGCCACCGCTGACGCCGTGGCCGGTGGCGCCGACCTTCCGGCGCTTGCCTCGTCGGGTCACCACGACGAACGATCCCCAGAGCGGGGGACGGCCGAGGCTGTTCTTCGCTGGTAGCGAGAACCCGCTGCCGGGTGAGGAGACCTACGTGTTCTACCTGCGCGCCGGTGGCGTCACCACCATCGGCAGTGCACCTGATCGCCATCTCGTGCTCGACGGGATCGAGTCCCACCAAGCCGAGATCCGGCGAGACGAGCGAGACGAGTACGTCCTGGTCGCGACCGGTTCCGTGCCGTGCCGGGTCAACGGTCGTCGGGTCGGTCGCGTCGACGGTCAGCCGGGTCACAGTCAGGTGCTGCGAACGGGTTCGCGGATCGACATCGGATCGTGGTCGATGATCTACTACCGCCTCGAGCACGCCGACCACGGACGGCCGTACGGCGGACGGATCGGAGGTGAAGCCGGTCACCAGCGTTCCCAAGAGGTGCCCGTCTACCACAGCCCCCGACAGTCGGTCTAGCCTGTACGCGGCCGCGCGCAGGCGACTTCGGACATTCGTCTAGTCGCGGCGCGGCGCGTAGCAGCCGCCCGTGATCGTGTACTCGACCTTGACATCGGGTGGCGTCGGTGTTTGTGTGAATGCTCACTTGCATTTGTGTTGCATTCTGCAAAAGGGGCAGAGCGTGACTGAGTCTGCTGCACCAGCGGTGCCAGTCCCCGAAAAGCGCACCACCAAAGACCTCGCCGTCGTTGCGGTGTCAGGGTGGCTGGGCACCGCCATAAAGTTCATGGACTTCCAGCTCTATTCGCTGGCTGCTGCGCTGGTTTTCAACAAGATCTTCTTTCCCGAGGTCAGCCCGGCGATCGGCTTGATCGCTGCCATGGGGACTTACGGCGTGGGGTACGTAGCTCGCCTGGCCGGCGCGATCTTCTTCGGACGGATGGGGGACCGGATCGGCCCGAAAAGGGTGCTGTATCTGACGATTGCTCTGATGGGGTATGGGAACCACTCTGATCGGAGTGTTGCCGACGTACGACACGATCGGCATCTTGGCGCCGATCCTGCTCGTGGTCCTGCGTCTAGTCCAAGGGTTCGGGGCCGGAGCCGAGATCTCCGGCGCAACGGTGATGCTGGCCGAGTCCGCTCCGGTGAAGCGGCGCGGCTTCGTGGCCTCGCTGGTCGCTTTGGGGACCAATTCCGGCACCCTCGCGGCCACGGCGATCTGGGCCATCTTGATCTCCGTCCTCTCCGACGAGCAGTTGCTCAGTTGGGGCTGGCGCATTCCCTTCCTGGGCAGTTTCATCCTGCTGGTGCTCGCCGTGTGGATTCGACTTCGTATGAAGGAGAGCCCGGTTTTCGAGGCTCGCCCCGACGTGGTCGACGGAGTTGCCTTGTCCAAGACCGAGTTGGCTGCCCGCGAAGTAGCGGGCGAACTCAAGGACACCTCCACCATCGAGGCGGCCCTGCACCAGCGCAAGGGTCGCTCCTTCTTCCTCGCTCTGGGGTTGCGTTTCGGGCAGGCAGGCAACTCGGGCGTTATCCAGACCTTCATGGTCGGCTATATCGCGACGACGCTGCTCGTCGAGAAGATCGTGGGTACCAACGCCATCTTGATCGGCTCGCTCGTCGGCTTTGTGACGGTGCCCCTGGTCGGTTTGCTCGGTGACAAGTTCGGCCGGCGCCCGCTCTACATCGTGTTCACGATTCTGGCCGCGTTGTGGGCGGTGCCGATGCTCTACCTGATGAACACGGGTAACCCGACAGCAATCACCGTCGCCATGGTCGTTGGCCTGAACCTGAGTGTTCTTGCCCTGTTCTCGCTGGAGAGCGTGACCATGGCAGAGCTCTTCGGCGCCCGCACCCGGTTCACCCAGTTGGCCCTGGCCAAGGAGATCGGCGGCATCTTGGCGACCGCGATCGGACCGGTGCTGGCCGCTACCCTCACAGCGGTCACCGGACAGTGGTGGCCGCTGGCGGCGATGATCATCGGCTACTCGCTGATCACCTTGGTGTCGGCCGTGCTCGCTCCCGAGGTCGGAGGCCGAGATCTCACTCGCCTCGAGGACGCGGCATGAAGGCCGTTGTCGTCCACGCCGCCGGGGATCTCCGCGTCGAGGACTGGCCGGAGCCGGCTGTGGGTCGTGGCGAGGTGATGATCGCCGTGGAGTGGGGAGGCATCTGTGGATCGGATCTGTCCTACTGGCGACACGGCGCCTCCGGCACGGCGATCCTGCGCGAGCCGATGGTGCTCGGCCACGAGGTGGCCGGCCGCATCGCCGAACTCGGTACAGGGGTGACGGGACTGAGCGTCGGCCAGCCCGTCACCGTCCATCCGGCCACCCTGGTCGGCGACGGACAGTTGCCGGAGCGCATCGCCGGCCGGACGAACCTGTACCCGCAGGTGCGCTACTTCGGCTCGGCAGCCTTCCTTCCACACACCGACGGGGGGTTCTGCCAGCGCAAGGTTGTCCGGTCCGACCAGATCCGGCCGTTGCCCGAAGCGGTCGACACCAAGAGCGGTGCTCTCGCCGAACCGCTCGGGGTGGCGATGCACGCCGTGCGCCGTGCCGGGGGACTGGCCGGGCTCGACGTGTTGGTCAACGGAGCCGGACCGATCGGCTGCTTGGTCATCGCGGCGGCACTGCGCGCCGGAGCGCGTCGCGTCACCGCAGCCGATGTCGACGACTCCGCCTTGGCGGTGGCATCAGCCATGGGTGCGGGCAGCGTCGTGAACGTCGTCCGCGACTCGCTGCCGGCCGATGTTGAGGTTGTATTCGAAGCCTCGGGCTCACCCAAGGCCGTTGGCGCCGTTCTGATGGCCACCGCTCGGGGCGGCACGGTCGTTCAGGTGGGAAACCTGCCCGGGGCGGCTGCGCCGTACCCGATCGGCGGCTTGGTCACCCGCGAGATCACGTGGATCGGTTCATACCGCTTCGTCGACGAGATCACCGACGCGTTGAAGGCCATGGCGCAAGGCCTCGACGTCTCACCGTTGATGACGCACGTGTTCGATCTCGATGAGGCTGCTGCCGCAATGCAGGTTGCCGGCGATCCCGATTCGGGTAGCAGCAAAGTGATGCTCCGGATCGGACAATGACGATCATGCCTGCATGAACTCGCGCGCGTAGCTGGTGATGGTTGTTGGACAAGTGGCCAGTCGACGATCAGCGCTGGACGGCCTTGAGGATGGTGGTGGCGGTGGTCACCTGGTCCTGCTGGATCGGGACGCCGTCGCGGAGGTGGTCTTCGTAACTCCACAGCACGTTGCAGATTTCCCGGACGACGATCCAGTTGCGGACCCGGTCCTCGTCCAGCTCGGCCAGGTCGACCACGGCGAACAGTCGGTCGAGCAGCGCCTCCCGCGGCGAGGCGGTAGTCATCGCCTCCTCCCACCGGTTCCATAGCAGCGGAGCCACTTCGTAGGCGGGATCCCCCGATAGTGGCTTGGGGTCGATCACGAGCCAGGGCTCGCGTTCGGCGGCGAGCACGTTGGAGAAGTGCAGGTCGCTGTGGATCAGTGCAGCATCGGTCTGGGGGTCGTCGGCGAAGTCCTGCATCAGCTTTCCTGCCTGGCTGACGAAGCGCCGCGAGATCAGGTTGGCCTTGGACAGCAGGGGCAGTCGGTCGGTCCACTCCCGGCACAGCTCACTGAGCCGTCGGGGCTGCGGCAAGGGCGCACGGTGCAGCCGGCCGTACAGACTCGCCACCACCTCGCACGCATCGAGCACGTCGAGGTCGCGCAGGTCGCGATCGGGCCGGGCCCGCTCCAGCAGCAGCGCGAACCGGTGCGGGTCGGCGCGCCACAACTCGACCGCGCCCTCACCCTGCCACGCCCGCAGCGCCAGGTGTTCGGTCTGGGCCTCCCAGTGCGGAAGGCTGATCTTCAGCACGCCGGCCCGCTCGTCGTCGGTCCGCACCGGCACCACCATGGCGCAGTTGCCGGACATCGTGGGCCCGTCGACCCGAAGCCGCCACTCGCTGATCAAGTCGTCGCTCAGCCGGGGCGCGCGAGCCAACCAATCTTCGAACAAAGGTCGCCCGTCGGCCCGGACGCGCAGCGTTGGAGGGACGTCGACCACGCGGAAACCCTACCGATCCGGCCGCCATCGGGCTTTGCCGCGAGTCCGCTGCACCGCACATCGCGACAGGCGTATGACAGCGCCGTGTGCGCGTGATGTCAGCAAGTGATGTCACGATGATGTCATGAACGTAATCGAAGCTACCGGGCTGAAGAAGCGGTTCGGTTCCACTCAAGCCCTGGACGGGGTCGACCTGACCGCACGTCAGGGCAGTGTGTTGGGCGTGCTCGGCCCGAACGGGGCAGGCAAGACCACCGCCGTCCGCGTCCTCGCTACCTTGCTGCAACCCGACGCTGGCACCGCCCGGGTCGGCGGCTACGACGTGCTGCGCGAGCCGCAGCAGGTCCGCAACACCATCGGACTCACCGGTCAGTACGCCTCGGTCGACGAAGACCTCACCGGCACCCAGAACCTCGTGATGATCGCGCAGCTGCTCAATCTGAGCACACGGCAAGCCAAGAGTCGGGCGGCCGAGCTGCTCGCCTGGTTCGACCTGAGTCACGCGGCCAACAAGATGGCCAAGACCTACTCCGGCGGCATGCGCCGCCGCCTGGATCTCGCCGCCGGCCTGGTGGGCCGGCCGGCCGTGATCTTCCTCGACGAGCCGACCACGGGACTGGATCCCGCCAAGCGCGAAGACATGTGGGATGTAATCCGCAACCTGGTGACCGAGGGCTCGACGGTGCTGCTCACCACGCAGTATCTCGACGAGGCCGACGCGCTGGCCGACGAGATCAGCGTGATCGACCACGGCCGGGTGATCGCCCACGACACCCCGGAGGGCCTGAAGCGCATCGTCGGCGGTCAACAGATCGCCGTTCGACCGACCGATGCTGACCGGCTCGAGGACGTGGCTCGGATCCTGGCCGAGGTCGGCTCCGGCGTTCCCGAGCTGTCGGGCCGCAACGAACTCTCCGTTCCGGTGCCCGGTGAGGAGAGCCTGCCGCGCACGGTCCATCGGCTCAGCGAGGAAGGCATCGCGGTCACCGAACTGTCCTTGCACCTGCCGAGTCTTGACGAGGTGTTCCTGACCCTCACCGGCCGCCGGGCCGGCGAAGAAACTCCGAGCAACGACACCGCAATACGCCACACGGAAGGGAAGGCGGCATGAGCGCCACTCACACCATCGAGCGCGGGGTGCAGTCCCGACCGGCACCGGCACTGGATCCCGAGGGTCCGGCCGCCGGAAGCCTGATCGGCTACCTCCGGCACGTCGTCGTCATCGCCAAGCGCAGTCTGATCAAGACCTGGCGTACGCCCGAGGCCCTGATCGATGTTACGGTCCAGCCGGTCATCTTCTTGGCAATGTTCACCTACATCTTCGGCGGCGCGATCGCCGGCTCG
>JBBSQJ010000103.1:0-14058 GCA_038257965.1 Propionibacteriales bacterium
CCACATCGTGGCCTGGTCCAACGGTGGACCGACCGACCTGGACAACCTAATCCTGCTGTGTGCGTTCCACCACACCGCCGTCCACGAAGGCGGCATGTCGATCATCCGCACCGACACACCGACAGCGGCGCACCGGTGGGACTTCACGATGCCCGACGGGCGACCACATCAGGACTGGTACGACGCCGAAGCCCTGGCCTGCCTCCTCGCCCAACAAGCCCCGGCACGGCACGCCGCGTTCGAGACCATCATCGAAGGCATCGACGGGTTCGACCATCCCGACGCCACCCGGATCCGGCCCCGCTGGAGCGGCGAACGATTCGACCTCCACGAATGCGTCCAAGCCCTGTTCCGCATGCAACTACCCGAAGACGACAACGGCGAGGACGAGTGGGAAGCCGCGTGAACGGCCGACCTACCTTGCCCCTCGTCCGGACTCGACCCACGGATTACCGACAGATAGCAGAACTTCTTCGTCGGATTTCACGCCTACCGGCGGACGTGCTGACCGACGGCAGGCCGGAAGCCAGTTCAAGAAAGCTGCAAGTTTCCTGCCAGGAAGCTGCAAGACTCCTGCCATGGGTTCTCTGCCAGTGACCGATCGGGCGACCCTCATTCGCAACGGCGCCGTCGCGTTCGTGACCGGTGCAACGATCATGGTTCTGTTGCACGAGGGCAGTCATGCGGTCGCCGGGGCTCTGCTCGGCTATCGACCTGTCCAGCTGCCATTCGCGGTGGAATACGTGCCCGAGCCACCGGCCGGTGCCGCGGCCGTCACCGCGATCACCGGTCCGCTGTTCAGTTTGGTCAGCGGGTTTCTCGGCGTCGCGGTGGACCGGGCGGTCCGACCGTTCCGCGGGCGGCCGTACTGGAGACTGGTCTGGCTGTGGACCGTGTTCGCCAGCATCGAGGAGGGCGTCGGCTACTTCATGATCGCTGGCATCTTCTCGGCCGGGGACACGGCACAGGCGTTCACGTTGTGGGGTCTGCCGCGCTGGGTGTTGTTCGCCTCCACCGCCGTCGGCATCGGCGGACTGTTCCTGACCGCGCGGCTGTTCGCCACCCCGGTCGCTGAACTGAGCTCCAGCCTCGATGATCGGCGCGCGATCTCGGTCTGGCCGTGGGTCTACGGCACCGTCGCGGGCGTGGTCTTGGTGATCGTGTACATCTTGCTGAGTCCCAGCATCGGTGTGGACGGACTGGCTGCCGTCGTCGCCGGGGCGATCGCGGTCGGGGTCTATGCCCCGATGTCGATGATGTTCCGTAAGGGTCAGTGGCTGGCCGAGGCGCCGCCGGTCCTGCCGCGCCACCCGGTCGCGGGCTACGTGGTGCTGGCGGTGTTGATCGCGTTCAATCTCGTGCTCACGACCGGTCTCAGCTGGGGCTGACGCACCCGGACCGGAGTTCCCTGACCGAATTCCCTGCCCGAACTCTCCTTGTCCGCTGCCGGAGTTTCCTGACCGGAGTTCCCCGGCCGTGCGTGGTTCGGAGGCCGTGCTGAGCGTCCCGCACCGATCCGGTTGGACCGGGGCGTCGGCTGGGACGATGAGATCGTGCTCACTCCGGATCAGTGCCACGCCCTCGCCGATCGGCTGAGCGAGATCGACTACGCCGTCGAGACGGTCGTCGACGCGGTCGGCGAGCCTGCCCACCGTGCGCTCGCGCGCAACCAGACCACGCCTGCCGCCCGGGCGCTGAGTGGCCGAGACGATCCGTTGGCCGTGCTTGTCCGGATGTGGTTGCTTCAGCAGCCGGTCCCCAGCTCGGACCTGGATCGGAGTCTGCCCGGCCTGCGGCTGCCGTTGGTCCGGGCGGGAATCCTGGCGATCGACCACGGACAGGCCCGCGCACTCCTCGACATCAGGCCGTATGCGGCGGACGAGCGGACGTACTGGATCTGCGCCGATCTCACGTCCGGCCTGGACGGGATCGTGGCGCCGACCAGGCCCGATCTCGTGCTCGGTGTCTCGGCGGCCTCGACCTCCCTGGCTCAGTTGACTCCGAGGAAGGCGATCGGCTCGGCGATGGATCTGGGCACCGGGTGTGGTGTGCAGAGCCTGCACCTGGCCCGGCACGTGGATCGGATCGTGGCCACCGACGTGAATCCGCGGGCAATCGAGTTGGCCCGGGTCAGTTTGCTGCTGAACGGAATGAGCCGGGTCGAGCTTCGTGAGGGCGACCTGTTCGAGCCCGTGGCCGAGGAGCGCTTCGACCTGGTCACCACCAACCCGCCGTACGTGATGTCGCCTCCCTCGGACGGTCCACGACTGGCCTACCGCGAGGGAAACGTCGCCGGCGACGGCCTCGTCGAACGGATCGTCCGCGACGGTCCCGGTCGGCTGCTACCGGGTGGGGTGTTGTCGGTGTTGGGCAACTGGGCACACCTGCGGGGTCTGGACTGGCAGCATCGGCTGGCCGACTGGATCCCGCCCGGGTGCGATGCCCACGTGGTGCAGCGGGAGGTGCTGGACCCTGGTGAGTACGCCGAGATCTGGCTTGCCGATGCTGGTCTGCTCGGGAGGGCGGGCTATCTGCCCCGGTACGCGGAGTGGCTGGACTACTTCCAGTCGTTGGAGATCGAGGCGGTAGGTCTCGGTTGGATCCACCTCCGCCGCAGTGAGACCGCCGACCCGTCGATCCGGATCGAGCACTGGCCGTACGCGATCGAGCAGCCGATAGCCGCCGCGCTGGTCGCCGAGCAGGACGGCGTCGAGATGTCTCGCGGCCTGACCGACGACCGGCTGCTGCGCATCCGGTGGCGGCTGGCTCCCGACGTCGTGCAGCAGACGGTTGGCACGCCCGGTGCGGCAGACCCGCAGCACATCGTGCTGCGCCAGCAACGAGGGATGCAGCGAGGGGCCGAGGTGGACACCGCGCTCGGTGGCGTGGTCGGGGCCTGCGACGGCGATCTCCCGCTCGGGGTGTTGATCGACTCGGTGGCCGGCCTGTTGGACGTCGACTCGACCGAGTTGCGTACGGACCTGGGCCCTCGGGTCCGCCAGTTGGTGGTTGAGGGTTTCCTGGTCGGTGAGGATGTGAGATCAACTCGGGACTGATGGTGTGCCCATCGGACGGCGTGCCGAACGGCGGGTAGTCGGGCGGCGATGCTCGGCTTTCACGCCGCGCCGCCTATGGTGGGCGCCCGACGTAGAGTTGGCGCCGCTGAGCGGGCAGGCGAGGACTGTCCACGACGAGGCAAACACGGCAGACGTACTTCGCAGAGCAGATATAAGAGGACACGTGGCAGCGAAAACAGGTGGCAGACGGCTGGTGATCGTCGAGTCGCCGACCAAGGCGACCAAGATCGCCGGTTTCCTGGGCGACGGCTACATCGTCGAGTCCAGTCGTGGACACATCCGCGATCTCCCGACCGGTGCCGCCGAGGTACCGGCGAAGTACAAGGGCGAGAAGTGGGCCCGGACCGGAGTGAACGTCGACAACGGCTTCGAAGCGTTGTATGTCGTCAACCCGGACAAGCGCGCCACTCTGCGCTCCCTGCGCGATGCGCTGGCGGTGTCCGACGAGCTGCTGCTCGCCACCGACGGTGACCGCGAGGGCGAAGCCATCGCCTGGCACCTGCTGCAGGAGCTCAAACCGAAGGTCCCCGCCAGGCGGATGGTCTTCCACGAGATCACCCAGCACGCGATCGCCGAGGCAGTCGCCAACCCGCGCGACCTCGACGAAGACCTGGTCGACGCCCAGGAGACCCGACGCATCCTCGACCGGCTGTATGGCTACGAGGTCTCCCCGGTGCTGTGGAAGAAGGTCATGCCGCGGCTGTCGGCGGGCCGCGTGCAGTCCGTCGCCACCCGTCTGGTCGTCGACCGCGAACGGGAGCGGATTGCCTTCCGCGCCGCCTCGTACGCCGACATCGACGCAACACTGGATGCCGGCGAGGGATACGAGCCGCCGCTGTTCCCGGCCCGCCTCACCCATATCGGGCAGCGACGGGTCGCGCAGGGTCGCGACTTCGACTCGCGCGGTGAGTTGATCACCAAGAGCAGTGAGCAGCTGGTCAGACTGGATCTCGGGCAGGCCGAGGAACTTGCCGAGCGGCTCGGCGACGCCGGTTATGTCGTGGACAGTGTCGAGTCCAGGCCCTACACCCGGCGCCCGTACGCGCCCTTCCGCACCACGACGTTGCAGCAGGAGGCAGGGCGCAAGCTCGGCTTCACCGCGCAGCGGACGATGTCGGTGGCCCAGGACCTCTACGAAGCAGGCTTCATCACCTACATGCGTACGGATTCGGTGGCGTTGTCCGACACGGCCATCCGGGCCGCGCGTGCCCAGGTCCGCCAGCTGTACGGGGCGAACTACCTGCCGGACGCGCCGCGCGTCTACGCGAGCAAGGTCAAGAACGCTCAGGAGGCCCACGAAGCGATCCGTCCGGCCGGGGAGGAATTCCAGACTCCGGCCCAGACCGGTCTCCACGGGGAGAAGTTCCGACTGTACGAGCTGATCTGGCAGCGCACGCTGGCCTCGCAGATGAAGGACGCGACCGGCCAGACGATCACCGTCAAGATCACGGCGACGCCGAACGAAGGGGAGCGCTGCACGTTCGTGGCGTCTGGACGCACGATCACCTTCTACGGTTTCCTGAAGGCCTACGTCGAAGCGGTCGATGAGGGCTCCGACGACAAGTCCGACGACTCCCAGGCCCGCCTTCCCCAACTGAGCAAGGGACAAACGCTGACCGCCGAGCAGGTGCGCGCGCTCGGTCACCAGACCCGCCCGCCGGCTCGCTACACCGAACCGTCGCTGGTGGCAAAGCTCGAGGAGCTGACGATCGGCCGGCCCTCGACGTACGCGACGATCATCCGGACCATCACCAGCCGGGACTACGTGTTCAAGAAGGGATCCGCGCTGGTCCCGACCTGGCTGGCGTTCGCGGTGACCCGGCTGCTGGAGGAGCACTTCCCCAAGCTGGTGGACTACGCTTTCACCGCCGAGATGGAGGACGTCCTCGACGAGATCGCTGGCGGCCGGGCCGAGCGGCTCGCGGTGCTGACCGACTTCTACTTCGGCGGCGGCACCGACGGTGCGGGCGATGATCGCGAAGGCCTGCAACGGCTGGTGTCGGAGCTGGGTGACATCGACGCCCGCAAGCTGTCCACCTTCGATGTCGGTGACGTCGACTCTCAGATCGTGGTCCGGGTAGGCCGCTACGGCACCTACGTGGAGGACGAGGAAGGTCGTCGGGCCAATGTGGCCGATGATCTTCCCCCGGACGAGCTCACCGTCGAGATTGCCCGTGAGCTGTTGTCCAGACCGATCGGCGACGAGCGCGAGCTGGGGGCCGATCCCGAGAACGGACTGACCGTGGTGGCTCGCAACGGGCGCTACGGACCGTACGTCACCGAATTGCTCCCCGAGGACGCGCCCAAGAAGGCCAAGCCGCGCACCGGTTCGCTGTTCGCATCGATGGATCTGGACACGATCACCATCGATCAGGCGCTGATGCTGATGAGTCTGCCGCGGGTGGTCGGCGTGGACGCCGACGGGGTCGAGATCACCGCCCAGAACGGCCGCTACGGTCCTTACCTGAAGAAGGGGACCGACTCGCGCTCGCTGGAGAGCGAGGAGCAGATCTTCGCGATCAGTCTCGAGCAGGCACAGCAGATCTACGCGCAGCCCAAGCAACGAGGTCGGGCCGCCGCCAAGCCCCCACTGAAGGAGCTGGGCCCGGACCCGGCTTCCGGCAAGCCCATGATCGTCAAGGACGGCCGCTTCGGTGCGTACGTCACCGACGGCGAGACGAACGCGACGTTACGTCGCGACGACGACGTGGACTCGATCACGCCGGAGCGGGGCGCGGAGCTCCTGGCCGAGAAGCGGGCCAAGGGTCCGGCGCCGAAGCGCACCGCCCGCAAGGCGCCCGCCAAGAAGTCGGCCGGCTCTGCGGCGAAGAAGACGGCGACCTCCACCACCAAGAAGGCACCCGCGAAGAAGGCACCCGCGAAGAAGGCACCCGCAAAGAAGGTGCCCGCGAAGAGAGCACCCACGACGAGGGCGCCCGCCACGAAGTCCAGCACCTCCGGCGTATCGGTCTAGGCTCGACGCCGATGAGGAGGGTGGTCACCCTCTTCGGCCACGGCGTGGCAGGGTTTGCCCTGTGAGCAAGCGGAAGCGGTCGCGTGGCAAGGCCGCGCGGCAGAAGAGGTCGGCCGAGCAACCGCCGGATCGGCCGGCTGCACAATCGACCGCCGCGGAGCCTAGCGCGCGCCGGCCGACCGGGCAGCGACTGTGGGACATGCCGTACAGCGCGACGGCGCCGCGGATGATCAACCCGACGATCGGCCTACACAACCTCGTGGCCCGGGCCGGGCACAACGCCGGCTACGACATCGACCTGACGCTGCTGGACGCTCCGGATCACCGGATGATCCGATCTGGTGTGCTGCTGGCGCATCGGGTGCTGGGCGGCCGTGGCGAGTGGTATCTCGGCGCACCCGACTGGGTACCGCTGCTGCCGAAGGAG
Organism: Propionibacteriales bacterium; assembly: GCA_038257965.1. Taxonomy (GTDB): domain Bacteria; phylum Actinomycetota; class Actinomycetes; order Propionibacteriales; family Propionibacteriaceae; genus Microlunatus. The sequence continues at coordinate 6,479 of JBBSQJ010000103.1, forward strand.
CGGATCGAGCCGATGGGTCAGGGCGATCTGCCCCAGGAGCTGGCCGACATGATCCGGCCGTTTCGGCGGCGAGCGACTCTCGGACCGGTGGCGGCCCTGCGTTGTGAGCGGCGCGAGTTCGCCTTGCGCGACGATCGGGGGGTGACGATGGCCCTGCTCCGCGACGACAAGGTGACCGTGCGACGCGGCGGGCTCACCACGGCTCGGTACCGGGAGGTCATGATGACGCCGGTCGGGCCGGGGCTTTCCGACGAGCAGGATTTCTGGCTGGGCCAGGTGCTCGGGATGGCGGGTGCGACGCGGGTCGAGAGGTTCCCACGCCTGGTGAACAGGCTGGGCGCACCGGCCAACGGCCTCACCGACTATCCGCAGCCGCCGCCGGCCGACAGCTCCACACCGTTCGGGAAGTTCGTCACCGGTCTGCTGGGGCGTCGCCTGCACCAGATTCTCGAGGCGGACCTGGCCCTGCAGGCCGACCGGCCGGGGGCAGCGGAGGACGTCGGTCGAACCGCAACTCGGCTGCGGCACGACCTCGGCACGGTCGAGCCGGCGCTGGAGCGGGACTGGGTGTCCGACCTCGACGAGGAGCTGGCCTGGTTGGCCGCTCGGGTCGAGGATCCCGACCACGATGGCGTGCTCAAGGCAAGGCTCCGCTCCGAGCGATACCTCGCCTTGCTCGAGCGACTCGTCTCGGCCGCCCGGGTCAGCAGGACGGGCGAGGCGCGGACCCGGCCGGTGAGCGAGGTGCTCGACGACATCGTGGATCGCTCCTGGAATCGGTTCGGCAAGGCGGCGGACCGGCTGAGCCACGACCCGACGGTCGAAGCCTGGAGCGAGGCCCGTTCAGCGCTAGAGGCGTTGTTCAGTGCCTGCGACGTGGTCGAGGAGCTCCAACCCGGCCGCTTCGAGCGGTTGCGCTCGCGACTCACGACGAACAGCGAATTGCTGGCAGAGGCGGGTCGGCGCGCGACGGTCGTCCAGCTCACGCGTGCCCGCGCCGAGGAGGTGACGCCGGTGGAGGCGTTCGATCTCGGCCGCCGCTATGAGCACGAGTTGGTCGAAGCCGGAGCCGCGCACGAGGCGTTCGCGACAGGATGGGCCAAGACGGCGAAGAAGTTCGATTCGATCCGATCCGGGCGCGACAAGTCGTCCGCGTCGTGAGCGGAGTCCGGACCCGGACGGGCTTGTTCGTCGTCTTCGAAGGCGGTGACGGGGTCGGCAAGTCCACCCAGGTGGAGCTGTTGTGCTCGGCGCTGGCCGATCGTGGGATCGCCCATGTTCGAACGTACGAGCCCGGGGACAGCGCGGCAGGGCGCCAGATCCGGCGGATCGTGCTGGATCCCTCCACCGGCGAGCTGGCCCCGCGGGCCGAGGCGCTGCTCTATGCCGCTGACAAGGCGCATCATGTGGCCCAGCTCGTGCTGCCGTCCCTTCGGGCCGGCAAGGTCGTGGTGTGCGATCGCTACGTCGACTCGATGCTGGCCTATCAGGGAGCGGGCCGGACGCTCGATCTCGCGGAGGTCGAGCAGTTGGCGCGCTGGGCCACCGACGACTTGCGGCCGCACCTGACCGTGCTGCTCGACGTGCACCCCGACCAGGCCCTCACCGGCATCTTCGAGAAGGACCGGTTGGAGGCGGCCGGGTCCGATTTCCACGAGCGGGCGCGGCAGCTGTTCCTGGCGCTGGCCGAGCGCGATCCCGAACACTATCTCGTGCTGGCGGCCCGCGACTCGGTTTCCGACATCGCCGACCGGATCCGGGATCGGGTGCTGTCGGAGCTCGGCGCACGTGAACCGTCGGACCCGACGGGCACACTGGCGCCATGAGCGACAACGACCTGGTGGGTGGCGCGTTTGAGCTGGAGTGGTGCCGAGCGTGGTGACAGTGGCAACCGGCTGGGGACAGGCGGACGGCTACGCAGGGCCGCCCAGCGGTGTGTGGGCGGAGCTGATCGGCCAGGACCGGTCGGTCGCGGCGTTGCGCAGGGCCGTTGCCGGTCGGGCTCACGCGATGTCCCACGCCTGGTTGATCACGGGTCCGCCGGGTTCTGGGCGCTCGAATGCGGCTCGCGCCTTCGCGGCGGCGTTGCAGTGCGATCGCGGCGGCTGTAGCGAGTGCAACGAGTGCCGAACCGCCCTGACCGGTGCGCATCCGGACGTGACCCTGGTCCGCACCGAGCAGTTGTCGATCGGAGTGGACGAGGTCCGTGACCTCGTCCGGCGCGCTTCGATGAGGCCCACGCTGGGCAAGGCACAGGTGATCGTGGTCGAAGACGCCGACCGGGTGACCGAACGAGGTGCGGATGCGCTGTTGAAGAGCATCGAGGAGCCGTCGCCGAAAACGGTGTGGATCCTCTGCGCCCCGAATCCCGACGACGTGGTGGCCACCATCCGTTCGCGCTGCCGTCAGCTGAATCTGCAGACGCCGAGTGTTGCGGCGGTGGCGGAGCTGTTGCGGGTCAGAGACGGTGTGCCTGCGGAACTGGCCCGCTTCGCAGCGAGAGTGGCCCAGGGCCACATAGGCCGCGCGAGGGTGTTGGCGCGAGACGAGGAGGCTCGGAACCGGCGGTCCTCGGTGCTGGAGATTCCGTTCGAACTGGACGACGTCGGCGACTGCCTGCGGTCGGCAGCGGCTCTGATCGAGTCCTGCAACGCCGAGGTCGTGGCGATGACCGGCGAGCAGGACACCCGGGAGCGCGGGGCCTTGCAAGAGGCACTGGGGTTCGGGACGAAGGGGGCGCGGCCGCGCCAGGCTCAGGCGGCGATGAAGGACCTGGAGGACCAACACAAGGCTCGGGCCAAGCGTCTCCAGCGCGACGTACTGGATCGAGCGCTGACCGAACTGACCGGCCTGTATCGAGACGTGTTGTGTGTGCAGACCGGCAGTCGGGCGGAGTTGGTCAACAGCGATCTGGAGCCGAGGATCAACGACATGGCCCTGCGGTCGAGCCCGGAGTCGATCCTTCACCGGATCGACGCGTTGCTCGGATGCAGAGAGGCCCTGGAGACCAATGTCGCACCGCTCCTGGCGCTCGAGGCGACCCTGATCGCCCTGATGGACGGTTGACCGCAAAACTAAGTCTGACCAGGGACGTTTGTTGTTTCGCGATATGGACAAAATGTTGCACCGGGGCTCCCCGGGTCGTGTATCGTGAGCGTCGGTTGTCGGGGAAGACGAACCCCCGAGCGTCCTTCCCGACAACCGCCAAAGACCGAGCCGATGGCTCGGGTCTTCGCCTTCTGGGCGAGGTTTCGCGGCTCCCGCGGAAGTGGACTCCTGCGACGAACGTGTCCGGCGTGGAGTCAAGCGCGTGTTGTTGTCATTGGAGACCACCTCTCCGGTTGAGGCAGTCACCTCTGTGTGATGAAGAGCACATTCTGGCTCCGGTGAGTTCCGTGATCAGGCTGTGACCAGGAGAGGAACGGTCGGAGCGGCAGCGGATCTCCGGCGATGAGCCGCACCCACCGTGTCCGACCCGTTACACCCGATTTGCGCTCAATCGCGTGAGGGCCATACGGTGTGCCGGACTTCGTGTCCAATTTGTTATTAAATGTTGCTTGCGAAAGCGATGTTGAGCGTTGGCCCCAAGTCGAGCAAGACCCGGCCGTATCCGATGACGGCCGGGGCCGCGTGTCCGCTGTGCCGAGCTTCGCTGGGCGGACACCGACGCCGAGATCGTCTCGGGCGCAGCGGAGGTGGAGGAACCAGTTCTCCCTGACGTCGTCAGGCGCGGGAGGTGGGGTGAAGTCGGGTCCGCCCGACCGGGCACTGACAGCCCGAACCCGTCAGCTCACTTCACAGGCAGATGTCAGCGAAGGGGATCGGCGTTGTCTACCTCCATCATCAAGCGCATTGTCGGCGTCATCGCCGCCGTAGCGCTGGCTTTCGGCATCAGTGCCGCCACGGCCGGTCCGGCCGAGGCCGCATCCAAGACCGTGTGGGACAAGGTTGCCAAGTGCGAGAGCGGCGGCCGGTGGCACATCAACACCGGCAACGGCTATTACGGCGGCCTGCAGTTCTCCGGCTCGACCTGGCGGGCGTACGGGGGCAAGAAGTATGCCAGCAGCGCGCACCGGGCCACCAAGTCGGAGCAGATCGCGATCGCCCGGCGGGTGCTCGCGTCCCAGGGCCCGCGCGCGTGGCCGCACTGTGGCAAGACGGCGCACCTGACCAAGCACAACGGCAAGGCCAGCAAGAAGGCCAGGCCGAGCACCAATCCCGGTGTGAAGAAGGCCGCCAAGAAGAAGACCAGCACGGCAGCCAAGAAGAGCTCGACGTCTTCGCAGGCCAAGGCCAAGTCCAGCGCGGCGAAGAGCACCGCCAAGTACATCAGGGTCAGGAGCGGCGACACCCTGGCGAAGCTGGCCAAGCGCCACCACGTCAAGGGCGGCTGGAAGACCTTGTGGAAGCTCAACAAGAGCAAGCTGAAGAACCCGAACAATCTCAAGATCGGGGTCACGCTGAGGATCAAGAGGTAGATCTCGACCCAGAGACGAGGTGAGCGTCCACCCCCTGACCGCTCATCCGGTGCGAGGCCCGACAGCACTGCTGCCGGGCCTCGCGCCGTCGTTGGCTCTTCGTGCCGGGTCCGGCGTGACGGCGGAGCGGGTCGCCCGTAGCACGCAGATCGGTCCGGACGCATAGGCTGACCGGCATGGGGCGTGTGATGGCGGTCTCGTTCGAGCGCTACGGGCGGCTCTACTACCTCGACCCGGGCGAGGAAACGTACACCGTCGGTGACCGGGTGCTCGTCCCAACCGACGCCGGTCCGGAGGTTGCGGAGTGCGTCTGGGCGCCGGAGTGGGTGGACGACGCCGAGACCGGCTTCGTGGACCTGCCGGTCTGTGCCGGCAAGGCCGACGAGGCGGAGCTGTCGCGAGACGAGGTCAATCGTAGGCGGCGAGCCGAGGCAAAGCTGGTTGCCAAGAGGCTGATCAGGAAGCACGAGTTGCCGATGAAGGTGGTCGGGGTGGACTACGTCGACTCCGGCGACGACTACGACGAACTGGTCGTGGTGTATTTCACCGCTCCGCATCGCGTCGATTTCCGCACGCTGGTGGGCGAGCTTGCCCGGACGCTGCGGGCTCGCATCGATCTTCGACAGGTCGGCTCCAGAGATGCCGCGCGGATCGTCGGCGGGTTGGGCAACTGCGGTCGGGAACTGTGCTGTGCGACGTTCCTGAACAGCTTCGAACCGGTCAGCTTGCGGATGGCGAAGGTACAGGACCTGCCGCCGAACCCGATGAAGATCTCGGGTGCGTGCGGCCGGCTGATGTGCTGCCTGAAATACGAGCACCCGCTGTACGTCGAGTTCGCCAGGCAGGCTCCCGCGGTCGGGTCGCGGGTGGAGACCGAGGACGGCGAAGGGGTCGTGGTCGCCCACCAGGTGCCCGCGGACTCGGTGTTGGTCCGCGTCAGCGGTTCGGGCGCCATGACCAGTTGCGCGTTGGCGAAGGTGTGCGGCTCACGGCAGACCTACGAGTCGAAGCCGGCAACAGCTCGCGCCGGCGACGCGGCGCCGACTGCACAGCCCGAGGCCACCACCGAGCCGCTGGACGTGGCGCCCGCGGCGGCGACCCGGACGCCGGGTCCCACGCCGGCTACGGCTCCGCCGGCGGTGGGTACAGGGCCCGCGGCGCCGCAGCCGACCCACGGTCAGCCGACCCGCGATGAGCCGACCGACGACCTGCCGATTCACCGGGCGGACGACAACCGTCGGTCCGCCCGGCCACGCGGTCGACGTCGGCGCGGCCGCGAGGGTTGACGGTCGGCATGATCCGCCCGCGCCGCGGGTCGGTCGTGGCGATCCTGCTGGTGACGCTGACGCTGGTTTCGTGCTCGGTCGGGATGGTCGATCCGACTCTCAGCCCGGGTCCGCCCGATGAAGGTCCGGCAACGCCTGTCGCGACCCTCCCGGAGCGGCCGACGGAGGGCCGGCCGGTGCAGCCGGTGCCGGACGTCTCGCCTCCCGGGTTCGCCGATCCGCCGTCGGGGCGGGGGCTGGGACGGTATCGAAACCAACAACCGGTCTGGCGAGACTGTGGACGGCTGCAGTGCGCCACCATCCTCGTACCGCTGGACTATGCGCATCCCGATGCCGCAGCGATCACGCTGACCGTCGGGCGGCGTACCGCCTCCGGTCCGCCGTCGGTGACGGTCTTCGCGAACCCCGGCGGACCTGGCGCATCCGGACTCTCGTTTCTCGCCCAGCTCGATCCAGCATCACTGGCGGACCTGGAGCTGATCAGCTGGGACCCACGCGGCACCGCCGCATCCACGCCGGTCCGCTGCTGGGGCGACACAGCGTCCGACGCGTACGCCCAGCTGGATCTCTCGCCGGACGACGCGGCGGAGCGGGCAGAGTTGGCTGACGGTGCGCAGCGCTTCGGGTTGTCCTGTCTCGCCGGCACCGGCGCGCTGCTCGAACACCTGTCGACCGAGGACACGGCACGGGACATGGATCTCATCCGCGACGCCCTCCGGCTGACCAGCGTCGACTATCTCGGTCTTTCCAATGGGACCCTGATCGGCGCGATCTACGCGCAGTTGTTTCCCGACCGGGTCGGTCGGTTCGTGCTGGACGGAGCGGTGGACATCGCGCGTTCCCGGTTCTTGCAGTTGCAGGGATTCGATCGGGCCCTGACCGCAATGGCGGACTGGTGCGCGGCACGGTCGTCCGGCTGTCCGCTGGGTCGGACGTCGGAGGAGGTGCTGGGCTCGATCACCGGTCTATGGGACAGGCTGGAGACGGAGCCGCTCAAGGCCGACGGGCGCACACTCACCCAGACCACGGCGGCCGTCGGGGTGCTGCAGAGCCTCTACGCGGGGGAGACGGGCTATCCGGGTCTGGTGTCGGCGCTGGACTCCGCGATCCGGCGGTCAGACCCGGCTGGTCTGTTGAGGCGGTCCGATCGCTTGCTGGGACGGCTGCCGGACGGACGTTGGAGCCAGTTCGCGTACGCCTATCCGGCCAGCCGTTGCGCGGACGCACCGAACACCGGGATCGCCGACGCCTGGCGGGAGGCTGCGCTGGACGCCAGGCGGGCTCCGATCTTCGGACCGGTGCTCGGCACCGACGTCGAGTGCGCGGTGTGGCCGGTGGACGCGCCCGCGTCGATCGGGAAGATCACCGCACCGAAGGCGCCGCCGTTGCTGGTGATCGGGACCACGGGCGACCCTGCCACCCCGTATGAGTGGGCGCAGGGGATGGCGGGTCAACTGCGGTCGGCCGTGCTGGTGACCCATCGGGGAACGGGACACACCGCGTTCGATTCGGCCTGCTACTCCGCCGTTGTCAAACCGTTCCTGGTGGACGGTCGACTCCCGGCGGACGGCATCACCTGCTGACCCCGCCTACATGCCCGGAAAGTGGGCGCGTCTGACAGCGACACGCCGGGCGGGGATGTCACGCGTGCCCACTTTCCGGAGGCGGCCGGTAGTTCGATCCCAACTGCAGCGCTCGCTATAGTTGGCGCTCGTGTGTGGCCCGACGCGGCGATGCACCGGCCGCCTTAGCTCAGATGGCAGAGCAACGCACTCGTAATGCGTAGGTCTGGGGTTCAAATCCCCAAGGCGGCTCC
>JBBSQJ010000104.1:0-13815 GCA_038257965.1 Propionibacteriales bacterium
GACATCGCCGACTCCGACGACTACTTCCAGTACCACGGTGGAATGATCGCCACCGTCCGCGCCCTGACCGGAACCGCGCCGAAGGCGTACGTCGGTGACTCCACCACCCCCGATGCGGTGAAGACCCGATCGCTGACCGAGGAGACGGCCCGCGTCTTCCGGGCCCGCGTCGTCAATCCGCGGTGGATCGCCGCGATGCGGCGGCACGGCTACAAGGGCGCGTTCGAACTCGCGGCGACCGTGGACTACCTGTTCGGCTTCGACGCCACCGCAGGAGTGGTGACCGACGGTATGTACGCCGCGCTGGCCGAGAACTACGTGCTGGACAAGCAGAACCAGGACTTCTTGCGGCACGCCAATCCGTGGGCGCTGCACGGGATCGTTGAGCGACTCAGCGAGGCGGTCGATCGCGGGTTGTGGGCCGAGCCCGATCCGGAGCTCATCGTCCAGCTCCAGCAGGTCTACCTCGACGTCGAGGGTGACCTGGAAGATCGCGGATGAGGCTCGATCCGGCATCGCTACCGGCGGCGGCGCTCGAGTTTCTCACCGAGCGGCACTTGGCGACGCTGACCACGCTGCGCAAGGACGGCTCGCCGCACGTGGTGCCGGTCGGATTCACCTACGACGCCGAGCTGCGACTGGCGCGGATGATCACCAGCGGCGAGTCGGTCAAGGCGGGCAATGCCGATCGGCCCGCCGCGGTCGCCGCGATCTGTCAGTTCGAGGGGGCGCGGTGGCTGACGGTGTCCGGTCCGATCCGGGTGGACCGGTCGCCGGAGGCAGTGGCCGATGCCGTCGCCCGTTACGCGGTCCGCTACCGGGCGCCTCGGCCCAATCCGAAGCGGGTGGTCCTGTTGATGGACGTCACCTCCGTCCTGGCCTCACCGCGCTTCGGTCAATCCAACTAGATTTGCGGCGGTAGCAGCCGAGCAGACGAACCGTGTGCGGATAGCCCGGTATCGCGTCGATTCGGAAGTTCCGCGCAGGGTGGGTGATGGTGAAACCCTGGGCTCGTGGATGATCGCGAACGGCTCCGGACGACTTTCGACGCGGCTGCTGAGTTCTACCAACGAGCTCGTCCCGAGTATCCGGACCGACTGTTCGACCGCCTGCTGGAGGTCACCGGCCTGCTTCCCGGCGACCGCGTGCTCGAGGTCGGGGCTGGAACGGGAAAGGCGACGCTACCGTTGGCACGGCGGGGATTGCGGGTCACCGCGATCGAGCCTGGTGCGACCCTCGCGGCACAAGCCGGCAGGAACGTCTCCGGGCTCCCGGTCGAGGTGGTGAACGCGCGGTTCGAGGATTGGAAGGGCCCGCCCGGAGAGTTCGCCGCGGTTGTTGCTGCGACGGCTTGGCACTGGGTGGACCCGCGTCTGCGGTACCAGCGAGCCGCACGCGCATTGCAGCCCGGCGGACATCTGGCGATCTGGGGCGCACAGCATGTCTTCCCGGTCCAAGGAGATTCGTTCTTCGAGGAGCTCCAAGAGGTCTACGACGCCATCGGCGAAAACCGTCTGGAGGAGACGCAGCGGCCCGCGCCGGGTGAACTGGCTGAGCAAACGTCCGAGATCGAGGGTTCTGGTCGGTTCGATGTCGTCGCCGTCGATCACTTCGACTGGACGGTCGACTACACCGCAGATACCTATATCGATCTCCTGCGCACCTTCTCGGGCCACATCGCCATGGCCACGGTCGATCGCGAGCGGCTGTTCGCGGAGATCCGACGACGAGTAGCCCTCCGATCAGGCGATACGGTCCGCCGCGGTTGGGGAGCCGTTCTCCATATCGCCAGAGTTCGGCGGGGACAACTCTGACGCCTCTGCCCGTCGATCGGCGGGTCCGAACTGGGGCTCACGTCGGAGTCACCGGCCAGAACTTCGGCAAGACGTTCTGCGCTACCGCAGTGGCCATGGGCTCGACACCGGAGTGGGGAGCTTGATGTCGAGTGCCGGAGGACATGATGGTTTCGTGCTCCCTCGAATCTTGGCGGCGGTAGCGGCGGTCTGGTGCGCGTGCTATCTGGTCGGCTATCTTCGGGTCGTTCGGGCACAGTCCGACGATCCCGCCTGGTGGTACGTGGCGTTGGTCGGGGTGGCCGTGCTCAGCGGCGTCGGCGCGGCGATCGGCATCGCGGTGCGTCCTGCCCTGGTGGGCGGTTTGATCGCCTCCGCGCTGGCGACCGTGCTCGGACTGTTCACCATCGGCGGATGGCTCGGGCCGGCCGTCGCGGCGAACGCGCTCGGCCTCGTGATCGGCTCGAGGTCCAGACGACGGGTCGTGCCACGGCGCTGACCCGACCGTACGCAGAAGCGGACCTTCGCGGCTGCCGTTAGGCCCGGCGTCGGGCGGGCCTCGGGCGGCGGGGCCGACCTCCGCTGCCGCCCGGCGAGGAACTGCCGGCTGACCTGTCCAAGGCAGCGGCGTCGCAGCACATCGAGCGGCTGAAGGCACAGTTGGACCGTTAGGGTGGCCGACGCGCGCCCACCAGCAGCTGAGCGCTACAAGCGGCGCAACAAGTAGGTGTCGAGCACCCAGCCGTGCTCGGCGCGCACGGCGTCGCGGGTGGCGCGGATGTCACCGATCACGTCGGCCAGCCGGCCGCGGGCCAGGGCCTGGCTGGGGAGTCCGAGCTGCGCACCCCAGAAGACCTCCAGGTCGGGGTGCAGCGGGACGAGCCCCTCGCAGGCCAGGTCGCCGTCGAGCATCACCAAGACGTCACCCAGGTCCGGGGTGTATTCGGCTAACAGCCGGCGTCCGGTCGTGATGTGGATCGGTTGTCCGACCTGGTTCAACACGATCCGGTGCGCGGCCGCGAGCAACTGCAGGCTGCTGATACCGGGCACGACCCACACGTCGTCGCCGAGGTCCGCTGCGATCCGAATTGTGGAGTCGTAGAACGCCGGGTCCCCCCAGACCAGGAACCCGACCGTGCCGCCTGCCGGCAACTCGATGGCCAAGGTGGCGCGATAGGTGGCGATTCGTGCCGCGTGCCAGCGCTGGACCGCGGCGTCGTAGTCGTCGGAGCTACGATCTCGCACCGGGTCCGCCACCTCGACGAAGCGGTACCGCCCGTTGCCGATCACTTCGGTGCACAGGTGCCGCCTCAGTTCAGCGAGGTCACTCTTGGCCGGCCCCTTGTCGGCGACCAGGAACAGGTCGACCTCGTTCATCGCCCGTCGGGCTTCGCCGGTGAGGTGGTCCGGATTGCCGCTGCCGATACCGATCACCGCAACAGTGATCATGATGTCCTCCCGAGGACGAGGTCGAGATCCAGACGCTCCTCGATCACGTCGGCCAGCCGGTCGATCATGGTGCGCCGCCGGTCCGCGAATCCCGGAGCCGCTTGGTCGGGCGTCCACGACGAGCCGGCTGAGGCTGCCACCCGCTGCAGCCACTGGCGCCGGAAATCGTCGTTCTCGAACGTGCCGTGCCACATCGTCCCCCACACCGATCCGACCCGGCAGCCGTCCAGGAAGCGTTCTGCCGGACCCGTGACAGCCGCCACTCCGTGGTGGATCTCGTAGCCTGCTACGTCGGTACCGGCCCAGGCGCCCACCGGGCGGCCGAGGATCTTGTCGGCGGAGAAGGTGACCCGGACCGGCAGCAACCCCAGCCCCGCCACCTCTCCGGCCTCGGACTCGTGCATGTCTTCGATGGCCATGGCCAGCATCTGGTATCCGCCGCAGATTCCGATCACCGGGGCACTCCGGTCTGCGCGGTCGACGATCGCGCACGCCAGCCCGCGTTCTCTCAGCCAGGCCAGGTCGGCCACCGTCGACCGAGAACCCGGCACCACGACCAGGTCCGCGCCGGCGACGACGCCGGGGTCTGTCGTGACGACGACATCCACCCCCGGCTCCGCGGCCAGTGCGTCCACGTCGGTGACGTTCGACACCCGGGGAAGCCTGATCACCGCGATCCGCAACGCAGCGTCGCCGTCGGATCGGGGCCACCGCCCGACCTGGAGGGTGTCCTCGGCATCGAGCCAGAGATCGGGCAGCCAGGGCAGCACCCCGGCCACCGGAACTCCAGTTCGTGCGGTGAGCTCGGCGAGACCCGGAGTCAGCACCGACTCGTCGCCGCGGAACTTGTTGATCACGAACGACCGGATCAGCGCGCGGTCGTCGGCATCGAGGATCTGGTGGGTGCCGAACAAGGCGGCGAACACGCCGCCGCGGTCGATGTCGCCGACCACCGTCACGGGCAGTCCGTATCGGCGGGCCAGACCCAGATTCACGTAGTCGCCGGTCCGCAGGTTGATCTCCGCCGGCGACCCGGCACCTTCGCAGACGATCACGTCGTAGGAGTTCGCCAGCTCCTCGTACGCCTCGAAGGCGGCTCGGGCCAGGTGCGCCCGGCCATGTGCGTACTCACCCGCTTCGAGCGCACCGGCCTGTCGACCACGGAGGACGACGAAGGATCTGCGGTCCGAACCCGGCTTCAACAGCACGGGATTGATCAGCGACGTCGGCTCGATGCCGGCGGCCCAGGCCTGCAGGTACTGCGCGCGGCCGATCTCGGACCCGTCGGCGCAGACCATGGAGTTGTTGGACATGTTCTGTGCCTTGAAGGGCGCGACCTTCACCCCGCGCCGAGCCAGCACGCGGCAGAGCCCGGTGACGACGAGGGACTTGCCCGCATCGGAAGAAGTGCCCGCGACAAGGATCCCGCTCGCCGGTGGTGACGCGCCCGCGGTGCTCGTGGTGCTTCTGGCGAACAACTCACCGCTCGGCGGCGCCTGGCCACGCACCTCGCTTCCTCCTCCGTCCAGAGACGACCCGGTCTGCTCTTCGTCGGCCCTGCGTGTCGACACGGAGCGTCGCCGGCGACGACATGTACCCCACCCAGAGACCCCCTGAATGTCGATTCTCCCGCCTTACGGGCCCGGGTCGGTCGACCGCAGCTGTGGCGAGACGATTGGTGACGAGCATGTGTCTCGAGCCGATCGGGCGCACACCAGGCGTCACGAAGCGTGGACTGGTCTGCCGTCGGTGACCCTTGCGGGCCTTCCCGGGTCGTGCGGCGTGCTCGACCAGTGCCCCGGTCGGACCAGCCACGTCGGGAGGCTAGTGTCGCAGTCTCCACTGGCCGCGGCCAACTGAGGCTGAGTCAGAAACAGGCTGTCGACCAGACGTGCGCCACTGAGATCGGCGCCGCGGAGGTCGGCTCCCAGCAGGTCGGTCTTGCTGAGATTGGCGCCACGCAGGTCGGCTCCGAGCAGGTAGGCGCCGCGCAGGCTGATGCCGTGCAGGTCTGCGCCTCGCAACTTGGCGCCGATCATTTCGGCACCAACCCGGTCGCGACCCCGACCGGGTACGTCTGCCCGCAGAGCCTCGCTGACCCTGGCCAGCAACGGACCGACCTTGGCGCGATGAGCAGCCGTGTCGAGCTGCTCGAGGTCGGCGGTCGGCAGGTCGACGAGACCATGGGTCTGGACTCGGGCTCGATCCACCTCCTCGTAAAGCGGGCCGGGCGGCAAGGCCGTCAATGCCTCCGCCAGATACCAGAGGAACTCTTTCAACTGCCGCATGATGGTGAACACCGCGAACATCGAGGCCGCGGTCCCAGGCGTCTGCCGCCAGTCCTGGCCGGGAAACGTCTTCTGCACGACGTGCTGTCCGGCCCCGAAGCAGTCGAAGACCGTGCAGCCTGGGAAGCCCCGGCCGCGCAGGTGGGCGTGGATGCTGCAGCTGAAGTCGGAGCTGAGATTGGGGCAGGCCTGCCCAGCGGGCTTGTCGATGGCGAAGTCCGTTGACTTCGCGAAGGCGGGAGCCACGCAGCACAGACCTTGGCAGTGGGAGCAGTCAGCTCGCAGGTCTCGACGTTGGTCGACCAGTTCCGCGCGATCCATCATCTCTGCCTCCACTGCCCCAGACGAGCCGCGCTCAGCCTATGCAAGGCAACCACCGAAGTGCACCAACGATGACAACGGCTATTCCGTTAGCCGACCGTCAAAGCCAACACGGCATCGCGGTCCACATCGACCAGTCTGTCGACGTCGTGCGAGAGCCGCCATGCGCCCGCCTGAGCGCTGACCAGACGGAGAGCACCCCGGCGCTCGCCTTGCGTACGCACGTGTCCATACTCTCGGTCCCACGGGCCGCCGGCCAGATCCTGCTCGAGAAGATCCAGGCCACGTCGCACCGCAGCCGAGTCAGTGAGAACCAGACCGGACGTGAAGGCACGAACGGTCGCGTCGAGGAAGGCTTCAGGGCGCGCGTAGAACGCCTCGCCGAAGCCATCAGTGCAATCCTTGGGCACCGGAACCACATCGACGCTGTGGGTCAAGTCCAGCTCCAGGAACGCCACCGAGAGCATCAACCCCCGCTACCGACAGCGCCGTCCGCGCCCGTGGACACGTCCCGTCCGACCAAGCCGCGCTGACGTGCCTTCTTGTCGTTGCTCTTGACCGTTGTCCACGGTGTGTCTGGTCACCCGGTCGCTGGACCCGACCGGCACGGGAAGGGCACGATGGGCGATGAGGTGGCAACCCGCTCGCACGGGTTCGCCATCAGCTTCGAAGGTCGGATCCTCTCGGCCGCAAGCCAACCGTGGAACAGACCAGTTCCACCGTTCAGCTGACCGGGCGAGGGCTGCGAGAACTTGTCGAGGGCATGTCGAGATCGTGGGGGCCCGATCGAGGAGGTGGTGAAGGGCCGGCACCGGGCGGGTCCGCACCAGTGAGGAGTCGCCATGACTACGACGGTTTGCCAGGGCAAGTCAGCGGTCGCCCAGTCCCACGCAGGGCGCGACACGGGCGTGACCTGCTCGCCTGAGGATCGCCTCACTCGTTCCTTGCTCGGCTACGGCGTGCTGGCCGGCCCGTTCTACGTGCTGGTCAGCCTGACCCAGGCCCTGGTCCGGGACGGATTCGACCTGACCCGGCACGACTGGAGCCTGCTGGCCAACGGCCCCGGCGGATGGATCCAGGTCGCCAATCTGGTCCTCACCGGGCTGATGGTGGTCGCTGCGGCGCTCGGGTACCGCCGCGCCCTCCGCGGCGGGATAGGTCAACGGTGGGTGCCGTGGCTGCTCGGGATCTACGGCATGGGCATGGTCGGGGCCGGGATCTTCCGCGCGGACCCGATGGCCGGCTTCCCGAACGGGGTCCTTGACGGTCCCCCGGTGACCATCACCCTGCACGGAATGCTGCACGTGGTGTGTGGCGGCATCGGGTTCTTGGCCCTGATCGTCGCGACGTTCGTGCTGGCGAAGCGGTTCGGCCGGGCCGGCCGCCGCGGCCGAGCAGCGTTCAGTGCGGCGACCGGCATCGCGTTCCTGGCCGGGTTCGCGGGTATCTCCTCCGGGTCCGGTACCCCCGTAGTCGTCGTGGCCTTCACTGCCGCGGTGCTGCTGGTCTGGGGCTGGCTGAGCAGCACCTCCGCCCACCTGTACTGACACCTCCACTGACCGCACCTTTCACATCCCCACTCCACCATCAACATCCACACCCCGATCGGAAGGCGAACGACGATGCGCTACCTGGTACTGCTCAGGGCTGTGACCACTCCGGACACACCTCCCAGCCCCGAGTTGATGGACATCATCGCGACGCTCGGCGCGGACGCAAAGAATGCGGGTGTCCTCATCGACACCCAAGGCCTGCAGCCCAGCGCCGCCGGTAGCCGGGTCAGTCTGACCGGTGGGCAGCTCAGCGCCACCGACGGACCCTTCGCCGAGTCGAAGGAGCTGATCAGCTATGCCCTCTACGACGTCAGGTCGAAGGAGGACGCGGTCGAGTGGACCAACCGGTTCCTGAAGCTGCATCGTGAACTGTGGCCGGGTTGGGAGGGTGAGGCCGACGTCTTGAAGGTGTTCGGACCCGAGGATTGCGCCTCACCGACCGGCGACTCTGCCTCTAGGTGACCGCCACCACTGCCGCGGTCGTGGCGGTCTGGCGTATCGAGTCAGGCCGCCTCGTCGCCGCTCTGGCACGCCGGATCGGAGACTTCTCGACCGCCGAAGACCTCGCCCAGGACGCGCTCGAGATTGCGTTGACGCAATGGCCCCGTGACGGCATTCCGGCGCACCCGGCGTCGTGGCTGATGGCCACGGCCAAGCACCGCGCCGCCGACCAGTACCGCCGAGAGCAGAACCTGACCCGCAAGCTCGCCGTTCTCGCCCGCGAGCAGTCCCCGGGTACCCCGGAAGGGGGCGACCCGATGGCCATCGTCGACGAAGACCTCGACGTCGCCGTCCAGGACGACTTACTACGCTTGATCTTCACCGCCTGCCACCCAGCGCTGAGCATCGACTCCCAGGTCGCCCTGACCCTGCGCACGCTGGGTGGACTGCGGACCAGGGAGATCGCCCGCGCCTTCCTCACCAACGAAACCACGATGGGTCAGCGCATCTCCCGAGCCAAGAAGACGCTGACCGACCGGCAGATCCGGTTCGAGCTGCCGCCGGCGGATGAGCTGCCGGGCCGGCTTACGGCCGTGCTCGGTGTGGTGTATCTCATCTTCAACGAGGGCTACGTCGCGACCGCCGGCGACGACTGGACCCGGCCGGCACTCTGCCATGACGCGCTCCGCCTCGGACGAGTCCTCGCGTCGCTCCAACCCGATCGGGCGGAGGTGCACGGCCTCGTTGCCCTGATGGAGCTCCAAGCCGCCCGCATCCCGGCCCGCACCGGAGCGGAGGGGCAGCCTGTCCTGCTCGCCGACCAGGACCGCCAGCGGTGGGATCAGCTGCACATCGGCCGCGGCCTTGCC
This sequence comes from Propionibacteriales bacterium, assembly GCA_038257965.1. GTDB lineage: Bacteria > Actinomycetota > Actinomycetes > Propionibacteriales > Propionibacteriaceae > Microlunatus. Next base: position 8,715 of record JBBSQJ010000104.1, read on the forward strand.
GCGCTGAAGCGGGCCGAATGCCTCGGCGGTGGTCCTTACACCCTGCAAGGAGCCATCGCTGCCTGCCACGCGAAGGCGAGCCGCGTGGAGGACACCGACTGGCGCCGCATCACGGCCCTCTACACCGTCCTCGCCCACGTCGCGCCGTCGCCGGTGGTCGACCTCAACCGAGCTGTCGCCGTCGGCATGGCCGAAGGCCCACAGCGAGGGCTCGCGCTCGTCGACGACCTCGACCGGCGCCAGGCACTGCCCGGCTACCCCGAGCTCAAGGCCGTGCAGGCCACATTCCTGCGCCAGCTCGGGCGCCCGACCGAGAGTCGGGCCGCGTTCCTGAGCGCGGCAGCGGCCACCCACAACACCCGCGCCCGCACCCTCTACCTGCAGCAAGCCGAACACGCTGACCGTCACGACCCACAACAGCACGACCCAGAACAGCACGAGCCAGAAGAGCACGAGCCGGAAGAGAAGGAGAAACGCCCATAAAGTTTCACACCCACCGTCGAGCTGTCCGGGAAGACCACCACCGGACTGGCGGTGCCAGCGACCGCGAAACCAGCAGCGGACGAGGGCACACCAGCCTCGACCTGTGCCGCTGACCCTTCCACCCACGGTTCGAGACATTCAGCACGACACGAAGATGCAGAACGGGTGCCCAGCAGGGTCGGTGAACACATACAAGGGCTCGTCGGAGTCATCGGAGCGATCGAGCACCTGCGTGGCGCCGAGAGCAAGCGCCCTGCTCCGCTGGTGCTCGAGTTCTTCGACCGTCGGCACCACGGTGTCCAGGTGAAACATCTGCGGCACGGTCGCGTCGGGCCAGGTCGAGGGGCGGACCCCGTCGGTGCGTTGGAACGCCAGTTGCGGTCCACCAGTGGTGTTGCGCAGCACCAGCCAGTCCTCCTCGTGCGTTCGGGACCGATCGGTCGACACCGGCTCGTCGCCTGGCCGGTACTCGAGGCCGAACAACAGCCGGTAGAACTCGGCCAGCCGGCGCGCGTCGGTGGTGTCGAGCACCACCTGGGCGATTCGTGCATAGGACTCACTCATGCTCCGGATGGTGCCATCGCCCACGGACACACCAGCACACCAAGCTCCGCGTCACCGATATGCTCGCGTCCCGCGGGAACGCCGCTCGAGGCGTTCGGCGGCGACGCATTCGACGACGGACACGTTCCCGCGGGAACGCCATTCTGCAAACCTGCACAGCGATCACCAGCGGCCGCGTCGCGGTGCAGCGGCTGCACGTCTACCGAGAACACCTGCCCTCGCCTCACCAGCGCTGCCTCCGGGCCAACTCTCGGGCGGCGCAGGGGCAGCCGAACTCTCCCACGATCCCGGGCCCGCGCACGGCGAGAATCGAACGCCGCGCATCATCCCGATGTCATGGAGCCCTTGTTGTCGGCTGCCCTGTTCACCACCACGACTATCGCCGCCGATCTTCTCCCCACCGTCAAGCTGCTCTTGGACATGCGGTCTGTCGGGCACTGCGTCGAGCCACCTTCCCGACGGGCGAAATCTCGGCAGGTGTCGGGGGTGTTTCGAGTATCTGCGGCAACCTGCACGACGACCCCGACACCACCTTCGCCCTGCTGTTCGTCGACGGCGACGGCTGCTACGAGGTGCTGCGCCGGGAACCAATGCTGGCCTCCCGGCTGTATGCCCATCACCGGTTCGGGCCATTGACACCCGCAGCGGTGTTGTGTGCGATCCCGACGTACCACTCGATCGACGCCGAGGCCGACCCCCGCAGTCTGGCGGTTGGTCCACGACACGTGCGGGCACGGCAACTTCCGTTCCTGGGCCAGGTTCACTGCCACGGGACACGACTCTGCCAGCGCACCGGTCGGACCGTGCGCGACGAGGAGATCGGCCGCACCGCCTTCGGACTCTCGGCGGCGGCCGTGGCCGCTAACCGAGTCACAGGTGGTGGGCGGCGGCCCCTGCGGTGGAAGGAGGTGTGTTGTCGATCTTGACGACGACGTCGCAACGCCGCCTCGACGGTCGTCTGTCGGAGGTGATCATCAGTCTGTATGCGAAGGGGATGACGGTCCGCGACCTCCAGCACCATCTGCGGCAGACCCGGGTAGTTCAGCGGACCTCCGAAGTGCGAGTAGAAACTCGGGCTGACCTCGAACGTGAGCACTTCCACCGACTGTGTCACGTGTCCGTCGTGGGCACCGCTGCGTTCAAGAAGTCCGTACACGAGGGCATGGCCAGCAATCTCGAGCCTGGAGAGTCGGTACAAGTGGCTGCCTCCGCCCTTGTCGGCCAACTGTCTGTGAAGAAGAACCTCGCTCAGGCGCTCATCGTCAGCGCAGCGACTCTTGGCACGATCACCGCCTGGCGTCAACCGCAGAAGCTGTTCGTGGCATTGACCGACCGCCGACTCGTCTTCCTTACGGGCAACTTCGCCACTGGAAAGGCGACCTCGAAGGTCGCTCTCGCTCTGCCGAGGGCCGCCCTCAGCACGGTTGGGACGCGCACGAAGCGAGTCATGCTCGTGGTTCCGACACTTGTCGTCGACCTAGCCGTGGACGGCTCCGACCAAGGTATGCGTCTGCAGTTCCCTGCCGCCGTTCGCGCGGAGGGAGCAGAACTCGCCTCGGCCCTGCCACCGGCTCCGGCGACCTGAACACCGGAGTCAGAGGCGGTCTGGTCCGCCAACGCGTACCTTGTCGCACACGCGAATGGTCTGCGTGCTCCGCAGGGAGTCCCGTACGGTGACGCGGATCCGTGCACACTCGACTTCTGGCCTGGGGTGCAGTCGACTCGTGAAAGGGACAGCCGAGGTCCAGATCTGCCTAGCCCGATCCCAGGCGAACCTCCAACGACGGCGGCGCAACACAGTGTCGATCGTCTGCGAGCGCAGGTTCGGTCGTATCGGCTCGCGGGTTGATCTGCGGGACCGACGGGTTGCGTTAGGTGCCGATCGGCGTCGGCAGCCAATCAGAGTAGGAGGGTGGGCGAGCCGGAGACTCGGGAAATCACTCACCGCGAACCATCCCAGGTTGTCGTGCTCATCTTTCGCGGCGTTCCTGGGTTGCCCGCGCCAACGCGTCACAAGGAAGGCGTACGGCACTAAGTTGGGGTCCGCGAGGTCCACGGCTACTCGTTGCATCTCCAGCACGTCGACGGCGATCTCTTCGCGGCACTCGCGTTGGACAGCCTGTTCGGGTGGTGACTCACCGAGTTCGACATGCCCACCGATGAGGTCCCAGCAATCTGGATACCAACGCCGGTCGGGATGTCGATGAGCGAGGAGCATCTGCCCTCGGCGTACCAAAGCAGCCATCGCGATCGTCTCGGTCAATTCGGCCACCTCCCAGCGGGAACGCTAGTCGAAAGGTCTCGATGGGCGGAAGTGCCAGCGTTCCCACATGCGGGGCGAAATCGCGCCGATCCTCACGGCTGTGACGCAGCACCGGCGGGCTCATCCGCGTGCTGGCAGTGCTGTCGATGCTGGGCGTCGCCTTGACCGGTTGTGGCCTACGAGCCGCGCCGGCACTTAGCGTGCAGCCAACGACGATCCGCTTCGACGAACCGTTCAGCGTCCAGGGATCCGGGTTCGCGCCGGGAGCGTCGGTGGCGCTCTCGCTGGAGGCTACCGACACTGCCGGGGTCAGCTGGGCCTCGGGGGCGGTGTTCACCGCGGATGCCGAGGTGCGGTCGATCCCTCGACCACAGCGCCGGTGGCGGGTGACTACCTCGGCGTCTCGGCCACCGGTCTGGTCTCGACGATGCATCCGACCCCGCCGGGTCCGGACGCGGAGTCTGGTTGGCCCTCGGCTGGTCCGGTCGAGTTCGCGATCCTCGCCCGGGTCGACGGTCGAGTCGTTGCCCGGACCGTGGTCGATCGGACGATGTGGACGCGGCAGCCTCGGGTGCAGGCCTTCGGCTTCAACGCCGCCGGCTTCGTCGGCACCTACGTGGCCCCGTCGAGCCGATCCCGCGCGCCTGCGGTGTTGGTCATCGGCGGCACCGGCGGCGGCGATCCCGCCTACGCGGCCCGCCAGTTCGCGGCCCGGGGGGTTCCGGCGCTGTCGGTGGCTTACTTCGGTGGCTTCGGCCTGTCGCCTTCACTCGCCGGCATCACGTTGGAATACTTCGACCGACCACTGGCCTGGTTGCGGGCCCAACCCGAAGTCGACCCGGGCCGGGTTTGGATTGTCGGAGCTTCCGCCGGCACTGAAGCGGCCGCCTTGGTCGCGGTGGGCCGGCCGGCGCTGGTGCACGGGTTGGTGGCCGTCGCGCCTTCCTCGGTCGCACACTGCTCCTTCGCCCACGGGTGCCCGACACCGGCTTGGCTGCGCGACGGCCGACCGGTCCCGGCCACGGGGCAGTTCGACACCACCGCTCCGACCGACAACCCCCGGGCCGTGATCAAGATCGACCGGATTCCCGGCCCTGTTCTGGTGGTGTGCGGCGGCCAGGACGTGGTCTGGGACTCCTGCCGCTACGCCGAGGCAATCCTTCAGCGCCGACAACGAGCACGGCCGCAGCACACCCCAGCCGATGAGCTGTTGAGCTATCCCAACGCGGGACACGGACTCATCCAGCTCACCCCCTATCTCCCGCGACAGGCACCGCCGATCGAAGCTCGCATGTCCGGCAGCACACCCACCGCCAACGACCAGGCCCTCGCCGACGCCTGGCCCAAAATCCTCGCTTACCTTCAACGCGACTGACCCTCGACGGCCTGCCGATGAGGGGCACTGCGACCTTCAGGGCCGCCGCTTGATGGCGGGAGGTTAACCGAGCAGAATGTTCCGATCCCGGGCAGTCTCGGTGCTGACACCTCGCTGAGGGTTCGGCTCGATGGGCTGACCACATCTCGCACTTGTGGGAAGAGTCCGCGGCCTCGGCGACGTGGCCCGGGTGGTCAAGCTGGCAGTAGTCAAGGGTTGAGTGGCTCGTGCCGTTCATCGGACTTTTGGACCTGCCGCTGCACAGGCACCCGGCGGCCGGGATGGGGTGATCGGCGCCCCAGGCCGTTCGGCGAAGAGCCCGTCGGGCATGGGACTCGGGCCTAGACCGATGGGACCAGCCGCGGTCTGGCTCGCCTCCGCCGCCGACGGAGTCCACGACCAGCGCATCATCGCGC
>JBBSQJ010000105.1:0-13782 GCA_038257965.1 Propionibacteriales bacterium
ACGGTACTTGAGTTCGCGAGCGACCTTGGTCTGCTTCGCTTTTGCCCGGCCGCGCCCCATAGTGGGTCGACCCCCTCGCACTTGTCTGCCGGCATAGCCGACTCATTGGTCAATGTCGTGAGACACAGGCTACCCAATGCCGGGACACGCGCAAATCAATGGGCCGATGATCAGGGTTCGTGTTGTCCGAACAAGGACACCAGTTCGCGGGTGCCCGACCCGCTCGGAGCGGCACTGCCGCAGACCCATGCCGATAGTCCACGGCCGTGCAGCATGGAGATCGCCTCATCCACCGCCTCCTCCGGGAGGACGACGACCATCCCGACACCCATGTTGAGCGTCGACTCCAGGTCGGGACCGGACACGTCCCCCATGACCCGCACCAGGTCGAAGATCGGCGCGGGCCGCCAGCTGCCACGGTCGATGCGGACTTCGACGGCCGGCGGGATCACCCGGGCGAGGTTGGCGACCAGCCCACCGCCGGTGATGTGACTTACTGCGTGGACCTCGACCGCGTCGATCAGGGCCAAGATGTCTCGACTGTAGATCTTCGTCGGGGTGAGCAGTTCCTCACCGAGGGTCCGGCCGAGTTCGGCTACGTGCCGGTCGAGCCGCCAACCCGCACGATCGAAAAAGATGTGTCTGACCAGGGAGTATCCATTGGAGTGCAGACCGGACGAGCCGATCGCCACTGCCACGTCGCCAGCCACCACCCGATCGGCACCGAGAATGTTGCCCTTGTCGACGACACCAGTGGCCGCACCCGCGACGTCGTACTCCGCGGCTCCCAACAGGCCGGGATGCTCGGCGGTCTCACCGCCCAGCAATGCGCAACCCGCCTCGACACAGGCGGCCGCGATGCCCGCGACGATGGCGGCGATCCGTTCCGGTACAACGTGACCGCAGGCGATGTAGTCGGTCATGAAGAGCGGTTCGGCACCGCAGACCACGAGATCGTCGACCACCATGCCGACCAGGTCGTAACCGATGGTGTCGTGGACGTCCATCGCCTGGGCGATCGCCACCTTGGTCCCGACGCCGTCGGTCGAGGTGGCCAGGACTGGGTGGGCCAGTCTGGTCAGTGGGCCGGCGTCGAACAGGCCGGCGAAGCCGCCGAGCCCACTCAACACCTCCGGTCGACTCGTCTTGGCGACCCAGTCCTTCATCAACTCGACCGCGCGGTCCCCGGCCCCGATGTCGACTCCCGCGGCGGCGTACGCCGATTGCGGACTCGCAGCGTCGGAGTCTGCGGATGCGGCGAACCCGGTGGACTCAGCGGATCTGCCATCCGGCTCGGTGACTTCGGGCAGCTCGGGCGTCATCGCCGGCGCACCGCGCGACCGGGGAAGGAGTTCACGGTCGGCTGAGGGCGTCGGCGCCGCCGAGACTTGCCGTGGCGGTCGCCAGACCGTCGACATCGGTGCGCAGCGGCCCCGGGTCGGGCTGCCTGTCCTCGAGCACGTGCTTGCCGCGGCGATCGACCACCGGTATCTCGATCGGATAGACGCCGTCGAAGCAGGCCCGGCACAGGTTCTCCGCCGGCAACGTTGTCGCGGCAATCAGTCCGTCCAGCGAGACGTAGCCGAGCGAGTCCGCATCGAGGGAGCGGCAGATCTCGGCGGTGCTGAGTCCGGTGGCGATCAGCTCGGCCCGGGTGGCGAAGTCGATGCCGTAGAAGCACGGCCACTTCACCGGTGGTGAGGAGATCCGCACATGGACCTCCTTGGCCCCTGCCTCGCGCAGCATCCGGACCAGTGCCCGTTGGGTGTTACCACGCACGATCGAGTCGTCGACGACGACCAACCGTTGGCCGGCGATGACGTCGCGAAGCGGGTTGAGCTTGAGCCTGATCCCAAGCTGGCGGATCGTTTGACTCGGCTGGATGAACGTCCGTCCGACGTAGGAGTTCTTCACCAGACCGACGCCGTAGGAGATCCCGGACTGTTCCGCGTAGCCGATCGCGGCCGGGGTGCCCGACTCCGGCACGGGAATGACCAGGTCAGCCTCGGCCGGGTGCTCACGCGCTAGCGTGCGACCGACCTCCACCCGGACGGTGTGCACCCGGCGGTCGGAGATGGTGGTGTCGGGACGCGCCAGGTACACGTACTCGAAGATGCAACCCTTGGGCTTCGGCTCGGCGAACTCCTGGCTGCGGAGCCCAGCGGCGTCGATGGCGATCAACTCGCCCGGTTTGATCTCGCGGATGAACGACGCGCCGACGATGTCGAGCGCTGCGGTCTCACTCGCCACCACCCACCCGCGCTCGAGTCGACCCAGGACGAGTGGACGAATGCCCTGCGGGTCGCGGGCCGCGTACAGGGTCTCCTCGTCCATGAACACCAGACTGAACGCGCCCCGCAGGTGCGGCAGCACCTCCATCGCCGCATGTTCGGTGGTCATCCCGGGGAAGGTCGCCAGCAATGCCGTGATCAAGGCGGTGTCGGTCGTCGGCTCGTTGGCAAGGGCACCGGGCACCAGTGACTGGCTCTCGGTGTCCCGCTCGGCCAGCCAGCTCTTCAGCTCGACGGCGTTCGTCAGGTTCCCGTTGTGGCCGAGCGCGATCCCACCGGTTGCGGTCGGCCGGAAGGTCGGCTGGGCGTTCATCCACACGCTCGAGCCGGTCGTGGAGTAGCGACAATGACCGACGCCGAGATAACCCCTGAGAGAGTTGAGGTCGGATTCTCCGAAGACCTGTGAAACCAGGCCCATCTCCTTCATCACCAGGGTCCGGTTGCCGTCACTCACCGCGATTCCGGCCGATTCCTGGCCACGGTGCTGCAGGGCGTACAGCCCGAAATAGGTGAGCTTGGCCACTTCCTCGCCAGGAGCCCAGACACCGAAGACGCCGCAGGCGTCCTGGGGGCCCTTGTCTTGTGGATCTAGGTCGTGGGTCAGGAGTCCATCACCGCGGCGCACGGGCCCATGCTAACCCGCGGAACGGCGGCATCTCCTAATCCGCTCGGCCCGGTGCCACCGCCCCGCCTTATGTGCCCTGACCTCGTCGAAGGGCCCCTGAGCTTGTCGAAGGGCCCCTGAGCTTGTCGAAGGGCCGAACCCACCCCATGTGCCCTGAGCCTGTCGAAGGGCCACTCAGCTCATCGAAGAGCCGAACCCACCCCATGTGCCCTGAGCCTGTCGAAGGGCCACTCAGCCCATGTGCCCTGAGCTTGTCGAAGGGCCACTCAGCTCGTCCAAGAGCCGAACCCACCCCATGTGCCCTGAGCTTGTCGAAGGGCCACCGGCACGGAAACGAAAATCAGCGCGACACCGATCCGCCGGAGATGCCCGAGCCGGGCTTCCTGCACGGTGGTGTCGCGCTGGTCGGCGCGAGCGGCGGGTCAGGTCTTCGGCAAGAGCACCTGGTCGATGATGTAGACGGTCGCGTTCGCCGTCTGGACGTTGCCGCAGACCACCTTGGCCTTGCCGTCGACGGTGAAGTCCTCACCCGATCCGGACACGGTGATCGACTGACCGTTGAGCGTCTCGTGCTTTCCGGCGAGCTGATCCGGGGCGAGCCGTCCGGCCACCACGTGCAGGGTCAGGACCTTGGTGAGCAGTGCCTTGTCCCCCAGTGCCTTCTTCAGCGTCGCCTGGTCCATGTCCTTGAAGGCGTCGTTGGTGGGCGCGAAGACGGTGATGTCGTCGGTGGTGTTGAGCGTGTCGCCCAGACCGGCCTTGCCCACGGCGGTGACCAGGGTCGACAAGACCGGGTTGTTGCTCGCCGCGGTGGCCACCGGGTCACTGGACATGCCGTCGAAGGATCCCTTTCCTGTCTTCGGCACGGCCGAGCAGGCGGTGCCGAAGGGTTGGTCCATGCTCGTCGTACTCGGCGAGTTCGACATCGACGGGCTCGACGCCGGCTGCGACGCTGCCGCGCTGGGTGCGGAGCCGGACGGTGGCGAGCCGGCACTGGTAGATGTGCCGCAAGCGGCGAACGAGATCGGCAGGACGACGACGGCGGCGAGGGCCGCAAGGCGGTGCGATCGACTGATGCGGATAGACATCGGACTTTTTCTCCTGTTGGGTAGATGTCCGGTGAGTTCGGACATTCGGTGCTTGCTTCTTCTGCTGATCAAGCGCTTGATCGTCAACCCTGGTTCGGAATCGGACCCGGGATGGATTGGCCCTTGATCAAGATCGATGCGGAGGGCGCGATCGGCCAGCGTCAGGTTGGAGCCGTGAACACGATCTGGTGCCAGCCCCGGGCACCGTCGGGGAAGACCTTCGTGCGTCCCTCCGGCTGCACCACACCGGTGAGGTCGGTGGCCCGGACCTCGGCCGTGTGCTGACCGGGCGCTCCGTCGTAGACGTACGTCCACTGGCGCCAGACGTCGATTCCTGCGTCGTCGGCGAGGCGCGCGTCACGCCACGGACCATTGTCGATCCGGATCTCGACCTTCCCGATTCCGCGATGCTGAGCCCAGGCGACGCCCGCGAGTACCGGCTTGTCCTTCGGCAGGGTCGTCAGAGACTTCGGCACATCGATCCGGCTCTGGGTCAGGATCGGAGCGTCGGTCGCCCACTTCCGTTCGGTCCAATAGGCCGTCCGCCGGGCGTACGTGGTGAACTCGAGTCTCTTCAGCCATTTCGTGGCCGAGACGAAGCCGAACAGACCAGGCACGAACATCCGAGCCGGGAAGCCGTTCTTGTCCGGCAGCACCTCGCCGTTCATCCCGACCACGATCATCGCGTCGCGCCCGTCGCTGACCGCTCGGTACGGCGTGCTGCAGGTGTAGCCGGAGTCGGTCGAGTAGCTGAAGACCTGATCGACGCCGGGCTGGACGCCGATGCGCTCGATGATCTCCGCGAACGGCACACCGAGCCAGCGCGCGTTGCCCACGTATCGTCCGCCGACCTCGTTCGACACACAGGTGAGGGTCATGGTGCGTTCGATCATCGGCAGCGCGAGCAGGTCGGCATAGCTCAAGGTGATGGGACGATCGACCATTCCGTCGATGGTCAAGGTCCAGTCCTCTGCGGGCACGCGCGGAGTCACCAACGAGATGTCCACGCGGTAGAAATCCGCGATCGAGGTGAGGAACCCGGTGTTGCCCGGCACCTGTGCTCCGGATGGGATCGGCGCAGCTGCGGAGGTGGGCGTCGGGAGCGGTAACCGGCTGGAGCCTGCACCGCCGGGGCGGGATCGAGCGGCCAGTGCTCCCGACGTGCCGGTCGCAGCGGCCAGCGCGCCGGTGGCGCCCAGGCCGAGCAGGAATCCTCGTCGCGCCCGGCGCCGATTGGCCTCGGTCATTGCCGCCGACGGGTCTGCGAGGCCGGCCGACGAGCGACGACTCCATACTGCGGTCAGCCCCCACAACGCACCGGCGCCGACTACCCCCGCCACGACGGAGGGCAACAATCCACGCCAGCCCGCGCCGGGACCGATCACGACCGCGATCACGCCGACGACGCCGAGCGCGCCGATCGCACTCAAAGCGAGCCGGCGATGTCGCCACGCCAGTAGCCCGATCAGCGACGCGAGCACCAGCAAGGCGAGTCCGATGCCCGAGATCAGGATCGGCTTGTCGTAGGTGCCGAACTGGCGCACCGCGAACTCCTTCGCAGGCGTCGGGGCAGCGTCGATCAACGTCGAACCGACGGCGATCAACGGTGAGGCACTGGGCATCGTGAACGCTGCGACGAGGTGCGATGTGCCGATGGCCGCCGCCGCCGACAAGACGCCGGTCAGCATTCGCAGGGCGGCCCCGGGTTGATCGACGGTCCGAGGTTGGTCCTTGGTGTGACCCGGGGCAGCAGCCCGCGGCTCGTGTTCAGCCCGTTCAGGCGCGTTCGTGCTCCCCGGTCTCATACGACCGGTTCGTCACCATCGCGGTGATCGGATTGCTCATCGACTCACCGTGCCACGCGTCGCCAGCACGGGCGGCACCGGCGTCCGGCGCTACTTCTTCTCGCGCCAGGTGCGTTCGAAGGGCAACCGCCACGCGTGCGGGGCAATCAGTTGGTGAATGGCGTTCGGGCCCCACGACCCCGGCGGATACAGCTTGACCGGAGGCGGATCGGCCAGCAGCGGCCCCGACCGTTCCCACAGGCTCTCGATGCCTTCGGCGGTGTTGAACAGCGTGTGGTCGTCACGCATCGCGTCCATGATCAGCCGTTCGTACGCCTCCAGAACGTCGGCGGCACGGTCGGTTTCCTGGGTGGAGAACTGCATGGACAGCTTGTCCAGTTTCATGCCCGGTCCCGGACGCTTGCCGTAGAACGACAGCGAGACCTTCGACTCGTCGGCCAGGTCGAAGGTCAGATGGTCCGGACCTTCCTGACCCACCCCGGAACCGGGCGGGAACATGCTCTTGGGTGCCTCCTTGAAGGCGATCGAGATGATCCGCTGTCCTTCGGCCATCCGCTTTCCGGTTCTCAGATAGAACGGGACGCCGGCCCAGCGCCAGTTGTCGATGCCGACCTTGAGGGCGATGAAGGTCTCGGTGTCGGAGTCGCGGGCCACGCCCTCCTCTGACCGGTAGCCCGTGTACTGGCCGCGGACGACGTTGCGGGTGTCGATCGGCAGCATCGAGCGGAAGACCTTGTTCTTCTCCTCGCTGATGGCGCGCGACTCCAGGGCGGTCGGAGGTTCCATGGCGACGAAAGCGAGCACCTGGAACAGGTGCGTGACGACCATGTCCTTGAACGCGCCGGTCGCCTCGTAGAATCCTGCACGCCGGTCCAACCCGAGCTTCTCGGGAATGTCGATCTGCATGTGGTCGATGAACTGACGGTTCCAGATCGGCTCGAAGAGCCCATTCCCGAACCGGAACGCGAGGATGTTCTGGGCCGCTTCCTTGCCCAGGAAGTGATCAATCCGGAAGATCTGCCGCTCGTTGAAGGTCTCGTGCACCTGGTCGTTCAACCGGATCGCGGATGCCAGATCGGTGCCGAACGGCTTCTCCATGACCACGTGCGAGTTGTGGACGAGCCCGGCCTCGCGCAGGGTGTTGATCACCATCGGCGCCGCCACCGGCGGAACACTCATGTAGTGCAGCAACGGAACGTCACCGCCGAGCCGCTCTTCCGATCGGCGCACGGCTGCAGCCAGACCGTCCGGCCCGGCCGAGTTCGGCACGTAGTGCAGCTTGGACGAGAACTGCTCCCACTGCTCGCTGGTCAACGGTCGATGGCTGAACTCCTCCAGAGCCTGATTGGCGAACCCCTGGAACGCCTCGTCACTGAGTTCCTCCAGCGAGGTCCCGATCACTTCGATGTCCGGCGCGAGGGCGGACAGCGCGAGGTGCGCCAGGCCGGGCAGCAACTTGCGCCGGGAGAGATCACCTGTCGCTCCGAACAACACGATCACGTGAGGCGGCAGCTGATCGGCCGCCAGCCGGCTCCGCGATCCGGGGGCGGGATAGGCCACTGTCTGTGCATGCGAGTCGGGCACGGAGGTGACTCTGCCATCCTCGGGTGACGCGGACAAGCACGGGTGCGGCTCGCGCCGGTGCCCAGGTCCGGAGGATCACCGCCGCGCGCGGGCACACGCACGCCGCGAAACTGTGCGCATGTCGCATTCTTCAGCGGCGTCTCGTTGTAGGACCTGCACAGTTTCAGGCGGATCGGCCGGCGGGGTTACTGCGCCGCCGGCGTCCCCACCGGCGACTTCTCGACCTCCGCGCCGATCGGTCGCGGAATGAACAAGGACGCCGCCAGGGCGCATCCCATGATCACCAGAGCGGCGATCAGCCCTCCGACGTACCCGGCGGTGCCACTGCCGTCGGCCGGGCTCAGCGCCGTCTTGGCCGCAAACAGCGCAGCGAAGCTCAAGCCGGCCCCGAGGTTGAAGGCGCCGGCATTCAGGCCGGGCAGGAACCCCGGGTTCTCCTTCGGGGACAGCACGATGCCCAGTCCGTTCAGCATGATGTTGACCGTGCCGGCGTAGGTGATCCCGATGAAGATCGACGCCAAGAGCAGCAGCAAGCGGGAGTCCACGCCGACCAACAGCAGCAGCGCTCCGACGGCCAGGATCGATCCGATGATGCCTGCGCGCAGCACCGTCCGATAGCCCAAGGTGCTGGCCAGCCGACCCGACACGGGTCCCATCGCCAGGCCGGCCAGGGCGTACGGCGTCAGCGTCCACCAGGCCGACTCGCCGGCCCCCATCCCGAACCCAACGACCGTGTCCTGGGCCAGCAGGGGGATCAATCCGTTCATCACCGCAAACACACCGGTGATCGTCAGCACGGTGGTCAACAGCAGAGCCCAGGTGGCCCGCCGGCGCAGCAGTTCGGTCGCCACCAACGGATGGCTGCTCCGGTCCTCGATCCGCCAGAAGGCGACGAACGCCGCAGCCGCCACCACGAACAGGACCGCGACCAGCAACCAGTTGGCGTCGGCCAGCTTCCCCATCTCGTTCAAGGCGATCAACGCGGCTCCGACCGAGACCACGAGGGGTAGTACCCCGATCCAATCCATCCGGTCCCCCGACTCCGCTGTCGACTCGGGGGCGAGCAGGATCATCAACAAGGCGGCGACCGCAGCGATCGCGGCCATGGTCCAGAACACCGACCCGAAACCGAAGTTCTCGGCGAGATAACCGCCCGCCAAGGCATCGATCCCTGCGATCCCACCGTTGATGGCGGTCAGCACCCCCATCAAGGTGCCGTAGAGTTTCGGTTCCGGCACCTCGACCCGAAGCATGATCAAACACAACGGGACGACCGGGCCGGACACGCCTTGGATGACGCGCCCCACGAACAGCACGTTGATGTTCGGAGCCAGCGCGGCGACCACACAGCCGAGCATCATCACGATCAGCATGCCCGACAACACCTTCTTGCGGCCGATGATGTCACCAAGGCGAGGCAGGAACAACGAGAACAAGGCCGCCGAGGTGAAGAACGCCGTCTGGGTGAGGCCGACCGCGGCCGAGTCGACGTTCAGCTCCTCCTCGATCGTCCCCAGTGCCGGGCTGAGCATGCTGGCGTTCAGCTGGAACGCCACGCAGGCCGACAGCAGCGCCGTCATCAGCACCCCGACGTTGACCCGTCGGGTCGTCGCCGGGCTCACGGCTCGACCTCACCGATGCGCTCCAAGGCATCCACGACGAGATCCCAGAACTTGCCGTGATCGAGTTGCATCGCAACCGATGTCGTGCAGTCCGGCGGAGCGGGCGCGCGAAAGTCCGCCACGGTCATGCCCAGGGTGAGTCCGCCGCACAGCTCGATGTCGACCGGAACTCGCTGGGTGGTCATCACCGTCGGATCGATGACGTACGCGACAGCGCACGGGTCGTGGACCGGCGGGGAATCGAAACCCTGCGACTGCTTGTACATCGTGCCGAAGAAGTCCAGCAACTCGACCACGAACTTCGAAGGACGGGTGCCGAGCGCGGCGATCCGCTCCACCACCGGCGGGGTGGCCAGAGCCTGGTGAGTGAGATCGAGTCCGACCATCAGCACCGGCCAGCGCTCGTTGAACACGATGTGGGCCGCTTCCGGATCGATCTTGATATTGAACTCGGCCACCGCGCTCCAGTTCCCGGTGTGGTATCCGCCCCCCATCAGCACGACCTCTTCCACCCGCTCGGCCAGCCGTGGTTCCCGGCGAACCGCCATCGCGATGTTGGTCAACCCACCGGTAGGGACCAAGGTCACGGTGCCCGGCTCATGGGCCATCACCGTCTCGATGATCACGTCCACCGCGTGGCGGGGGTCGACCTCGCGTCGCGGATCCGGCAGCTCGGGACCGTCCAGCCCGGACTCGCCGTGGATCTCCGTAGCGACCTCGATCTCACGCACCAGCGGCCTCGGGCAGCCCGCAGCGATCGGCACGTCGGTCAGGCCCGCCACCCGCGCCACCGCCAAGGCGTTGCGGGTCACCTTGTCCAAGGTCTGATTGCCGACCACGGTGGTGACCGCCAGCAACTCGATCTCGGGGCTACCGTGCGCGAGGAGCATCGCGATCACGTCATCATGGCCAGGGTCACAGTCGAGGATGATCTTGCGAGACATGCCGGGCTCCATCAGCTTGACGTTGGACCGATCCCTTGACGTTGGACCGATCCGGGGGCACGCTACACCTTCGACATCCAAGCTGATCGTCGGTGTTGGCGCTCCGGTGAGCGTGGCCGTCCTCGCGGGCGCACGCAGACGGTTCGTCCCAGGTGGTCGCGGCACCCACGGCGCGATCGGTGGGTGCGCGCGCACAACGCCTGATCGGCGATGTGCGTGCAACGTCTGGATCAGTCGGAAGTGCGTGCCTCGCTCTGCCTGGGAAGGAGGGCCGGGCCGGCGAGCTCGGCGAGACCCGCGAGCAGCAGGGTCTCGGCCACGCAGGCCGTTCGGAGATCGCCCAGATGCACCGATTCGTCGACGCCGTGCATTCGCGAATCCGGATCGCACACCGCGGTGACGAGCACCGTGGCGCCGGGAAATGCCTGCTGGAACTCGGCGACCATGGGGATCGAGCCGCCCTGGCCGATCTCGACCACATCGACCCCGTACGCCTGCCGGAACGCCTGCCGCGAGACTTCGGCCTGCGGCCCGGCCACCTCCAGCCGGCTGGGCTGCCCCGTCTCACCTGGATGAACCGTGACCTGCGCTCCCCAGGACACGTTCTGCTCCAGATGCTCGGTGAGCAGGCGCAGTGCACGGTCGGCGTCATCACCTGGTGCGAGCCGTAAGCTGATCTTGGCTCGCGCTGACGGGATGATCGTGTTGGAGGCGCGGGCGATCGGGGTTGTGTCCAGCCCGATCACCGCTATCGCCGGTCGAAACCACAGCCGCTCGACGACACTGCCGTCACCGATCCACGACACGCCCTCGAGGAGACCGGTTTCGGCCCGAAGCCGATCGGCGGGGTAGTCGAGGACCGGCCCGACGCCGACCTGCAGGCCCTCCACGGCCACGTTGCCCCGCTCGTCGTGCAGCGTCGCCAGCAGCCGGGTCAGCGTCGTCAAGGCATCGGGCACGACACCGCCGTAGCCGCCGGAGTGGATTCCGTGATCGAGGGTGCGCACCTCGACGACACAGTCCGCGAGTCCTCTCAGCGACGTGGTGAAACTCGGCTGGCCGACATCCCAGTTCACCGAGTCGGCGATCACGAACACGTCGGCGGCGAGCTCGTCTCGATGTTCGGTGAGCAGTCGTGCCAAGGTCGGCGACCCGACCTCCTCCTCTCCTTCGATGAACAACGTGACCCCGACCGGCGGACGGCCCTGATACGCCCTCAGTGCGGCCAGGTGTACCGCGATTCCGCCCTTGTCGTCGCCGGAACCTCGGCCGTAGAGCCGATCGTCGCGTTCTTCGGGCGCGTAGGGCGGGCTCGTCCATCGTGCCGGGTCGCCCTCGGGCTGGACGTCGTGATGGGCGTACAGACAGACCGTCGGCATGTCCGTAGGTGCCGGGAAGTGTGCGATCACGGCGGGGGCGCCACCGGCAGTCACGATCCGTACATCGGTGCACCCGACATCGCGAACCAGCTGGCCAACCCGCTCCGCGGACCGGCGCACGTCGGTCTCGCGAGCGGGATCGGCACTCACCGACTCGATCGAGATCATCCCCACCAGATCTTCCACCAGCGCCGGGAACAGGGCATCGATCAGGCGTTCTGACTCTGCTTGGTTCACCTGACCGACCCTACCCACCAACCGGGTGTAACTTCTTGTCGCCGGGCATCGACGCACCCGACAGATCCTTGCCGACGAGGGAGAAACGATGAGTCATCCGACCATCAACCAGCGGACCGCCGTACGTGTGCTGCAGGATGCGTTCAACTACGTGGTCGAAACCCAACAAGACAACATCGCCGCGGCGGCGCGACTGGTCAGCGCCGGCTTCGAGACCGACGGCATCATCCAGGTGTTCGGCACCGGTCACTCGCGCAGCTTCGCCATGGAGATCGCCGGCCGGGCCGGTGGCCTGGTGCCGGCCAACAAGATATCGTTGACAGACCTGGTGTTTCTCGGCGGTGCCGAGCCCGCCAGCATCAACGACCCACTGCTGGAGCGGGACCCGTCGATCATCGGCCGTCTCCTGGAACTGCAGAATGTCGGACCGGCCGACGTGTTCATCATCTGCTCCAACTCCGGTGGCAACGGGTCAACGATCGAGCTGGCCACCCGGGCCAAGGCACACGGCCACCCCCTGATCGCGGTGACCTCGCTCGCGCACACGATGCGGATCACGTCGCGGCATCCGAGCGGCAAGCGGCTCTTCGAGCTGGCCGACGTCGTGATCGACAACGGCGGCCCGTTCGGAGACGCGGCCGTGACCCTCCCGGTCGAGAACGGCTCGGTGCCGATCGCCATCACGCCGACCTCGACCGTCACATCGGCGCTCATCGCCCAGATGCTGGCGACCGAGATCTGCGGGCTGTTGCTCGAGGCCGGACGAGAGGTTCCCGTGCTGATCTCGGCCAACGTGCCCGGCGGCGACGAGCACAACAACGAACTGCGGGCGCGCTACGCCGACCGGGTGCACAGCGCTCCGTAGGTAACCCACAGGACTTCAGAAGGCTCAGGCGTAATGAGTGCGCCTCGACCTTCTCGATTTTCGCGACCGGGTCAGGCGACGCCGAGCGCGCGACGGATCGGAGCGCGCCACGCCGCCCGAACCTGGTCGAGCGACACCTTGAACTGGCCCATCAGGTTGATCGCCGCGCCGTCGACCGACTCGACGCGCCCCAGCCGGGTCAGCGCGATCCCCCGCGACCCCGCGAGTTCGGTGAGGTCGGCGAGCCGACGATCCGGCAAGGACACTAGCACCCGGCCGGGGGTCTCGGAGAACAACATCACGAAAGGATCGGCGTCCCCAGTCAATTCGATCGCGGCACCGAATCCCTTGCGCAGCGACGATTCCACGACCGTCTGGGCCAGGCCCCCGTCGGCCAGGTCGTGCGCGCTGGACAGCAGCCCAGCCCGCGCCGCGATGATCATCACCTCGGCCAGACGCAGCTCGTGATCGAAGTCGACCCGTGGCGGCCGTCCGCCGAGATGATCATGGATGACCCCGGCCCAGGCCGATCCCGCCAGCTCGTCGCGCGTCTCACCCAACTGGACGATCAGGTCGCCCTCGGTCGCGAACCCGATCGGCGTCCGCTTCGCCACGTCGTCGATCACGCCGAGCACACCGACCACGGGGCTCGGCAAGATCGCCGTTTCGCCGGTCTGGTTGTAGAAGCTCACGTTTCCGCCGGTGACCGGTGTGCCCAGGGCGCGGCACCCGTCGACCAGACCGTCGATCGTCTGGCTGAACTGCCACATCACCGACTGGTCCTGCGGTGAACCGAAGTTGAGGCAGTCCGTGATCGCCACCGGCCGGGCACCCGTGGTCGCGACGTTGCGATACGCCTCCGCCAGCGCCAGCTGTGCGCCCGCGTAGGGGTCGAGGTAGGCGAACCGACCATTGCCGTCGGTGGCCAGCGCGACGCCGAGCCCGGTGGACTCGTCGATCCGGAGCAAGCCGGCGTCCTCGGGCTGGGCCAGCACGGAGTTGCCGCGGACATAGCGGTCGTACTGGTCGGTGACCCAGGACTTGTCGCACAGGTTCGGCGACGAGACGAGCCGGAGCAGTGTCTCGGCCAGTTCGTCGCCGGTGCCGGGCCGGCCCAGCACATCCGGCGGATCGGCTTGCACCCTGTCCTGCCAAGCAGGGCGAGCGAAGGGCCGCTGGTAGACCGGGCCTTCGTGCGCGACGGTGCGCGGCGGCACGTCGACCACGCGCTCACCGTGCCAGTCGATGTGCAGCCGATCGCCGTCGGTGACCTCACCGATCACGATGGCCTCGACGTCCCACTTCTCGCAGATCGACAAGAACGCCTCGACGTCGGCGGGCT
>JBBSQJ010000106.1:0-13739 GCA_038257965.1 Propionibacteriales bacterium
ACCCTTCCGTGGGTTCGGAGTCTCCACAAAACCCGGGGCGATTCATTGTTAGCCGTCAATCGACGAAGATCGATGCCTTACAGGGACCACCCAACGGAAGTTGCGGCCCAGCGGCGTCTTGCACGAGCAATCGGCCGCGCAGCCGCACTGTCTGCGTCGTTCGACGCGAGCGTTGGCGACCACCACGATGCCGAGCAACGCCAGACCGACCAGAGCCACCCGTCTCATGCTGGAGACGAAAGCCCGCACCGAGCTGCCGGTCAGCCCTACATGCGACGCATTCACGGAGTTCGAAGGGACTGCTGCACGTTTAGGTGACAGTTTTAGTCACGCCGCCAGTGCGACGGTCGTGCTCATGATGATCTCGAACTCGATTGTCACCGTCACGGGGATCCCCGAGCCGGCGAGCTCTGTCACGAGCGGGTAGAACCTTTTCCCGGCAGGTTCGCCTGCGACAGATACGCCGCAGCCCGCCGCAGGACCTCGTTCTCCTGCTCGAGCAGACGGTTCCGCCTACGCAGCTCACGAATCTCCACCGCTTCGGTCCGAGACCGACCCGGCTTCGCGCCCTCGTCGACCTCGGCACGATGCAACCACTTCTGCAGCGTCATCGGATGAACACCGAAGTCTTTCGCGATCTGCTCGATCGTCACTCCAGGCTCGCGGTCGCGGGCGACGCGCACGACATCGTCACGGAACTCGAGTGGGTAGGGCTTGGGCACAATGACATCCTTCCAGGCCGCCCTCCCGGGCAAGCCAGATCAGATGTCACCTATCCGTGCAGCAGTCCCGAATAAGGCGGGTTACCGGTTGCGGGGCAGATCATTCAGGAGTGGGTCCCGGCGGACCGTCTCGGCCCTGTGCCCGCGCCCGAGCGACAGATGCCCGGCAGCCCCAACTACTCCCGTGGCTGGTGACTGCCCAGATGCCGACCGCTCCGCGGGGCACGAGAGGATTCGACTTCGTGTCACTCAGCGGGCACGTCCGGCTGGCATGAACGCCACGGTCTTCCCGTCGAGATACCGCGGGGCATCGATGCAGGCGCGCTGCTGTGCCTGGTCGATCGGGCGCAGATCGGTGGGGTGGTGTCGAGCAGCCGTGGGCTGGCGGACATGGTCCTCCTGATGGGTGGTCTCGCATTGGCACCGGCCAGGTAAGTGGCGCAGCCCACCGGCCGCGTGGGCCGGTGGGCTGGAATCGGTCAGAGCTGGTCGAGGAGCCGGTTCATGGTGACGATCTCGGCCTTCTGGGCGTCGATGATGTCTTGGGCGAGCTGCTTGGCGTCCGGGTTCTGGCCGTTGGTGACCTCTTGTTGAGCCATGGTGATGGCGCCGTTGTGGTGCTCGATCATCCCGGCGAGGAACAGCCGGGCGGCTTCGTCGCCGGTGGCTTTCTCGAGGTCGTCCATGTCGGCTTGGCTCATCATTCCGCCGCCCATGTCGCGGTCCATCGGCATCGACGAGCTCGGACTCATGCCCCATCCGGTGAGCCAGCCGCTCATCTGGGTGATCTCAGGGCCTTGGGCGGCTTTGATCTGGGTGGCCAGGTCGGTGACCTCGGTGTTGATGCCGTCCTTGGCCAACACGAGGTCGGCCATCTCGATGGCTTGCTGGTGGTGCGGGATCATCATCGCCGCGAACATGACGTCCGCGTTGTTGTGCGGGCCGGCGGCTGGGGTGGCTGTCCCGGTCGACGCTGACGGCGCCGGGGCACTGGTGGAGCCGTGGTCCATGCCGGGCATGTTCGACATGTCGTTGGATGAGCAGCCGGTGAGGCCGATGACCGCGGCAACGGCGGCGGCGGGCAGGGTGCGGCGGAGGATCTTGGAGGGGTTGACAGGCATGGCGGGCAACGTCTTTCTGGGTGGCTACTGCGGTATGAGACGGGACACGACGCGAGGGTGCAGACCTCCAGCGCAGCCGAAGCGTGAGCGGCTTCGGAGTGGCGGCGGGTGCACCGTTCGGTCAGGTCCGGCTGACCGCCAGCTCGACCAGACTTCGCGGCCGAGGTGCCCAGGAACGACGGTCGACCATCAGCAGCGGCACCACCCGCCGGAGCCACAGGCCGCGCCAAAGGCGGGGCCGGGTCAGCATCCAGCCGCCGAGCAGCAGCACCAGGGCGGCCAGGCAGGTCAGTGTCATCGCCGAGTGATCGGCGCAGCCGGGACAGCCTCCGTCCTCGGAGGCCGGATGCCCGTCGCCGGAGGCGACGGGCAGGGGCGCGTGGTCGGAGGCGCCGGTCAGGTGCGCGGGGGCGGGCCCACCGGCGTCGGGCGCATGCGGGTCGGCATGCGCCCCGGACGTCGGGGTCAGATGCGCGGAATCGGTGGCACCAGGTACCTGGGCGGCCGGAGGGCCGGCGGCGGTGTGGTTGCTCGACAGCTGGTGCATGGCGAGCACGCTCAACGCGACAGCGAGCACCCCGAGCAGCAGCCACAGCCGCTGTCGGGCGCCGAAGGCTGCCCTGATCCACTCCACGTGTTCACCGTACCCAGCATTGATCGGAATACCACCCGGGGGTACCGTCGTTCCTAAGACACAGGATACCCCCTAGGGGTACAGGACGAGGAGACCATCATGACGACCACCGAATTCCAGGTAACCGGAATGACCTGCTCCCACTGCGAGCACGCCGTGTCGGAGGAAGTCGGCCAGCTCGCGGGCGTGGAGTCCGTCGATGTGAATGCCTCGACCGGCCGCCTACTCGTCACCAGCACCGCACCCATCCCCGACGAGCAGGTCCTCGCCGCGGTCGACGAGGCCGGCTACGCGGCGACTCGCTCGTGACCGCACCGTAGCGACCCCGTATCTGCCGCCAGCGCGTCCCATCCCACCCTGAGGTGACCTCATGAATGATTCCGTCCACCTGCACGCCGACCACGCAACCGACGGGCATCATCACGCCGCTCCCGCCGACCAGGGCGTCGGCACCCCCGTTGAGCACAGCGGGCACGACAGCCACGCTGGTCATGGCGGGCACGGGCACGGCGGGCACGGCGACCATGTCGGCCAGTTCCGGCGTCTGTTCTGGATCATGCTGATCCTGGCGGTGCCGGTGATCGTGTTCTCCGGCATGTTCTCCATGCTGCTCGGCTACAACCTGCCCCCGGCCGGCTGGGTGGGCTGGGTCTCGCCGCTGCTCGGCACCGTCATGTACGTGTGGGGTGGCCGACCGTTCCTGACCGGTGCGGTCGACGAGCTCCGGCGCCGCCAGCCGGGGATGATGCTGCTCATCGCCTTGGCCATCACCGTCGCGTTCGTGGCCTCCTGGGCCGCCAGCCTCGGCATTGTCGACCACGCTCTCGACTTCTGGTGGGAGCTGGCGCTGCTGATCGTGATCATGCTGCTCGGCCACTGGATCGAGATGCGGTCCCTGGCCCAGACCACCTCCGCCCTGGACTCCCTGGCCGCGCTGCTCCCTGACCAGGCCGAGCGGGTGGTGGGTGACGAGGTCGAGCTGGTGGCTCCTGGCGACCTGGCACTGGGTGATGTGGTCGTGGTCCGGCCCGGGGCCCGGGTTCCCGCCGACGGGCGGATCCGCACCGGCTCGGCCAGCATGGACGAGTCGATGATCACCGGCGAGTCCCGACCGGTCCGCCGCGGTGAAGGAGACACCGTGGTGGCCGGCACCGTGGCCACCGACTCCGGCCTACGGGTCGAGATCACCGCCGTCGGCGACGACACCGCCCTGGCCGGCATCCAACGCCTGGTCACCGAAGCGCAGAACTCCTCCTCCCGGGCACAGCGGATCGCCGACCGGGCCGCCGCCTGGCTGTTCTGGTTCGCGCTGTCGGCCGGTGTGATCACCGCGATCGTGTGGACCGTCATCGGGCTGCCCGACCAGGCCGTGGTCCGCACCATCACCGTGCTGGTCATCGCCTGCCCCCACGCCCTCGGCCTGGCGATCCCGCTGGTGGTGGCGATCGCCACCGAACGCGCAGCCCGAGGCGGCGTACTGATCAAGGACCGGCTCGCACTCGAGTCGATGCGCACCGTCGACACCGTGCTCTTCGACAAGACCGGCACCCTCACCAAGGGCCAGCCGACCGTCACCGCCATCCAAACCAGCGCCAATGACTCTGAGGACGAGGTCCTCTCCCTCGCGGCCAGCGCCGAAACCGATTCCGAACACCCGTTGGCCCGCGCCATCGTGGCTGCCGCCGAGCACCGCAGCCTCCAGCTGCAGCCGGCCACCGACTTCACCTCCTCACCCGCGGTCGGGGTGACCGCCACCGTCGACGGCCGCCGGGTTCAAGTCGGCGGACCGAACCTGCTGAGCGAGCACCAGGCGGCGGAACTTCCCGTCGCCGATACGTGGCGCGCCGACGGGGCGATCATCCTGCACGTGATCATCGACGGCCGCGTCGTCGGCGCCCTGAAGCTCGCCGACGAGGTCCGGCCCGAATCGAGGGACGCCGTCCAGGCACTGCACGCTCGCAAGGTGCAGGTGGTGATGATCACCGGCGACGCCGAAGCCGTGGCCGCCTCGGTCGCCGCCGAACTCGGCGTCGACCGATACTTCGCCGGTGTCCGCCCCGAGGACAAGGCCGACAAGGTCAAGCAGCTTCAAACCGAAGGACGCCGGGTGGCGATGGTGGGCGACGGCGTCAACGACGCCCCAGCCCTGGCCCAGGCCGACGTCGGCATCGCCATCGGCGCCGGCACCGACGTCGCCATCGCCTCCGCCGGCGTCATCCTCGCCAGCGACGACCCCCGCTCGGTGCTGTCGGTCATCGAGCTGTCCCAGGCCAGCTACCGGAAGATGAAGCAGAACCTGTGGTGGGCCGCCGGGTACAACCTGATCTCGGTGCCGCTGGCCGCCGGCGTCCTCGCCCCGATCGGCTTCGTGATGCCGATGTCGTTGGGCGCGCTGCTCATGTCGGCCTCCACCATCGTGGTAGCGCTCAACGCGCAGTTGCTTCGCCGACTCGACCTGCGACCCGACATCAACGTCCCGGCCGCCGCCAGCACCGACCAGTCCGTCTCCCGTGGCGCGGACCGCGCCGCTGTCAGCCACCGCTGACAGGCACCAGTCAGGAAGAATCTCTCCCGTGACCACCGAAACCGGCTCCCTCACCGACACCGACGATGGCGCAGGGCATGCCCTCACGGCTACATCAGCGACAAGAAGCGCTACCTCGACCGACTCAAACGCATCGAAGGGCAAGCCCGGGGCATCTCCCGGATGATCGACGACGAGAAGTACTGCATCGACATCCTCACTCAGATTTCGGCAGTGACCTCCGCCCTGGAGACCGTCGCCCTCGGTCTGCTGGACGACCACCTCCGCCACTGCGTCGCCGACGCCGCCCGTACTGGCGGACCCGAGGCTGAAGCCAAAATCACCGAAGCCTCCCAAGCCATCGCCCGCCTGGTCCGGTCCTGAACACGGTCACCATCTACGCAAATCGAATAAGTCGCACCAGCGGCGTCTGCGGGGGTAGAAGCAGCGAGCCGAGACCGCCACGCACACCCGCCCGACCAGGACTGGGCACCGACTCCTACCTCCTCGCCCAGCGGCGCCAGGTGACCCCAGGAGCGCCAGACCTCGGTCACCACTCTGAGTTGGGTGCCTGGCACCTCGGGTCCAAGTTGCAGCATCACCTACCGAGAACTTATTATCTGCGTATGGATGCAGATATGCAGCATGTTCCGGCGGCCGCGACAGGTGATCTGGTCGATGCCCAGTTCGTCGAACTGGCTGTGGAGGTGTTCAGCATGCTGGCTGATCCCACGAGGGTGCGGATCGTGCTCGCCCTGCGCGGGGGTGAGTTGCCGGTCAACACGATCGCAGCCGCAGTCGACAAAGCCCCGGCCGCGGTGTCGCAGCATCTGGCCAAGCTCCGCCTGGCCCGGATCGTCGCCGCCCGCCAGGACGGCACCAGGGTGTTCTACCGGCTGGCCAACGAGCACGCCGGCCAGCTGGTCACCGACGCCATCCACCAGGCCGAGCACGCCCTCGGCCAGCCCCGCCACCACCAGACCACGACGACGGACCCAGCATGAGCGACCACTCGGCAAGCCACCCCCACGACCACGGTGATCATGAACACGGCCACCACGAGCATCCAGGCGGGCTGAAAGGTTTCCTGCACGGGCTGTTCGTTCCCCACAGTCACGACGCGGCCGACTCTGTCGACGATGCACTCGAGGCCAGCCGGCAGGGAGTCCGGGCGGTCAAGATCAGCCTGGGAATCCTCGGCCTGACGGCGCTGCTGCAGGTCGTGGTGGTGATCATCAGCGGCTCGGTCGCCTTGCTGGCCGACACTGTCCACAACTTCTCCGACGCGTTGACCGCGGTGCCGTTGTGGGTGGCGTTCGTCATCGGTCGCCGGCCTGCGTCGCGCCGCTACACCTACGGCTTCGGCCGTATCGAGGACCTCGCCGGCCTATTCATCGTGGCCATGATCGCCCTCTCCGCAGTGGTGGCCGGGGTCGAGTCGATCCGTCGATTCTTCGAGCCGCAGCCGGTCACCAACCTTGGCTGGGTACTGGCCGCAGGGCTGATCGGTTTCGCCGGCAACGAGCTGGTCGCGGTCTATCGGATCCGGGTCGGCCGCCGGATCGGCTCCGCGGCCCTGGTTGCTGACGGTGTTCATGCCCGCACCGACGGGTTCACCTCACTCGCCGTGGTGGCCGGCGTGATCGGCATCTGGCTTGGCTTCCCGCTGGCCGATCCGATCGTCGGTTTGGTGATCAGTGCCGCGATCGTGGTGCTGCTGATCAGGACCAGCCGTGACATCGGCCGCCGGCTCCTCGACGGCGTTGACCCCGGGCTGGTCGAGAAGGCCGAGCGGACTGTCGCATCGGTGCCGGGCATCGACACCGTCGACGACCTGCGGATGCGTTGGTCAGGGCACCGGCTGATGGTCGAAGCCACCGTCAGCAGCGACCCAACCATGCCCGTCGGTCAATTCCACGAGCTCGAGCACCGGGCCGCAGACCTGCTCCGCAAGCGGCTGCCCCGCCTCGACACCGTCCGGCTCACCCCAGCAGCACATCCGAGCGCCCACGGCCACCCATTGACCGAACCCACATCCGCAACTTAGGAACCTGACGGTAGCCATCAGTTAAGGGCAGCCTGCGTGCGGATTCACGCAGTTCGAATAAGTCGGGTTACCGGTTGAGGATGGTGTGAGTCCGCCGACTTACGTGCAGGAGTGGCTGCCGGCAGAGCGGCTCTGGCCGGTGACGAGCAACCCGAACCTGCCGAGGTCGTTCTACTGATGTCCGATCATGTCTGCGGGTGGACTACTGGGGTTCTGTCATCAGGCGGGCTCCTTCCTCCGCGGCAAGCCGTGATTATCGGGACGCCAGGACGCGGTTCTCCTCGGCGCGACGCTGCAGCACGGCCCGTTCGCCGTGGTTGCGGGTGCGCGTCGACGCCTCGGTGAAGGCCTTCGCGGCGTCGGCGTTGAGCCCAGCACGCTCCAGCAGGTCGCCGCGGACGCTCGGGATGAGCGGTGAGTCGCCGAGGGCCGCCGGGTCGACCCCCGCGAGGACGGCCAGTCCGGCGCCTGCGTCGAAGGCCCGGCCGTGCGCGACGGCACGGTTGACCTCGACGATCGGTCCCGGTGCGGACTGGGCCAGGACGTCGTACAGGATGGCGATCCGTCGCCAGTCGGTGTCCTCGGCGCGCCCGGCTCGGGCGTGCTGCGCCGCTATCGTGGCCTGCAGGTAGTAGCGCCCGACCGGCCGACGACGCGCGGCCAGCACATCCGCCGCCTGCAGCGCGGCCTGGCCATGCTCGATCAGCGACAGGTCCCAACGCGACCGGTCCTGGGCCTCGAGCAGCACCGGCGCTCCGTCGTCACCGAGCCGAGCCGGCATTCGCGCTCCCTGGATCTCCAGCAGCGCCTGCAGGCCGAGCACCTCCGGCTCGTCGGGTGCCAGGTCGGCCAGCAACCGCGCCAGCCGGATACCTTCGTTGGCCAACTCCGGCCGCATCCAGTCCTCGCCGGCAGTCGCGGAGTATCCCTCATTGAAGACGAGGTAGATCACCGCCATCACGTCATCCAGCCGGCGTACCAGGTCGCCGTCGGTCGGCAGGTCGAACTCCGCACGTGCTTCGGTCAGCGTCTTCTTCGCCCGCGAGATCCGTTGTCTCATCGTCGACTCGGTCGTCAGGAACCCGCGCGCGATCTCCGCGGTGGTCAACCCGCCGACGAGTCGCAACGTCAGAGCCGCACGCGACTCCGGCGTCAGCGACGGGTGGCAGCACAAGAAGACCAGCCGGAGGACGTCGTCCTCGATGTGGTCGACCTGCGAGTCGAGATCGGGCATGCCCTCCTCCTCACGCAGGTCGTGGCCGAGCAGTTCGGTCTTCCGTCGCAGCGTGTCCTCACGCCGGAAGTGATCGATGGCCCGACGTTTGGCAGCAGTCATCAACCAGGCGCCTGGGTTGTTGGGGACGCCGGTGGTGGGCCACTGCTCCAACGCGGAGACCAGCGCGTCCTGGGCCAGGTCCTCTGCCAGCCCGATATCGCGCGTCATCCTCGTCATCGCGCCCACCAGGCGAGCCGACTCCGCACGCCAGGCAGCGGTGACTGTTTCGACGGCGGTGGCGTCGACGCCGGTAGGGTCGACGCCGGTGGGGTAGGCGATGGTGGGCTCGGCCGGCACCCGACCAGCCTAGGGCCCACCTCACCGCCGCCGGCAGAGCGAAGTCGAGAACTCAGTCCTCGGCGGGCTCTTCCGGCCCGTCGGAGATCTGCCGCAGCGTGGAAATCACCTCGACCTCGGGCCAGTACTTCGCGTGCAGCTCGGCGAACCTCTCCGAGTCAGCGATCGCGTCCTCGCGCGTGTCGTACTGCAGGATCGACCACCCGCCCACGACCTCCTTGCCCTCGGCGTACGGGCCGTCGACGCGGGAGATCTCGCCCTTGCGGACCACGAAGCTGACGGCGTCGTCGATGCCGTACAACCCCCCGCCGTCGAGGAAGACGCCCGAAGCGACCCTCTCTCCGATGTGCTCGTCCATCGCCTTGAACAGGGCCTGCGGCGGCGTACCGATGCCCTCCTCCATCTGCACGAAACCCATGAATCGCGGCATCGACAACTCCTTCTCCTCGGGCCCCGCTTGTCGGTGGCCTCGCTCCTACGTCGAACGAGACGACGGGTCTGCGACATCGCCGCGAAGAAAAGTTCACACCGAATCGGGGACGCGGACCGGGACCACCCGAGCGAATCCCAAGCGGCTCCGCATCCACGACCACGTCAGGGACTGCTTGCTGCTGGTGGGCGATACTGGGTTCGAACCAGTGACCTCTTCCGTGTCAGGGAAGCGCGCTACCGCTGCGCCAATCGCCCGAGGTGGAGACGGGATTTGAACCCGTGTACACGGATTTGCAGTCCGTTGCCTCGCCTCTCGGCCACTCCACCCAGGAGGTGTGGACCCTCCCGGTGTGGGTGAGACCCGCTCCGAGCGGACGACGGGATTCGAACCCGCGACCCTCACCTTGGCAAGGTGATGCTCTACCAACTGAGCCACGTCCGCACGCGCCGGGCAAGCCACCCCCGGTGCGACGAGTAACCATAGCCGAGCCTCGGGCGCGAATCCAAAACTGTTTCGGAAACGGCGTGTTCTCGTCCGCGCGGTGCCCGTCCCGTCGCTGCCGCCGTCTGTGCCGCTGCCGACGAAGGGTTGACCGGCGCCGGCCGCCCGCCGACGGTTTCAGGCTCAGCATGATCGACAGTGCCCTCGCGGCGGCCATTCGTCATCGACCCGGCCCGACGACCAAGCGATCCACGTACGCTGACCGAGTGATCGCTGCGACCCCGGACCGGATGGACCAGCTGCGCATCTGGATCGACGGAACGGTGGTGTCCGATCCCGCTCGGGCCACGGTCAGCGTGGTCGACCACGGGCTGGTGGTGGGCGACGGGGTGTTCGAGGCGCTCAAGGTCACCGCAACCGGGCCGTTCGCCGTGCGTCGCCACCTCGACCGGATGAGCCGGTCGGCGCGTGCCCTCGACCTGCCCGATCCCGACCACGCGACGATTCGGCACGCGATCGAGAAGGTGCTCGGCGGACGCGATTGGGAGGACGGAAAGCTCCGCATCACCTATACCGGTGGACGTGGTCCGCTCGGCTCCCAGCCCGCGTTCGGGCCCGCGACCCTGGTGGTGGTGGCTGCCGCCCGCGAGCTCGCGCCGGCGATCGGTGCGGTCGTGACGGCGCCGTGGCGTCGCAACGAGTACGGGGCGCTCACCGGGGTGAAGTCGACGTCGTACGCAGAGAACGTCCGTGCGCTCGGGTACGCACGCCGACATGACGCGACCGAGGCGATCTTCTTGAACACCGGTGGCCAGGTTTGCGAGGGAACCGGTAGCAACATCTTCTGCGTGTTCGGCGACCGGGTGATCACGCCACCGCTGTCGTCGGGGCCGCTGGCCGGGATCACCCGGGAGGTGTTGCTGGAGTGGTGTGCGATCGAAGAGGCAGATGTCACGCCCGACGAAGCGGCGTCGGCCGACGAGGTTTTCCTCACATCGTCCCTGCGCGACGTGCAGGCCGTTCGCCAGTGGGACGGGCGGACCTACGCAGCGCCCGGACCGGTCACCACCCAGATCGCCGCCGAGTTCGCTCGGCGAAGCGTCGAGGAGATCGATCCCTGACCGACGCCGAATGGGGACCGATCACGACCGCAGATGGGATATGGTGGTCGTCGCCCTCCGGGGCCGCAAGGGCGATTGGCGCAGTGGTAGCGCGCTTCGTTCACACCGAAGAGGTCACTGGTTCGAACCCAGTATCGCCCACCCCAACGGCCCCCGTCGGGGGCGTGTTGCCCTGGCCTTTGCCACAAGCCAGAGCCGGAAGACCGCTCACCTCCAGGCGAGGATGCGAACCGACGTTCCGCTCGAGGTGGATCGCAGCTGCACGAGATCGCAAGCCTGGTTGACCTGCCACAGTTCTTCGTGTTCGTCCGGAGGCACGCTGCGGCCGATCAGGGGATCGGTCACGGGAACGTCGTCGGCAACTTCGCAGATCAGCCCGTACGGCTCGGTCCAGACCCGGATCGTGACCTGCGGCGAGCCGCGGTGCAAGCTGGCGCGCGCGAGCCGTTCGGTCGCCGCGGCGAGCCGAGTCGACTGGTCGACGGGTAGACCGGCGACGTAGAACTCCAGCTTGATGTAGCTGAGCAGCCGATGGGCGCTGTCCGCGGTGAACACGGCCTTCTGGACGTCGGTCGGCGCCTGGGGCAGGTCGGCGGCGAACAGCGCGTCGACGTGGGTGCGCCCGGCGTAGGACGGGCTGCCGCGGTGCGAACCCTCTTCGACGAGCACGGGGTGGCTGCGCTGCGCCTCCTCCACCACAGTCGGGCTGAGCGTTCCGATGTCGTACGGGCAGATCAACCACAGCGGTGTGTCGGGGTCGATCGCGATGTTCAACAGGGCCTCGTGCAGCTGGCACTCCAACAGCTCTTGCGGATGTCGCTCGGGCCAGATCGGCTCACCGATACCGCGGACCGGCCGGTGCGGTTGGGACTGTTCCGCCACGAACTCGCGCCACGCCGGGATGATGCGGGCCGGGTTGCGGCCCAGCTGGGCCATGTCGACGAACTCCACTCGCTCGGCGGCCGAGGGGCTCAGCCCGTCGCGCAGCCACGTCGTGTGCTGAGGGGTCACGGCCACCATGACCGGTTCGTGGGCATCCAGTCCCTCTTCGACGAACTGGACCATGGCCGCGGTGAAGTCTGCGGGATCGCGCCACAGGAACGCCTCGTGCCGGTAACTCTGCGAAGACCTGACCGGTGCTCGCTGGGCCATCGTCGACTCCCTCGGGTCCCGCCGACCCCGAGTGTCGCTCGGTGCCGACAGCGACCGGCATCATGACCACCGCATCGTGGTCGCCTGGCGCTGTCCGAATCATCACGATACCGCGGCCGGATCCCGGTGAACCAGCGAAGCGTCCGAAGTCTCGGCTGAATATCAGAGTTACCGACCTCGTGCGTGATCACCGGACCAGCAGGTCTCGAATTCAGGCGGCAAGTCGGACGACGCTTCATGGGTTCTCGAGCCCTGCTCACCCGTCGAGAGGTCCACCAAACAGCCGCTTGGGCTCCGGCAGGCTAGGGCCAAACCCGGTCGATGCGCGCGTCGGGGCGGTCTAGTCTTGCCCACGGCGTACGGGCGTGCGCCCGCGACCACGGAAGGAGCCCACGGCGTGTCCCAGCAGTCGATCATCATCGCCACCGCCGACGTACGCGAGGAGCGGGGGATCGAGGAGACCACGACGGGCCTCGACCTGTTCGGTGACGACCGCACGGTTGTCGCCATGAGGGTCGACGGTGAGACGCGCGACCTCCATCGAGCAGTGAGTGCGGGCGAGGAGATCGAGCCGGTCTCGATCTCATCGGCAGAAGGCCTCACCATCCTGCGTCACTCGGCCGCGCATGTCGCGGCACAGGCCGTCCAGCACCTGCACAGCGATGCCAAACTTGGCATCGGTCCGCCGATCGTCGACGGGTTCTACTACGACTTCGATGTCCCCGAACCGTTCACCCCGGCCGACCTGTCCGCGATCGAGAAGCAGATGTTGCGGATCGTCAAGGAGCGCCAACGGTTCCGCCGCCGCCCAGTGTCCGACGACGAGGCGAGACAGGAGCTGAGCGGCGAGCCGTACAAGCTCGAACTCATCGCCGACAAGGGGACCGCGACCGCCGACGACGGCGCCAGCACCGAGGTCGGCGCCGGCCAGTTGACGATCTACGACAACCTGCGCCGCGACGACTCCGTGGCCTGGAAGGACCTGTGCCGGGGGCCGCACGTGCCGCACACCGGCTACATCCCGGCGTTCGCCCTGACCCGGGTGTCATCGGCCTACTGGCGCGGTGACCAGGCCAATCAGCAGCTGCAGCGGGTGTACGGGACGGCCTGGCCGAGCCGGGAAGAGCTGAAGGCGCACCAGGTGCGGCTCGAGGAGGCCGCGAAGCGCGATCACCGAAAGCTGGGTCGCGAACTCGACCTCTTCTCCTTCCCGGACGAGATCGGCTCCGGCCTGTCGATGTTCCATCCCAAGGGCGGGATCCTGCGCAAGGTAATGGAGGACTACTCCCGGCAGCGTCATCTGGAGGCGGGATACGAGTTCGTCTACACCCCGCACATCACCAAGGGCGAGCTGTTCGACATCTCCGGCCACCTGGGCTTCTACGCCGACGCGATGTTCCCGCCGATGCACGTCGACGAGGAGCGGCATCCCGACGGAACCCTCAAGCGGCAAGGCGTCGACTACTACATCAAGCCGATGAACTGCCCGATGCACTGCCTGATCTTCCGGTCCCGCGGTCGGTCGTATCGCGAGCTCCCACTGCGGATGTTCGAGTTCGGTGGTGTGTATCGGTACGAGAAGTCCGGTGTGGTGCACGGACTGACCCGAGTGCGCGGCATGACGCAGGACGACGCGCATATCTACTGCACCGCCGAGCAGATGCAGGGCGAGCTGATCTCGTTGCTGCAGTTCGTGCTCGATCTGCTCTCCGACTACGGGCTGGACGACTTCTACCTCGAGCTGTCCACCCGAGATCCGGACAAGTCGATCGGCTCGGACGAGTCCTGGGAGCAGGCCACCGATGCGCTGCGGGAGGCGGCGGCCGTCTCCGGCCTCGACCTCGTGCTGGATCCCGGCGGCGCCGCGTTCTACGCGCCGAAGATCTCGGTTCAGGCGCGGGACGCGATCGGCCACAGGTGGCAGATGTCGACCATCCAGGTGGACATGATGCTGCCGGACCGCTTCGACCT
>JBBSQJ010000107.1:0-13731 GCA_038257965.1 Propionibacteriales bacterium
AGCTGCTGTCACCGTCTGCGACCGCACCATCGACGCCAACCGCTGCCCGTCACCATCCCTGAGCACCAACGGTGCCGCAATCGTCATACCTCATTGTCTCAAGATCACACCGTAAAACAATTAACGACACGCGACACTAGACAGCCTGCCTGATGCACCTCCAGGCATGGCAGTCGTGAGGGTCAGACCCATCCCTGAGTGACACCACTTGGAGTCAAGTGGAAGCGCTGCCCCGGGACATCCAATCGCGGACTTGGAAAGCGGCGGGGGTTGCCGCGGACGCCGAGTCGGCTGCCTGACGAACTGAGTGACAGACGTGCGGGATCGACATGGCCACCGGCGGACACTGACGGACCCATCTGAGCGTCGTAGGCCCTTGTCAGGGCTCCATTGGCCCACCTGATAAGGCACGGGTCACACCCCGGCGCAGTACACCTGCGAAGTACAGCAACGACCTTGCGACCGAGAGCGTCCAGCACCGTCTGCCGACGGTCGGCCAAGCGTGATCGAAGCTCCATCGGAGACAATGCTGGCCCTTTGCTCGCAGGGGTCGCGGCGACTGACTGAGCACGAGTCTTGGCCGACCTCACTGTGACGGTGCCTGATCGGAGAATGGAGCCGTGGAAAGACGGATCGACTTCTCGCGCGAGCGACGCATGCTGTGCGGCGGCTGCGGCCATCGGTTCGTGGTCGACCTGCACTGGATCGACCGCTGGGAGCAGAGCGGAGAGCAGTGCCCCGGATGCGGCCTGACTTGCGAGCACGAGGACGCGCCCCGGGCGACGGTCGATCCGGGTGATCCGGCGCTCGACGACGAGCGGTTCGCTCAATTCTTCTGGTACCACACGAGCACGCATTCGGACTGGCCGACGAGGGACCTCGACCCGGCGGCCAACCTCACGCCCGAGACCCGCATGAGGATGGGCGGCGACAAGCACGTCGCCGCGTGGGCGGAACGCCAGCGCGCGAAGGCGATCCACGTCGGCACGTACGAGGCCGCGGTGCACAACATGCTCAGACGCATGCGCGACCAGGCCGACCGGGGCAATCAGTTCTACCTCTACCGAGTGCGCCTGAACCCTTCGGCCGTCGTCCGCGAGGGCTGGCTCATCGATCCGAGCAACTGGCTCGGCGACGTGGTGCTCGCCGAGGCCTGTCCTCCGAGCATCGACATCGCGCGATACCTCAACTACCACGAGGACCCCGGCGGGCTCTCCCTCGCGCTTGGACGCGGCGCGATCGCGGACGTGCAGCAGATAACGGTCCCACTGCCCGATGCCTGGGACGGCGACTGGGTGCGCGAGGCCGTCGCCTCCCTCGAGAGCGCGTCCGACGAGCCAGTCCCGGCGACCGGGAAGCTGGCGCGTTTCATGCAGCCGTCTTCGCCGCGGGCGACCGTGGGCCGCGAGCTGGGCACGGCGCTGGCCGGCTGGCTGCCCGTCAATCTCCGGCGTCAGTTCGAGTCGTGCGTGTTGTTCGACGAAGGGGCCGATCCGGCCCAATGGGCTCGCCGGACGAGCTGCTTGTTCGACCTGATCGTGGATCCGGGCCGCGTGCTGGCCGCGCTCGATGCAGCCGAACGCCGCAGGGTCTGAGACAGAACCCAAGGCCGTGCCCGCGTCCTCCCGGGCCCGGGCAGAGGTATCCGCAAAGTGCGCAGCCCTCCTACGGATCAGATCGTCCGGGGTACAGCACCGAAGTACAGCAACGCTCCCGCGTCTCGTTGCTGTCGTCATCGTCCACCTATGTGTGACGCCACGTACTCGGGGTCCGTCGCTGCCGCTGCGCCAAGTTCGGGACGAAGAGGTTTCGAGGGAAGTTGCAGCACCAAGTTGCAGCAATCGGGATGCCAAACAGAGCCGTAGTGAGCGACTCGGTGCGGCCGGCGACGTGCGGACGCGACTCACCGATGCTGCCGGCACATCCTTACAAGCAGGTGGTCGGGGGTTCGAGTCCCTCTGCTCCCACCTTGATCGGACCGTGAACACAGCATCCTGCGCATGTACATCCCAACCGCCGCGGGCGGTGAGCTGCCGGCGAAGGTGTCGGAGACCGTTTTTGTGCGGGGGTGGTGAGGGCAGGATTGGCGAAGCTGGTCGAGTCGAGCACCGGCCGGTGTGACCGGCCAAGCGGTCGCGACAACGAGTGGTTTAGGTTGTCGCGGTGAGCGACTTGATCCCGACCCCCAGCCTCGACAGCTACCGATCCGTGTTGCCGATTGTCGTGCCGGAGCGGGAGTTGACATCGCCCGTCGATGCTCGCGACACCGAACTTCCTCCCACCAAGTCTTTGTTGAGACCACCTGCCGGCGCACCCAATGTGCTCGTGGTGCTGATCGACGACATGGGATTCGGCGCGACCTCGGCGTTTGGCGGGCCGTGCCGGACACCCGCCGCCGACCGGCTGGCCGAGAACGGGTGTGCGGTTCAATCGGTTCCACACCACGGCCTTGTGCTCGCCGACACGAGCCGCACTCCTGTCGGGCCGGAATCACCACTCGGTCGGCATGGCGGCCATCACCGAGATCGCCACGGCGTTCCCGGGCACCAACTCGGCTCGACCGCTCACGGCAGCACCGCTGGCCGAGATGCTCAAGCTCAACGGCTACAACCCCGCCTGCTTCGGGAAGTGGCACCAGCTTCCGGTGTGGGAGGCCAGCCTTTCGGGCCCCTTCGATCACTGGCCGACCGGTGAGG
The DNA here is from genome assembly GCA_038257965.1 of Propionibacteriales bacterium. Lineage (GTDB taxonomy): Bacteria > Actinomycetota > Actinomycetes > Propionibacteriales > Propionibacteriaceae > Microlunatus. Next base: position 2,697 of record JBBSQJ010000107.1, read on the forward strand.
GTTTCGAGAAGTACTACGGCTTCCTCGGCGGCGAAACCGACCACTACAATCCAACCCTGTTCGAAGGCACCACGCCGATCGACACCCCGGACGAGCCGGGCTACCACCTCAGCGAAGACCTCGCGACCCGCACGATCTCCTACATCCGCGAACAGCAGGCGATGACCCCGGACAAGCCATTCTTCGTCTATCTCTCCTGCGGCGCGACGCACGCCCCGCACCACGCACCGCCTGAATACGTGCAGGACTATGCGGGACAGTTCGATCATGGCTGGGATCGCCAGCGTGACATCACTCTCGCCGAGCAGCGTGAGCTGGGCATTGTCCCCGACGACACCGAGCTCACGGCACGACCCGAGAGCATCCCCGCCTGGGACGGGCTCGACGACGACCGTCACCGGCTGTTCTCCCGGATGATGGAGGGCTATGCCGGATTCGCGACCCACACCGACGAACAGGTCGGCCGGGTCGTCGACGCACTCGAGGATCTTGGCACACTCGACAATACGATGATCGTCTACATCCCGGGCGACAACGGCGCCAGCGGGGAGGGCGGTCCCGACGGATCACTCAACGAGTACGCGGCCTACAACCTCATCCACGAGACTGTCGAGGAAATGGTCACCCACATCGACGAGATCGGCTCCGACCGGCTGTTCAACCACTACACCGTCGGCTGGGCGCACGCCATGAACACCCCCTACCAGTGGACAAAGCAGATCGCGAGCCATTGGGGCGGCACCCGCACAGGGATGATCGTGCACTGGCCCGGTGGCATCGAGACCGAGGGGGAGATCCGTGATCAGTTCACTCACGTGATCGATGTCGCGCCCACCATTTTGAAGGCGGCCGGGATCCCTGAACCTACCTCGGTCAACGGAGTCGCCCAGAAACCCCTGGAGGGACTCCCGTTCAACTACGCGTTCGACAACCCCGAAGCCGCCGAAACCCACACCACCCAGTACTTCGAGATCATGGGCAATCGCGGCATCTACCACCAGGGTTGGTCTGCCTGCACCATTCACGAGGTGCCGTGGCTGCTCGGCACCGAAGGCCACCCGTTCCCGGATGACGACTGGGAGCTCTATGGTCCCGACGATCATTCGCAGAGCAGGAACCTGGCCTCGGAGGAGCCCTATCGACTCGATCGCCTGAAGGAGCTGTTCCTGATCGAGGGCGCGAAGTACCAGGTGTTTCCCCCTCGATGACTGCAAGGCGTTGCGCTTCAACGCCGAGCTCGTCGGTCGACCCGACCTGATGCGAAACCGGTCGACACTCACGCTCTATCCCGGCATGCTGCATCTTGGCGAGAACACAGTCCCTGACGTGAAGAACAGCTCACACGCCGTCACCGCGACCGTGACCACTCACACCGACGCTGACAGCGGCGTGCTCATGGTCCAAGGGGCCGTTTCGGGGGCTGGGCCCTCTATCTCGACAAGGGCGTACCCGTCTACGTTCACAACTGGGTCGGCCTCGAGCGCTACTTCGTCCGTGGCGAGATGCCGCTGCCGGCCGGCGATCACGAGATCCGCTTCGAGTTCGACTACGACGGCGACGGAGCCGGCAAGGGTGGGGACGGGCGGATCACGGTCGGAGAAGAGGTCGTGGCCACGGGTCGCATCGACAAGACGTGCGGATACCTGTTCGCACTCACCGACGCCGCCGACGTCGGTGTCGACACCGGTTCAGTCATTGTCGAGGACTTCGGTGGCCACGATCCGCACGGCCACTTCCAAGGCACTCTGCACCACGTCGTGATCGATATCGACCCGTCGGCACACCCGGACCCGAGCTGCTACGTCACCGCAGCGCTACGGCGACAGTAAGAGACGATGGCGAGGGTTCGGCCGCGCCACCCCGGTACCGCTCCACGATGAACCGCCGCTGTGCCCGACGATGGTTCCATGTCTGCCAACGAGGATCGCCCTGCGTCTCCGCGCGCCCGCGCGCGCCGCCGATCTGTGCCGGCCTGGGTGACGCGCAGTCCCAGACGTCGTGGGCCTTCGTCGGATTCAGCGTGGCCGTCACGATCCTGGTGCTGGCGATCGCCTCCCTACACGAACTCGTCGTCCCGCTGATCGTCGCGGCCGTCGCGGCCGTGCTGTTCGCGCCCGCGGTCGACTGGCTACAGGCACATCGCATCCCGCGGAGCCTGGGTGCGGCGGCGTGCACGCTGATGGTGGTCGCGGTGGCGCTTTTCGCGGTCGGCATGGTCGTGGTCGGAGTGGTCGACCGCGCCGGCGAACTCACCGCGCAGCTCGAGGAGGCGTGGATCGAACTCGGCCGACAGACCACCATCCTGGCGCTCGAGAGCATCCTGGCGGCGTTCAACGTCGACCTCGATACCTTGAGTCGGCCGCTGCTTGAAGGCGTGGGCGCCCACGTCGGGCCGATCCTCGGGTCGGCGGTCGGACTGATCTCCGGTGTGTTGGTCGCTCTAGTCCTGCTGTACTACCTGCTCAAGGACGGTCACGCCCTCGTCGCTCGCATCGTCACCCGCGGCAGCCCGACCGCGAACGCGCAGGCGAAGCGGATCCTGGGCCACGCCGTCGGCACCATCCGAGCCAACGCCCGAGGCCGGACGATCCTCGCCGCTGTCCAGGGAATCTTCGTCACGATCGCACTCTGGCTATTGGGCGTCCCCCTCCCGGCCAGCGTCGGTATCGTCAACTTCGTCGGCGGGTTCATCCCGTTCCTCGGCGCCTTCATCGGGGGAGCCTTCGCTGTCTTGATGGCGCTGTCCGCCGGAGGAATCCCGCTGGCCGTTGCGGCGCTCGTCGTGGTGCTGTTCACCAATCGCGTCCTCGAGAACCTGCTCGAACCCCGACTCATCGGTTCCTCGATGAAGATGCACCCGGTCGCCGTCATCGTGGCCACCCTTGCCGGCGGGCTCATTGCGGGCCTGATCGGGCTGATCCTGGCCGCCCCGCTCGTGGCGATCATTTCCAACCTGCTCCGGGAACTCCGTGCATCCGGCTACTTCGACAACCCGACGGACGTGAAGCCTCAGCGGTTGAATACCGGCCAGGGTGAATAGGCGAGCGGTATCAGCGCCGACGCCACCAGGTCTGGACGGGACTCACGACGCTGCCGACGATCTGGATCGGGGCCGCGACCTGCACGACTTCGTGGGCTACGGTTATGCCCGTTGATGCGACGTCGTCGACATCGGGAGCTGGATACAGATGGTCAATCGCAGGATCGCGGCGGTCCTCGGCGCGCTGACCGGGCTGGTCGGTCTGATCGGGATGCTGCGCTTGATCCTGGCCGCTTTCGGTCCCTCGGCTTTCTCGTTGGGCTTCGTGATGGCCGCGATGATCCCGTGGGTGGCTTACGTCACCTACCGGGCCCGGCACGGCAAGCTCGGCCCAACCCGAGCCATGGTCGTCCTCGGTTGCTGCGCGGTCGCACTGGTCACCGTCTGGTTCTTCACGCTGGGAGCGGTGATCGCGCTCGTCCTGTCCCTGGTCGGATTCGCCGTGATCTGGGTGAGCGACTGGCCGGCCCGGCGACCGGGCGCCGAGTCCCGCTTCGTACGGATCGAGGAATTGACCGGCGACGGCGCCTCGTCTTCGCGCTGAGCCGCCAGTTTCGCCGAATCGGCTCGTGGAACTGCACCCGCCCGACGAGACGCCGGTGTCGATCCGGAGCGCGTCGGTCGGCTCACCGCAGGAGGGAACCGACGGATGCGCCCACCAACTACAGTGGACCATCGTGGCTGGATCTGACTTCGCTGTGGCGCTGAACTCTCTCGACAAGGTGCTCGCCTCCATAGAGAGCGTCATCGACCCGGAAAGGCTCCGGGCCGAGGTCGCTGACCTGGAGTCCCAGGTCTCGGTTCCCGACCTGTGGGACAACCCGGAGAACGCCCAACGACTGACCTCAAGATTCTCCGCCCTGCAAGCCGACATCGAGCGCGTGACATCCCTGCGCTCGCGGCTCGACGATCTGGGTGTCCTGGTCGAACTGGCCCAGGAGGAAGGGGATGCGGCCAGCCTGGCCGAGGCCGAGGCCGAGTTGCATGCGCTGGAGGCTGGGGTCGAGGTGCTGGAGGTGCGCACCCTGCTGGCCGGGGAGTACGACCGGCGCGAGGCGATGGTGACCATCCGCTCCGAGGCCGGCGGCGTCGATGCTGCAGACTTCGCAGCCATGTTGTTGCGGATGTACCTGCGCTGGGCCGAACGACACGGCTATTCCACGGAGTTGTACGACACTTCCTACGCCGAGGAAGCCGGCATCAAGTCGGCAACGTTCCAAGTCAAGGCGCCGTACGCGTACGGCACCCTGTCGGTGGAACAGGGCACCCACCGGCTGGTGCGGATCTCACCCTTCGATAACCAGGGACGTCGCCAGACCTCGTTTGCCGGCGTCGAGGTGCTGCCGGTGACGGAGGAGACCGACCACATCGACGTTCCCGAGGCGGACCTGCGGATCGACGTCTTCCGCTCCTCCGGTCCGGGCGGGCAGAGCGTCAACACCACCGACTCGGCGGTCCGGATCACCCACCTCCCGACGGGCATCGTGGTGTCGTGTCAGAACGAGAAGTCGCAGCTGCAGAACAAGGCCGCGGCCCTCCGGGTTCTCCAGTCGAGGCTGCTCGAGCGGGCCCGCCGGGAGCGGGAGGCCGAGATGAACGCGCTGAAGAACGACGGCAACAGTTGGGGCTCCCAGATGCGCTCCTACGTCCTCCACCCCTACCAGATGGTCAAGGATCTCCGGACCGAGTTCGAGACGTCCAGCCCGGACGCGGTGTTCGACGGGGAGATCGACGGCTTCATCGACTCGGGCATCCGTTGGCGCAAGACCTCGGCGAACATCGATTAGAGCTGTTCGGCCGATCTCACCAGCGTCGTAGACCGGAAATCCCGAGGATCACGGGAGCCTCACCTACACTCGACGGTGGCCTGCGAGGGTTCCGGGCGGGCTCAGCCCGGGTTCGGCGGGCGACCGGGATGTCGAGACGAGGCAGCGAGTGATCCGATTCGAAGGCGTGAGCAAGGTCTACGACGGGCAGCGTCGAGCGGCGCTGGCCGACGTGGACGTCGAGATCGAGAAGGGGGAGTTCGTCTTCCTCGTCGGTGCGTCGGGCTCCGGCAAGTCGACTTTCCTGCGGTTGATCCTGCGTGAGCAGCGATCCACGAAGGGCCGAGTCTTCGTAGCCGGCCGGGAACTGAACAAGTTGCACAGCTGGAAGGTGCCGGCAATGCGGCGCCAGATCGGCACGGTCTTCCAGGACTTCCGGCTGCTGCCCAACAAGACGGTCACCGACAACGTCGCGTTCGCTCTCCAGGTGATCGGGAAGCCCAATTCGACGATCAAGCGCGTCGTGCCTGAGGTGCTGGAGCTGGTCGGGCTGAAGGGCAAGGGCAACCGACTGCCGGAGGAGCTCTCCGGTGGCGAGCAGCAGCGGGTCGCCATCGCACGCGCGTTCGTCAACCGGCCCATGATCCTGATCGCCGACGAGCCGACCGGCAACCTGGACCCGGCAACCAGCGTCGGGATCATGAAGCTGCTCGACCGGATCAACCGATCCAGCACGACCGTGCTGATGGCGACGCACGACTCCACGATCGTCGACCAGATGCGCAAGCGGGTCATCGAGCTGGACGACGGTGTAGTGGTTCGCGACCAGAGCCGCGGCGTCTACGGCTACCAGTGACCTGGCGCCAACGATGAGACTCCTGGACGCCGTCGACCCAGCCCGCCGCCCTGACGACCGAACACCCGGGGACCGAACCGACGAGGACCACACCTGATGCGCTTCCGCCACATTTTCTCCGAGACAGGCAGCGGTCTGCGACAGAACCTGACCATGACGCTGGCCGTCATCATGACGATGTGGGTGTCGCTGTCGCTGTTCGGGGCGGGTCTGCTGGCCAACCAGCAGGTCGCGTTGATGAAGGGAAACTGGTACGAGAAGATCGAGATCTCGGTCTTCTTGTGCACTCCCGATATCCGCGGCGACAACTGCGAGCCGGGCCAGGAGGTCACCCAGGCCCAGAAGGACGTCATTCGGCAGACGCTGGAGACCAACGACGAGGTGGCCGCCGGCGGGGTCTACTTCGAGTCCAGGGCTCAGGCGTACCAGGAGTTCCTCAAGGCATACGAGGGCAACCCCATCGCCAGCAGCCTCACCGAGGATCAGATGCAGGAGTCTTTCCGGGTCAAGCTGAAGAATCCCGAGCAGTACCGGGGTGTGGTCAGCGCGGTAGCCGGTCTCAAGGGAGTCCAGAACGTCCAAGACCTGCGCAAGCTCCTGGACCCGTTCTTCAGCTGGCTGAACCTGTTGCAGTGGGCGACGATCGTTGCGTCGGCACTACTGCTGTTCGCAGCGGCGCTCCAGATCGGCAACACCATCCGACTGGCCGCGTTTGCTCGTCGGCGGGAGATCGGCATCATGCGGCTGGTCGGGGCGAGCAATGTCTATATCACGTTGCCGTTCCTATTTGAAGCACTATTTTCTGCGGTGGTCGGAATCGTCCTCGCATGTGTCACATTGGCATCAGGCGTTTACTTCGTTATCAAACGCAAAGCTCAAGTCTCAATTCAGTCTTTAGCATGGATCGGGTGGAATCAGACCCTGATCGCCATGGTGGGGGTTGCGGTGGTCGGACTGCTTCTGTCCATAATTCCGACGCTGATCACGACACGGAAGTACCTGAGAGTCTGAGATACAAAGCTATAGCTCGACCATAGCTTTACCCCCGGGCGACACGCCGAGTTGTCTTCAGCAGGCGGCAAACTGCCGGCAGACGACGACCCGTAGGAGAGCTGTGGTTCCGGAACTTCCCCCCGGACACGCGAAACCACCGCACCATCGTGGTGGAGCGGTTCGCGCCTCGCTGCGCCTGGCGCGCGCCGCCATCGCGGTGGGAGTCGCCTGGGCGGTGGGGACGGCTCTCGCGATGCCGGCGTCCGCCGATGGCCTGACCGATCGGCGTGACCGAGTGAAGGCGCAGATCGCTCAGACCCGTGGCGAGCTCGACGACTCAAGTGCAACGCTCAGCGCAGCCACCGCGGCAGTGCAGCGGACCGGTGCAAGGCTCGACGCCGCGCGCGTGGCGCTCGCCGAGACCGAGCGCCAGCTCGCCACCGCGCGGGCGCGCGACATCGCCATGGCCGCCAAGCTCAAGCAGGCTCAGCTCGATCTGGACAAGGCCAAGGCGGCGGTCGCCGAGACCAAACGGATACTCGATGCGCAGCAGAAGAAGGCGGCCGACATCGTCCGCTACCAGTACCAGCAACAGACCAACCTGCTGCCGATCGCCTTGGTCATCGATGATTCGACCGCAGATGTAGCCACCAGGCTGCAGTGGTCGACCACGCTGTTCGACACCGCGGCGAGTGCGCTGGATCGGACCGAAGAGCTGCAGCGTCAGCTCGCGACGAAGCAGGCGGCGCAGGCCGAGCTGGAGAGGAAGGTGGCGACCCAACGCAAGACCGCGGCGCGGAACCTCGACCTCAAGAAGACATTGCAGAGTCGCGCAGCTGCGCAAGAGGCGACCGTCGCCGGCCTGCTGGTTCAGCAGCGATCCGACCAGCGGGCGGCGGCGAACGAGGTCGCGCGCGACAGGGCGCGTTATGCCTCGCTGGTGAACGAACGGGCCTCGGTGGAGAGACGGATCGCGATCCGGATCGCCAAGGCGAGAGCCGAAGCGGCTCGGCAGGCCGAAGCCGCGCGCAAGGCCCGTCACGCGGCCCGTCAAGCTGCCGAGGCGAGACGAGCGGCCGAGAAGGCTCGTCACAGCGTCCCCCAACGATCAGCCCGTTCCCACGCTCCCACCACGCCACGGCGATCAATCGGCAGCAGCTCGGGAGGTTCGTCCTCGGGCGGCTCGCCGGCCCGCTCAGGCGGCTCGGGCGCCTCGTCAGGCGGCGGGTCGTCGTCCGGCAGCCACCACGGCTTCATCTACCCGGTGAGCGCGCCGATCACTTCGCCCTACGGCATGCGGTTCCATCCCGTACTGCACGTTTGGAAGCTGCACGACGGAACTGACTTCGGCGCCGGGTGTGGAACCCCGATCCGTGCGGCCCAATCGGGCCGGGTGGCGGAGCGCTACTACAACGGTGGCTACGGCAATCGGTTGATGATCGACCACGGGTACATCGCCGGAAGGTATGTGACCACCGGTTACAACCACGCCACCCGCTACATCGTGAGCGTGGGCCAGCATGTCCGGCAAGGTCAGGTCATCGGCTACGTCGGCACCACCGGCTACTCCACCGGATGTCACCTGCACCTGATGGTCTGGCTCAACGGCAGTGTCGTGAACCCGATGGGCTGGTTGTACTGAGGTGAGCACGCACGGCGCTCGACCGAGCGGCGCCGAGTTACCGACCGCTCGCCCCGATGCGGAGCCGACGAAGGTCCGAAGGCGATAACACCTCCTCTGAAGCTCCAGCCAACCCATCCCATCGCCTTCAGCCACCCGGGCGACCGCCGGGTTGGTGTGGGCAGGGAGGATGGAGCCCATGGCCAAGGACAAGTCTTCCGCGTCGGGGAGGCGCAGGTTCGTCGCACAGAACCGCAAAGCGCGCCACGACTACCACATCCATGACACGTACGAGGCCGGGCTGGTGCTGAGCGGCACCGAGGTGAAGTCGCTCCGCGATGGCCGGGCCAACCTGACCGATGCCTTCGCGACGGTGGACGACGGCGAGGTCTGGCTGCGCCAGGCGCACATCCCGGAGTACAGCCACGGGACCTGGACCAACCACACGGCTCGACGAACGCGGAAGCTGCTTCTCAATCGCAAGGAGATAGCGCGGATCGAGCGCGCGTTGGCCTCTGCGGGCACGACACTGATACCACTGTCGATCTACTTCTCCGACAGCTTTGCGAAGGTGGAGGTGGCCCTCGCCAGCGGCAAGCGGGAATACGACAAGCGGCAGTCGATCGCCGAGCGGGAGAGCAAGCGGGAGGCCGAGCGTGCGTTGGCTGCCCGGAGCAGGGGAGAGTGAGTTTTCGATGACGAACCGATACCACGTCGCCGAGCCCGATCGGGCAAGACGTCGGCTGGCCTTCGCCGTGCTAGGTGCGTTGCTGCTCGGTCTGGCGCTCATGTTCGTACGGGCGCCGTTGGCGCACGCCGCCGACGACCAGATCGATTCCTTCGGCATCGTCTACGACGTCGACAAGAGCGGAGTGACACACGCGCAGGAAACCATCGTGTACCGGTTCGGAAGCGGCTCGGGACGGCACGGAATCGATCGCTACTTCGTCACCCGCGAGAAGTACGACGACACCCAGGACGCGGTGTACACGATCGACAACCTCACGGTGACCAGCCCGACGCCGGGCGTGAAGACCCAGTTCTCCGAACGGACCGACAAGACCAACGACGGCCGGGGCGAGCAACTCCGGCTGCGAATCGGCGATCCTGACGTCACCGTTTCGGCCGCCACCGCGACCTACGTGATCTCCTACGACATCACCGGTGCCATCCGGACCTTCCCCGACAAGAAGCCGCCATATGACGAGTTCTACTGGGATGCCACCGGATTGGACTGGACCGCGGCGATCAAGAAGGTGTCGATCAAGGTCAGCGTGCCGGGCGGGGTCAAGGACACGACGTGCACCTACGGAGCGGTGGGCGCGACCGAGAAGTGCTCCGCGACGATCAGCGACGGAGTGGCGACCTACACGGCTGCGAACCTGGCGGCCAAGCAGGGCGTCACGATCGGCGCAAAGATCGGTGCCGGGCTGGTCAGCGGCAACGCTCCGCAGCTCGAACCGGACGGCTCGAAGTTGACCACCGCAGAGAAGACCGGTCTGGTCGCCGCTGGGGTCGGCGGCGCCGCCATCACGATCGGGTCACCGATCCTCGGAGTGCTCTGGTGGCGCAAGAACGGGCGCGATCGCCGCTATGCGGGCCTGGCGCCAGGCACCGTACCGCTGCCGGGCCAGACCGCTGAAGTCGTGGCGAATGACCCGGACCTACCGATCCCGGTGGCGTTCTCCCCACCCAAGGTCCCGGTCGCCGAGGCCGGGCTGCTCATCGACGGACAGGTCGACGCCCGCGAAACGGCTGCCACGATCATCGACCTCGCTGTCCGTGGAGCGCTCACGGTGCAGAGTTCCGGGAAGGACGAGTTCACCGTCACCCTGGTCGACCCCAACGTGGCGGCGGCTCCGCACGAGATGGTGCTGCTGACCGAACTCTTCGGCGGCAACCCGCCCGGTGCGGTCAAGGATCTGTCGGAGCAGGGGAGCCTGCTCGACGCACACAAGGCGATGCAGGGTGCGGTCCGCAGTCAGGTTGCTGCGCGCGGCTGGTTCACCAAGGTGCCCTCGTCCGCAGCCACCCGTGGCATCGGCTTCGGCGGCATCGCGCTGTTCGCTTTCCTAGCGTTCAGCCTGGGGACCTGGGTGCTGTGGATCTTGTTGCCGTTGCTGCCGATCGTGATCACGGTGCTGATCATCCGGGTCAAGATGAGACGGGGACAGCGGACCGCTGACGGAAGAGCAGTGACCGACCAGATCGAGGGGTTCAAGACGTATCTGGCGACAGCGGAGGCCGACCAGTTGCGGTTCGAAGAGGGAGAGGACATCTTCTCGAAGTACCTGCCGTGGGCCATCGCGTTCGAGCTCGCCGATCGCTGGGCCAAGGTGTGCGGCGATCTCGTGGCCATGGGCCGGTTGCCGAACACCACGCCGTACTGGTATTACGGCGCCTACAACATGGCGGCGTTCAACACGTCGTTCCTGACGTCCGGACTCACCAGTGCCGCGACGCCCGCTCCGTCCTCTGGGGCCAGCGGGACCGGGTTCGGCGGCGGGAGTTCGTTCAGCGGCGGTGGGTTCTCCGGCGGCGGTGGTGGCGGTGGGGGCGGCGGCAGCTGGTGAGAGCCTGTCGAGGTGCCCTGAGTCCGCCGATGTGCCCTGAGCGTGTCGATGTGCCCTGAGCCGGTCGATGTGCCCTGAGCCTAGCGAGGGGCCTCCGGGCGGTGGCGAACGTGCCCCCTGAGCCTGTCGAGGTGCCCTGAGCAGCTCGAAGGGCAGCCGGCGTGGGTTCTGAAGAACCGCGAGCGG
>JBBSQJ010000108.1:0-13637 GCA_038257965.1 Propionibacteriales bacterium
CCCGGACCCCCCGCAACCTCGCCCGCCTTCCCGCGTACGAGTCTCGCGCGCTCACTGCCGGCGACGTCGCCGGGGACGTCCTCGATCGCGCGGCAGTCGAACTGAGGAGCGCCCGCTACCGCGTCGTCCGCAACGAGGAGTCCGTGTCGGCGGAGCGCGGCTATCTGCGCGAAGCCGGCAACCTGGCCTTCCACCTCAGCCTGCTGGTGCTGTTGCTCGGGGTCGCGATCAACGGGTTGTTCGGCTTCCGTGGCACGAGTGTCGTGGTCGTGGGGCAGGGGTTCTCCAACACGATGACCCAGTACGACGACCTCACCGCCGGCGCCGCGTTCGGCGAGAACTCGTTGGAGCCGTTCACCGTGCTGGTGGAGAACTTCGAGGTGAAGTTCGAGACCGGTAACGTGCAGCGGGGTGCCGCCCGGCTGTTCCGCGCCGACGTCGAGGTCACCGAGGGGGCCGGCGGAACGCCGAAGCGGGAGACCCTGGAGGTCAACCACCCCCTGAACGTCAACGGCACCACCGTCCACCTGATCGCCCATGGCTATGCGCCCGAGGTCACGGTGCGTGACGGATCGGGAAACGTGGCGTTCTCCGGGCCGGTGGTGTTCCTGCCTCAGGACGGCAACTTCTTGTCCGCCGGCGCCATCAAGGTTCCCGACGCCGAGCCGAAGCGGCTGGCCTTCCAAGGACTGTTCCTTCCGACGGCGGTCGTCACGAACGCCGACTCCGCTCCCGTCTCGGCGTTCCCGGATGCGCTCAACCCGGCCCTTCTGCTCGACATCTGGTCCGGGCCGCCGAAGGCGGAGACCGGACGACCCGAGAACGTCTACTCCCTGAACACGTCCGGGCTCACCCAGTCCAAGAAGGACGACGGCGCGCCGGTCCGCTTCGCGCTTCAACCCGGCGACACCTATGACCTCCCCGACGGTCTCGGCAGCGTGACGATGGACGGCTGGGAGCGCTGGGTGAAACTGCAGGTCGGGGACACTCCCGGCATGCCGATCGCGCTCGCCGCGATCGTCTTCGCCGTGCTGGGGCTGTGCCTGTCGCTGTTCGTCCGACCTCGTCGGGTGTGGGTCCGGGTACGTGACGCCGACACCGCTTCCGGCACCGGTACGCACGTGGCGGGATCGGGATCTATGGTGGTGGAGATCGGCGGGCTGGATCGGGCGGATGCCCGGGCGGGCCTGACCGAGGACATGACCGAGTTGGCCGACCGACTGACCGGTGGCGCACCAGCACGAGGGAAAGCCGGATTGAATCCTCCACGAAGTGAGCTCCGATGAGCCCGCCACGAAGTGAGCTCCGATGAGTTACGAGTACTACTCCAGCCTTGCGCTGGTCAGCTCGGTGGTGATCTACGCCATCGCGATGCTCGCCCATACCGCCGAGTGGGCGAGCGCCCGCAGCGTCGCGGAGATCGACGACGTAACGGAACCGGCGATGGCCGTGGTCGGCGCGGACGCCACGGTGGGGGAGCGCGCCGACGTGCTCGACCACCGCAGTGGACCAACATCCGGCCCGGCCGGCTCCCGGCCGGCCGGCCGATCGGCCTACCCGGCAGCCTCCTCGGCCGCGGCATCACCGATCGCGCCAACCTCGGTGTCGACGGCTGATCGAACGGCCGTCCGGGTCGACATGTTCGGCCGGATCGGCATCATGCTCACGCTGCTCGGTTTCGTGCTCAGCGTGGCCGGGGTGGTGCTGCGCGGACTGGCCGCCGGACGCGCACCCTGGGGCAACATGTACGAGTTCACCATCAGCGCGATGGTGTTCATCGTCGCGGCCTACCTGTTCGTCGTGGCCAAGTGGGGCATGCGGTGGCTCGGCCTCCCGGTCACGTTGCTCGCCGCGATCGGTAACGGTCTGGCCGTCACGGTGTTCTACGTCGCCGTCGCTCCACTGGTGCCCGCACTGCACTCGGTCTGGTTCCTCATCCACATCGTCTGCGCGGCGATCTCCGGCGCGGCGTTCAACATCGGCGGCGTGGCCTCGATCTTGTACCTGATCAAGAATCGGGCCGAGAACCGGGGCACCGTCCGGGGTTATCTGACCAAGTTGCCGCAGTCTCGCCGGATCGATGCGTTGGCGTACCGCTTCATCGCGTTCGCCTTCCCACTCTGGACGTTCACGGTGGCTGCCGGTGCAATCTGGGCGGAGTACGCCTGGGGCCGCTACTGGGGCTGGGACCCGAAGGAGACCTGGGCGCTGGTGACCTGGGTGATCTTCGCCTGCTACCTGCATGCCCGCTCGACGGCCGGGTGGCGGGGGACCCGCGCAGCGGTCATCGCCATCATCGGGCTGGCCTCGTTCTGGTTCAACTTCGTCGGCATCAACCTGCTGGTCTCCGGCCTGCACTCGTATGCCGGCATCTAACGGCGCCGGCAGCGAGGGACGGTCAGCTGAGGGCACCGGCGCCTCGTGAGCGCCGGCGCCTAGACCGGTGCACACCGAACACGCCGTCGTCCCTGGCAGGATGGAGGGGTGACCCGCTCGTTCGATCTGTGCATCATCGGCAGCGGATCGGGGAACACGATCGCCGACGAGCGTTTCCGCGATCAGAAGATCGCCTTGATCGACAGCGGCACGTTCGGTGGCACGTGCCTCAACGTCGGCTGCATCCCGACCAAGATGTACGTCTACCCTGCCGGCCTGGCGCGTACGCCCGACCGAGCGCGGCCGCTGGGCGTCGAGCTCGGCCGAACCACTATCGACTGGCCGGCGATCCGTGAGCGCATCTTCTCTCGGGTGGACTCGATCTCGCGCTCCGGCGAGCGATGGCGCCGCGAGGATCGCGACGTCACGTTGTTCAGCGACGAGGCCCGGTTCGCCGGCCCCCGGCGCATCCGGGTGGGTGCGGAGGAGATAGCCGCCGACCGCGTCGTCATCGCAGCGGGGAGCCGGCCGGTGGTGCCGGACGTGCCCGGGCTGGACGAGGTGGAGTTCCACACGTCCGACACCGTCATGCGGCTCCATGCCCTGCCCCAGTCGATGGTCATTCTGGGCGGCGGCTATGTGGCGGCCGAGTTCGCGCACATCTTCTCCGCGTTCGGCACTCGGGTGACGATCGTCAACCGCTCAGCCCGGCTGCTCGGCCGTCAAGACGTCGATGTGGCCGAGCGATTCACCACCGAGCTCGGGGATCGAGTCGACCTCGCACTGAACTCGACGATCAGCGGCCTGGCGCCGCTCGCCGGAGGTGGGGTGCGGGTCACCATCGCCGGCGACGCCGCCCGCGGCGTCGACGCGGATGTGCTGCTGGTCGGCACGGGTCGCCGGCCCAACGGCGATCGGCTCGACCTCGATGCCGCCGGCGTCGAGGTCGACGAGGACGGCTTCGTCGTCGTCGATGAACACCAGCAGACGACCGCAGCCGGCGTCTTCGCGCTGGGCGACGTCAGCTCGCACCAGATGCTCAAGCATGTGGCGAACGCCGACGCCCGGGTGGTCGGGCACAACCTGTTGCATCCGGACGCGATGATCTGCAGTGATCACGAGAACGTGCCGCAGGCCGTCTTCTCCGAACCGCAGGTGGCCTCTGTGGGTCTCACCGAGGCGGAGGCGCGCGAGCAGAACCGGGCGTACGCCCTCGGCCGCGCCGACTACTCCGAGACTGCCTACGGGTGGGCGATGGGCGATACCGGCCACTTCGTCAAGGTGCTGGCCGATCCCCGGACCGATCTGCTGCTCGGCGCGCACATCGTCGGACCTCAGGCGACGAATCTGATCCAGCCGCTGGTCCAGGCGATGGCGTTCCGAACGCGGGCCCACGACGTCGCCCGCAGCCAGTACTGGCCCCATCCGGCGATGAGCGAGGTCGTCGAGAACGCGCTGCTCGACCTGCCGAAGCCTTGATCCAGCGCTCTGGCGACCTCTCGACCGCCCTGGGCGACTCAACCCGTCCCGGTCGCGGCCGGCCACCGGGCGAGCAATAGCCGTCGGGTCGGCTCGGCGCCGGAGCCGGCGCGGAACCCCCCGGCTCGGGTGCGGCGGTCGACCAACGTGCCGCCGTCGCCGGTCAGCCGCTCCCGCAGCTGCCCGAGTCTGGCCTGGACCGATGCGCTGTCGCGGTCGCCGTGTCCGTCGCTGACGACGGCGACCTGTAGCGAGTGGCGGTGGAGCTCGATCGTGGCCTCGACGTGGTTCGCGCCACCGGCAAGGAGCGCCGCGGACAAGTCGTTGAGCACGAGCCGGATCAGATCACGGTCGGTGTCAGAGAGGCGATCCAGTCGAACCGTCAGGTCCCCGCTGGCTCCGACCGCCATGGTCAGTGTGCGGACGATGGCACTCAACGTCTGTGGGTTCGCGGAACTGTCCAACGGGGGGTCGGTGGTGAACAGTGTCTCGCGCAGCCGGCTGTTGGCCCCGACCGCGAGCTCGTACAGTCGAGGTGAGCTGGTGCGGAGATCGAGGCTGGCCTGCTCCAACAGCCGAAGGTTGGCCGACAGCGTCCCGTGCAACTCGTCCAGCACGGATTGCCGCCCGTCGTGGGCCTCGTTCCGGATCATGGCGACCACCCGAGCGACCGTGAGGTCCTGGTCCTGGGTCAGCGAGATGTTGGCGAGCGGCATGAGGGTCAAGAAGACGACGATCGTCCGCTCGCCGGGTCCCCACGGCGCAGGGAGCGTCAGCGCCTGGCAGGCCAGCATGCCGAGCGGGCCCGCCAGCGAACGCAGCCATCGGGAGAGCCGGCGCGGACGTGGGTCCGGGCGATACCACCGCGGATCGAGACACAAGCGCGTGCACGCGACGGCCAGCAGCATCGCCGCCGCACCGACGGCGAGATAGCGCGAGGTGGCCGGCAACCCTGTCGTCCCCCAGGACGCGGCCGCGACGACGGTCAAGGCGCTGAGCAGGTCGATCCAGCTGACGACGACCCAGCGGGCCCGTCGACGTTTCGCGCGCTCGGTCTCGTGTGCATCCGGTGCGCGGTGCGGTCCTGGATCGCTCGAGGGAACGGGAGTCGAACGGGCGCGCAGCATGCAGATGGCCACTGCGGGAAGGCAGACGACGACGGTGATGGCCGACTCGAGTTGGAGCAAGACGGTGAGCACGACGACGAGCCCGATGATCCGGAGGGTGAGCGCCGGAGCGACCGCCCCCCCGGCCTGGCGACTTGCCACCACGAACGCCAGCCGACTTGCTCCCGACCGACCAGACCGACCCGCCAGACCAGGTCCCGACCGTCCGGACCACCGGATCTCGCTCGCATCTCGCCGCCCGCGGCTCATCCGGCGGCGACCCAGGTGGCCATGACGACCTTGTTGAGTGCGCCGTTCTCCACGCTGAGCGACCCGTCCCGCGCGGCGAGCCTGGCCTGCAGAACTGCCGAGCTCGTTCCCGGCGACTTCCAGACCCCGTCCCGGATCGGGCTGCCGTCGTCGGCCACGATGATCCGCAGTCTCGGGCCGATCGGACGAAGCTCGACATAGATCCGGCTGGCGCCGGCGCTGATCGCGTTGCCAGCGAGATCCCTCATCGTCTGGCTGGCCAGCTGGCGATCCTCCTCCGCCAGACTCAGTTCCGACGGCAGCGTCACGCTCAGCTCCCGACCGGCTGCCCCGGCCAGGGAGATGAGCCGGTCCGCGACCACCCTGAGCGGCTGGCCGTCACCCTGGCTCGCCGCGTGAGCGACCTGATTGGGAATGTCGACGACCCCCGACAGCGCGGACTCCGCCAGATGCTGGACTGCGGCCGCGTCCGGGCCCAGCACGGTCGACAGCTGACGGATCTCGGTGAGGATCGGAAGCAGCTCGCGTGAGGTCTCCTCGATCGCCAGCCGGGTGCCGCGCTGCCGCTCCGCCTCGACGAGCGGCGCGAGATCGGTGACCAGTAGCTGCGTGGCGCCCGCTCGCAACGGCACGATGAAACCGACGGCGGCGATCACGATCAAGCCTATCCGCTCCGATGGCTGCCACGGCGCCCACCAGGTGACCGCGAGCACGAGGACGCAGACCTGCACGCCGCAGAGCACCCGGTCGGCCTCCTGCCAAGTCGGTGAACGGACCTCCGGGTTGTACCAGGCGCTGTCGTCGAAGATGGAGCAGGAGACCAGGCAGGCGTACGCCGTGCCGGCTGCGACATACACCAGGCGCCACAGGTCGGGGAGATCGGTCACCGCCCAGGCGGCGGCCAGCAGCAGCCCGACGGCACCGAGACACTCCACGAACGCCGGCAGGTTCAGCTGCGGGTTGCCTTCCACGGTGTTGAGACGCGTCTCGTAGCGACGTAGCAGCCGACCGTGCGGAATGCCCTGAGTGACGTACCCGGCGAGCAGGTTCAACACGCTGCCCACCAGGGCGGGTACGAGTGCCAGCGAGGCGAGGACCCGGTGGTCACTGGCCAGCGTCACCGACACCGCGATGCCGACCATGACGAGCTTCTCGGCGCCGATCCGGCGGGCGTACGTCGTCAGTCGGCGAAGCAGCACCAGGCTTGCCAGGCGATCGCGGCGCGACTCCTGCGGCTGGGCCAGGAGGATCCCGGGCATCGAAGGGATGAGGGCTAACGCATCGCAGCTGATACGTCGCGGTGGGCCAGCACGGCCGGCAGATCGGCAGCGGTCAGGAAGCTCGCGTGCTGAGCGACGAACGTGCCGAGGATGCCCTTCTTGTTACGGCTCGGCCCGCGGTTCGGCAGATCGAGCAGCGACGCATTCACCTCGTTCACCGCATTCGTCGCCCTGTCCTTGAAGCTGCGCAGATGAGCGGGCTTGAGGTGCAGCAAGGCGGCCGCGGCCGTCACGTCGCCGGCCGCCTGGTCGAGCGCACGCCAGCGGTCGACCCAGGAGAGGTCGGGCAGGACGGCGTCGATCAGGTGGGCGCGCTGCAGCCGGGACCTCCACAGCACCGGACTGGGATCCAGGCCGGCGGCGAGTGCCGTCGCATAGTGGCGCAACGCGTATGGATCGTTGTGGCTCTTGTCGAGCACTGCCCTGGCCCCGAACCAGTGACGCGCCGCGGCCGCGAACAGCACTCGGCCGTTCTCGGCGAACTGGCTGTAGCTGACCAAGCGGGTGGACGGCCGCTCGTGGTGCAACGCGAGCATGACCGATAGGCCGGTGCTGACTCTCGAGCTGAGGTTGAAGTCGACGAAGGCCACATCCCACGTCGCGCCGCCGACCAGCTGCTCGGCGAGTTGGTCCAGACTGCGGACGGCGCTCAAACTCTCACCGAAGGCCACCGCGAAGTTGGCGGTTTCGCCGGGTACGTCGTCCACCAGCAGCACGCGTGGTCGAGTCGGGGGATGGGTCAAGGGGCCTGCGGGCACGCTGCGCAGGTGTCGGGTCGCTGGCACGAGAAATCCTTCGTCGGGGGCTGCGTCGGGGTGTGCGCTCATCGAACCCGGGTTCTCCTCGGGCCGCTGCCAGACCGGCAAGTCCGTACGGGGTCAATACGAGTGAATGCGAGTTGACCAGGGGAAACGGTGCCAGGTTTGGCAAGGGTCCGGCCCAGTCCTCGGACGGCGATCGGCGGGCCGACGGGTCAGCAGACGGTCGCCTGTGCCCGCTGACGGTGAGGTTGGGTCACCAGGGTCACGTTCACGGACAGATCTGGACCACCGGAATCCCGGTCAGGTAGCGGCTCCACTCCTGTGCGTCGATCGGGTCGCCGCGGCGCCGGCAGATTTCCTCGACCGCCACCGACGGATCGCTCTGCCAAAAGCGCAGTGCCCCGGACGGTCCGGTAGCGACCAGCCTTGCGTCGTCGTCGACGAACCTGGCGTCGTTGACCCGTTCATCGGCCGCGCCCAACCTGGCTACGGTCACCGGGTGCGTCGGGCGACTGATGTCGTAGAGCCACAGGTTGTCGTCGCCAGACCCGGCCGCCAGCCGACCGCCGTCGGAGGAGAACGCGACGGAGTAGACGGCCGCCTCGGGGCCACCGAGCTGGATCAGCTCGCGTGGTGCAGCAGGTCGAGACACGTCCCAGACGCGGATGCTCCGATCTGCGCCGCCTACCGCCAACAACCCGCCCTTCGGGGAGAACGCCACGGCGTTGACATCGTCCTCGAACGGCCCGAGGGTGCCGGCCAGCCGGGGCTCGGCAGGATCGGCGACATCCCAGAGACGCACCTCGTTCTTCGCGTCGCCGACCGCGAGCAATGTGCTGTCGGGGCTGAAGGCCAGCGTGAGCGCAATCGCGCCCGTCGTCAGGTCGGTGGGTTCCCGGCTCGGCGTCATCGGATTGGCGATGTCCCACAGCACGGCATACGCCCGAGTTGCGTCGATCGAGGCCATCCGCCGGTTGTCCGGGCTGATCGCCACGGCCTGCAGCCGGCTCGCCGGCGATCCGGACCGGCCCGACGCCGCGTGATCGACGGTGCTGAGTCTGCTGACCTCACCCTCGGTCACCCCCCACAGCACGATCCGTCCGCCTGCCGTACCGCCGGCCAGGAGCGTGCCGTCGCCGGAGAGCGCACCCGTGCCCGAGATCGGCCCGTCGGAAGCGGGTGCTGAGACGACGTCGCGCCGGTCGACCCGTCCGGTCTGGTCGAGGCCGTACAGCCGCAGGGTGCCGTCGCCGCGACCGGTGGCCTCGGCGAGGAGACCCTGGTCGGCGGAAACACCGAGTTGCCAACCCGGTCCGAGCGCGTCGTGCAGGGTGGGGTCCGGCTGAGGCCAGATTCGAGTCGTGCCGTCGGTCGAGGCGGTGATGATGCGACCGGCGACCACCTCCGCCGACACCACGATCGCCGGACCCGGCATGGTCGACAACCGTCGACCGCTGGCCAGGTCGAAGACCGCGGTGGTCTGATCCGAGCTGCCGGCGACGAGCCGCCGGGCGTGGGCCTGATAGGCGACCGCGTTGACATAACTGTCGAAACCGGTCAGCGTCGGCAGCGGTCGGAGTCCGGCGCCGGACACGCGCCACCGACGGATCTCGCCGCCGGTGGTGCCGACCGAGACCTCCCGACTGTCGGGACGAAGCGCGACGCTCAGACCGCGTCCGTCGGGCAGCGCCGCCGCAACCCGGCCGGTGGCGGTCACCGGAGCGCCGTCCTGCCCACCGCCGAGCCGCCAGACCTCCAGCCGGTCGACGGCCCCGGCCACCGCCAGTCGTCGGCCGTCGGCCGAGACCGCGATCGCCGAGACGCCCTCGGCGATGCCCGCGACACTCGTGCGCGCCTGCGACCGGCGTGGATCGGACCAGCTGACGACGCGCCCGCCCGACGTACCGGCTAGCAGTGCGTGACTGCCCGGCACGAAGGCCAACGAGTAGGTCGTCGCGTCCAGCCGCAGGGTCCGGATCGGCTTCGGAGCTGAGGGATCGGAAACGTCCCAGAGCGACGGCGCCGACTGGCCGCCGACCGCGAGCAGCTCGGCGTCGTCGCTCCAGGCCACGGCATAGAGATCGGGTTTCTCGGCGGGCGCCGCGGCGAAGGAGGCGAGCGGGACGGGCGTCGGTCCGGTCGTGGAGAACAACCGCACTCGCCCGGCGGCGTCGGCAGTGGCCAGCGTCGCTCCGTCGGCGCTGCTGCGGACCTGCATCGGTCCCGGATGACCGACGATCCTGGTCGGGGACCAGACCGCCGTCGCGTCCAGCAGCGCCGAACGCGCCTCCAACGTGGGCGAGATCCGGTACGCGGCCAAGGCCAGCTGGTTCGACAGCGCAGGGTCCTCCATGCGGAGCTTCGCAGCTTCCAGGGCCACCTGCCGCGAGCGGGCCACGTCGCGGGCCGTCTCCGCCTCGACCCGGTAGCGGCTGGCGCTGAGATACCCGCCGGTCGTCGCCACCGCCAGCAGCGCGCAGAGTACCGCCAACACGATGGCGACCGTGCCGACCCGCCGGCTCGACCGGTGCTGGCGCTCACGCTGCTCGGACGCGTGGACCTGGAACTCCTCGCTGGCTGCCAGGAACTCGTTCTCCAGCCGACTGAGATGGATGCTGTGTCCTTCGAGCCGAGCCCACTCCCGCCAGCTCGCCAACCTGGCCGCCGGCAACAAGTGATCCTCGGCACGGCCGGACAGCTCCCACAGTCGGGCGGCGACGGTCACCCGGCGATGGATCACCAGTCCGGCCCGGTTGGTCGAGATCCAGCCGTGCAGCCGTGGCCACGCGGTGATCAACGCCTCATGGGTGATCTCCACCGAGTCGACGTGGCGGGTCAGCAGCCGGGCATCGCAGAACGCGTCGACCGCGCTCGCCATCGCCTCGTCGCTGCTGGAGCTGTCCAACACCTCGCTCAGCTGAAGTCGGCGACGGCTGATCGTCTCCCCATCGAGGTGGATCAGCCGCAGGAAGAGCCGGGCAACGCACGCCTGCTCGGCCGGGTTCAGCCGTTCGTACGTCGATTCCGCCGCCTGCTCGATGGCCCCGGCGATACCGCCGGTCGCGTAGTAGTCCGACACGCTCAACCGCCGACGGTTGGAGCGTTCCCAGGTGGCGAGCAGGGCGTGGGACAGCAGCGGCAGCGCACCCGGATCGTGCGCGGCAGCCACGCTGCGAGATGCCAGATCTCCGAGGAGCACTTTGACCAGGTCCTCCTCGACCCGGGCACCGGCACGGCTGGCTGGCTCGACGATCGCGGCACGCAACTCCTCAGCCGTCATCGGTCCCACCAGGAGCTGGTTGTCTTGCAGTGCCTGATGAAGCTCGGGTCGGCGGCTGGCCGCGCCGTAGAAGTCGGCCCGGAGCCCGATCAGCACGATCCAGGCCTGGTCGGGTTCGGCCAGCCTCAGCAGCGAGTCCAAGAAGGCGGTCCGCTCGGCCTCCGACTCGACCTGGGTCCACAGCTCTTCGAACTGGTCGATGCACAAGACGGTCTGACGCTTGACCGTCAGTGCCCCGAGGGTGTCATTGGGGTGCGCGCCCGGTGTCATCAAGACGGCTCGCCAGCTGTCCAGCACCGGCTCGCTCTTCCCCGACGTGCGGCGTCGCAGTGCCGGGATGATGCCCGCCCGGATCAGCGACGACTTGCCGGAGCCGGACGGGCCGATCACGGCCATGATGGCGGGCGGTCCACCGGACTCGCGATCGCTGAGCGCGACGAGCTCGTCGAGGGCCCGGTCGATGAGCTCGTCCCGGCCGAAGAACCAGGCCGAGTCGCCGGCCTGGAACGGATGAAGGCCCTGGTAGGGCGACCGGCCGTCGGCACCACGGGTGCTACGCGTCTGACGGGCTCGGCTCGCCGCCTCCCACCACGAGGCCAGATCCGCCGGCTCGGTCACTCCGCAAGCAGCGAGCACGGCTTCGAACCGATCCCGGTATGCACCGACCGGCGCATGTTGACCACTCATCCAGCCGGAGACGGTGCCGTGCGGGACGCCGCTTGCCGCCACCACCTCCCGCACCGAGAGATCGGCTGCCTCGCGCAGGGCCGTCAACGCCGTGGCCAGCTCTTCACGAGAGTTGACCAGTGCGGGATCGGGCAGTGCACCGGTCTCCAGCGCGTCGCTCATCGCCGGTGGTCCGACGTGCTCATCGCGGCGACCTGACCCGGACGTTTGCCGCCATCGCCGTCGTCAGATCCGGCGCCCCGAGGAACTGCCAGTGCCGCGCTGCGAAGGTGGAGAGCACCCCCTTCTTGTTCCGCTGGGCCAGCGGCGGTTCGATGTCGTGGATCACCCGGTTGAATTCGACGACCGCGGTCATCGCGCGATCCTTGAAACCGCGAAGCTGCGCGGCGTCGCGGCCCAACAGCCGTGCCGCCGCCTGCATCTCGCCCGCGGACTCGTGCAACGCCCACCAGATCCGGGCCCAGTACGGCTCGGCCACGATGTCGTCGATCAGGCCCGCGTGCTCCAGCCGTCGCTGCCAGCCGATCGGCGTCGGATCCGTCCCGACCGCGAGCTGGGCGGCATAGCGCTGCAGAGTTGCGGTGTGGTTGTGCACCTTGTCCAGTAGTGCGTCGACGGCGAACCAGTGGCGCGCCGCGCACGCGTACAGGGTGCGTCCGCTCTCGGCGAGCTGGCTGTAGGCCACCACGCGGCAGCCGGGTCGACGGCGACGGAGCAACGCCAGGGCGGTGAGACCGGTGAAGTCGGCCGAGGCCAGATTGAAGTCCACGAACGCGAGGTCGAAGTTTTGGCTACCGTCGAGGGTGAGTTGAAGGTGCTCGATGGTGCGGACATGAGTGAGCCGCTCGAACGCGGATGCGAAGTTCGCGGCCTCGCCCGGCGTGTCGTCCATCAGCAGCACCGATGGCTGTCTGTCCATGCTCACCTCCTTGTCGCCCGCCCGGCCGCCGGGGATCCGAGATTCCTACATCCTCGGGGAGAAACTGTTCTCCGGAGGCTGAACGCTGAAGATCGTCGTACGTGGTTGTCTGCAGAAAAGTGCTGGCGGCGAAGGCCCGCGTGAACTTCGATGGGAAGTACGTCGGCGCGAGCCGACTTCGGGTGGCCGAGATCGCGGACCGTCGCTGGAGCTCCGAGGTTCTCGGCCACCCGCACTCGCGTCGTTGTCCATGATCTCTGACCGTACTCAGACTTGCCGGGCCGGTCGCCGCCTTTCGCGCACTGGTGTGGTCGATGCTTCCTCGGCCAGGTCGATCGATGCTCCGATGCCGATCCGACGTCGTCGAACCGAGCGGGATCGGCCGGGCCACGTAGCATGATCGACGTCCGGCCCTCCCGATCGAACAGGTCCACCGTGGTCCCAACTGGTGCGTGGTCTCGTTGCTGTCGGCCCTGGCGTCGGCTCGGGATCGTCGGCTTGGGTGTCGCCATGGTGTTGCTGGCAGGCTGCGGCACGTCGATCTCCAGCCCTACCGCGCCCGGCCCGGCACGCACTGCTGGGCCGGTCCCCCCCGGGCCCGTCTCCCCTGGGCCGATCTCCCCGGGACCGAACGCGACCTCCGTGAGCTCGGCTGCGCCGACCTCGGCTCCCTCCGCGCCGACGTCGTCAGCGACTTGTAGCGGTCTGGTCAACAAGCTCAGCCAAGAGGAGCAGGTCGGCCAGCTCTTCATGGTCGGCGTGCCCAGCAGCGGGCTCACCTCGCCCACCGCGAGCACACTGTCCGGCACGCGTACGGGCAGTGTCGTCTTCCTGGGCAACACGGCGGTTGGGGTGAAAGGCGTCTCCGAGCTGGCCGGTCGGGTTCGATCCGTTACCAGGCGGCCGGCAGGCGTCCGCACATTGCTGGCCGTCGACCAGGAGGGAGGCACGGTCCAGCGGCTCGAGGGTTCGGGATTCGACGACATGGCTTCGGCGCGTACGCAGGGCACCTGGTCGGTCAATCGGTTGCGGTCGACCGCCCAGAAGTGGGGTGGGGAGCTGCGGGCGGCCGGCGTCGACGCCGATCTCGCTCCGGTCGCCGACGTCGTGCCGTCGTCCATGACGAACGTCAACCAGCCGATCGGTGTGCTGCGCCGAAACTTCAGCTCCGACCCCGAGGTGGTGGCCGGCCACGCCGCCGCATTCGTCGCCGGGATGGACGCAGCCGGCATCGCGACGGCGGCGAAGCACTTCCCCGGGCTCGGCAGCGTCCGGGGCAACACCGATCTGGTGACCAAGGTCGTCGACACCACCACGACCAGGCACGACAAGGATCTCGCCGGGTTCAAGGCGGCGGTGGAGTCCGGCGTCGACATGGTGATGGTCTCGTCGGCCTACTACACCAAGATCGACCCGGACGCCCGTGCCGCCTTCTCCTCCACGGTGATCAAGGGGATGCTCCGGTCGGACCTGGGCTTC
>JBBSQJ010000109.1:0-13535 GCA_038257965.1 Propionibacteriales bacterium
CGGCCGGCACCGCGCTGAAACACCCTCCCCAGCGGGCCTTCGAGCCGTCCAGGCCGGCATCGACGCCTGATCACCGGCAGGACCAGCCAAAACGGCCGGCAGACCGAAGGCAGGTACCAATCACCTCGCCTCCAGATTCGCACAGCCAACACCAGGAAGGCCCCGTTCGACACCAGCCACCTAGAATGTCCCGGGCGTCGGGCCGGTTCCGCAGCGACCCTTCGCAATGTCCCTTCGCAATGTCGCCTCGCATTATGACCGTCACGAATCGAGCAGGAGCCGATGTCCGGGCCCAACAAGAGCTACGACCCCGTCCAGGTCGCGCCACTGAGCGCCGAGAACGTGGAGGCGATGATCGCCGAAGCGTTGGCGGCCTTTTCGGCCGCGTCCTCGGTGGCCGAGCTCAAGCAGGCCCGGATTGCCCACGCCGGCAGCGGCTCGCCGATCGCGCTGGCCAACCGGGAGATCGGTGCGTTGCCTCCGCAGGGCCGCAAAGAAGCCGGTGCCCGGGTCGGACAGGCGCGCGCCCGGATCAACACCGCGCTTTCGGAGCGCGAGACCGAGATCAGCGCGGCCGAGCTCGAGCAACGCCTGGTCCAGGAGCGGGTCGACGTCACGGTTCCGGTGGACCTGGGGCCGCAGGGTGCGGTCTATCCCATCACGGCCCTCATGCGGCAGATGGAAGACGTGTTCGTTGCTATGGGCTGGGAGGTGGCCGAAGGGCCGGAGGTCGAAGCCGAGTGGCTCAACTTCGACGCGCTGAACTTCATCCCGGACCATCCCGCGCGCACGATGCAGGACACGTTCTTCGTCGAACCTGCCGACGGCGGCATTGTGCTACGCACCCACACGTCGCCGGTTCAGGCGAGAGCGCTGCTGACCCGGGAGCTTCCGGTGTACGTCGTCTGTCCCGGCCGGGTCTATCGCTCCGACGAGTTCGACGCGACGCACCTACCGGTCTTCCACCAGATCGAGGGTCTGGTGGTGGACAAAGGCATCACCCTGGGTCACCTGCGGGGCGCGTTGGACCACTTTGCGAGTGCGATGTTCGGCGACACCCGGACCCGGATGCGCCCGAACTACTTCCCGTTCACCGAGCCGTCAGCCGAGGTCGATCTCCAGTGCTTCGTCTGTCACGGCGCCTCGGTCGGCGATCCGGACAACCCGTGCCGGACCTGCCGCAGCGAAGGCTGGATCGAGTGGGGCGGCTGTGGGGTCGTGAACCCGCGGGTGCTGCGTGCCTGCGGGATCGACGCCGACGTGTATTCCGGTTTCGCATTCGGCATGGGTGTCGATCGCACCCTGATGTTTCGTAACAACGCCGAGGACATGCGCGACATGATCGAGGGTGACGTCCGGTTCAGCCGCTCACTGGTCGGACTCGCGCGATGAGGGCGCCGCTGGGTTGGCTGCGGGATTGGGTCGCGCTGCCCGAGGGGCTCACCGGCCGGGGTCTGGCCGGGGAGTTGATCAGCGCCGGGCTCGAGGTGGAGACGGTCGATCACGCCGGCGCCGACGTGACCGGGCCGCTCGTGCTCGGCCGGGTGCTGGGCTATCAGGTCGAGCAACACTCCAACGGCAAGACCGTCCGGTGGTGCCGGGTCGACGTCGGGCCCGAGCACAACGGACCGGATGGCAGCCGCGGGATCGTCTGCGGGGCGGACAACTTCGCGGTCTGGGACATCGTCGTGGTGGCGCTGCCGGGTACGGTGCTGCCCGGTCCGTTCGCCATCTCCGCACGCAAGACTTACGGCCACGTCTCCCACGGCATGATCTGCTCGGCCAAGGAGCTCCGGGTGGGCGAGGACCACGCCGGCATCATGGTGCTCCGCGAGGACGGGCTCATCCCGGGCGCGTCGGCGGCCGAGGTGCTGCACCTGCGCGACGACGTCCTCGACATCGCCGTGACCCCCGATCGCGGCTACTGCCTGTCGATCCGCGGAATCGCTCGGGAGTCCGCCCAGGCGATCGGTGCCACGTTCACCGACCCGGTGGACCGACCGACACCGGCGGCGACGACGGCCGGTCATCCGGTGCGGCTCGAGTCCAGCGCCTGCCCGCTGTTCACCGCCGTCGGTGTCAGCGGTATCGACCCGAGTCGGTCCAGTCCGCGCTGGCTCTCCCGCCGAGTCCAGCTCGCGGGAATGCGGTCGATCTCCCTCGCGGTCGACATCACCAACTACGTGATGCTCGAAACGGGTCAGCCGATCCATGCCTACGACGCCGACAAGCTCAGTGGTGCCATCGTCGTCCGCCAGGCGCAGTTGGGTGAGAAACTCACCACCCTCGACGACGTGGTCCGCGATCTCGACCCCGACGATCTGCTGATCGTCGACGACACCGGCCCGATCGGTCTGGCCGGCGTGATGGGCGGCGCCTCGACCGAGATCGACGACACCACGACCGATGTGGTGATCGAGGCCGCGCACTTCGACGCCATGACGACGGCGCGCACCTCCCGTCGGCACAGGCTGTCGTCCGAGGCGTCGCGACGCTTCGAGCGCGGCGTCGATCCCGGCGCGGCCTATGCTGCTGCCCACCGGGTCGCAGGCCTGCTCGTCGAACTGGCCGGTGGCACGCGCGTCGCCGGCGAGACGGTCGTCGGGGCGCTCCCAGCTTCCCCGACCACGACCCTGGCCGCCGACCTGCCCTCGCGCATCCTCGGCACGCCGGTCCAAGCCGAACGTGCCGCCGAGCTGATCCGCGCCGTCGGTGCGAGCCTCACCATCGAGGGCGACGTCTTTGTGGCCACGGCTCCCAGCTGGCGCCCGGACCTGCGTGATCCGTACGACTATGTCGAGGAGGTCGGCCGACTGCTCGGATTCGACACCATCGAGCCCGTCGTCCCGCGCGCTCCGGTCGGCCGCGGCCTGACCCGCGGGCAGCGGGGCCGTCGAGCCGTCAACGCCGCACTCGCGAGCACCGGTTTCGTCGAGGTGCTCGGCTTTCCGTTCGCCGCGGCAACCGACCTGGACAAGCTCGGCGTCTCCGCGGACGATCCACGTCGCAGACTTGTTCGTGTGCTCAACCCCTTGGCCGAGACCAGCCCGTACCTGCGGACGACCATCCTTCCCGGGTTGTTCGCGGCGGTCGCGCGCAACACCAGCCGGGGCAACGACGATCTCGCCCTGTACGAAACCGGGTCGGTCTTCCACGCCCGCAGGCCGCTGGTCGCCGCACCGCGACCGCCGGTCCAACACCGTCCGCCCGACGACGTCCTCGACGCGATGAACGATGCCCTTCCGGATCAACCACGGCACTGTGCCGTCGTGCTGAGCGGATGCTGGCGCTTGCCGGGCTGGTCCGGCCCGGCCGAGCGCGCAGCCTGGAACCACGCCGTCGCCTTCGTCGAAACGGCCGCTGCCGCATTGGGTTCGGCCCTGGTCCGCGACGCGGCGCAGAACCCGCCATGGCATCCGGGCCGCTGCGCGGAGTTCCGTTTCCCCGGTTCGGATGACGTGATCGGGTATGCCGGTGAGCTGCACCCGAGCGTGTGCGAGGCCTTCGGACTGCCGGAGCGGACCTGTGCGGCGGAGTTCGATCTCGACGCCCTTGTCGCGGGCTCACCGCAACGGGGAGACGTAGCGGCGATCTCCTCCTTCCCGGTGGCGAAGGAGGACGTCGCGCTCATCGTCGACGTCGATGTGGCAGCTGCGGGGGTCGAGGCGGAGCTTCGCGCCGGCGCCGGCGAGCTGTGCGAGGCCGTCCGACTCTTCGACACCTACACCGGGCCGCAGGTCGGGCAGGGGAAGAAGTCGCTGGCGTTCGCGCTCCGTTTCCGAGCACCCGACCGGACCCTGACCGACGCTGAGGCCGCTGCTGCCCGCGATGCCGCGGTCGCCGCGGTGGTGCGTGCCTACGGAGCGGTTCAACGTACGGAGTGACCGTTGCCGGACCGCACCGCATCACGGCGGGTTACGGCATGATGGCCCCGTGCGAGCTACCGTTCGCGACGTCGCCGAACGGGCGGGAGTGTCGCCGAAGACCGTCTCCAACGTGGTCAACGGCACCGTCCCCGTACGTCCGAGCACCCGACGACGGGTCGAACAGGCGATCGCGGATCTCGACTATGTGCCCAACTTCTCCGCCCGCGGCCTGCGCAACGGGCGAAGCGGCGTCATCGCGCTCGCGTTGCCGGATCTCGACACGGCATACTCTTCCGAGCTCGCCCACTTCGTCGTCCAGTCCGCGCAAGCCCGGGGACTGTCGGTGCAGATCGAAGAGACTCACGGTGGAGCGGAGGGGGAGCGCCGCCTGCTCTCCCGCGCGCGGGCTCAGCTCATCGACGGCCTGATCCTCAATCCCACCCGGCTCGAGACCAGCGCCGTGCAGGCCGACGTCCAGCTTCCGCCGGTCGTGCTGATCGGCGAGGTCGACCAGCCGGTCGCCGACCACGTCTGGGTGGACAACGTGGCGGCCTCGCGCGAGATGGTCGAGGTCCTGCTCCGCGCCGGGCACCGCCGGATCGCCGTCCTCGGTCGGCTGGACTCGGCGTCGTGCCGCCTCAGACTGCGCGGATTCACCGACGCGATGTCATCGGCAGGACTGCGTGGGGATCCGGAGTTGTTGATCGAGTCGAAATGGAACCCGGCCGGGGGCGCTCGCGCCTTGGCGCGCTGGGTGGAGTCCCACGATGCACCAGAGGCGATCTTCTGCCTCACCGACTCCATGGCGATCGGTGCGCTGCACACGTTGTGGGCCGCCGGCATCGGCGTTCCCGGGGATGTCTCGGTGGTCGGCTATGACGACATCGCCGAAGCCGCCCATCTCGTCCCCCCGCTGACCACGGTGAGCTTCGACAAGCGGGAGTTCGCCGAGACCGCACTCAGGCTGCTCGTCGACCGGATCGCCGACCCGGACGCGGCGATCCGCAGCGTGACACTCGACCATCGGATCGTCGAGCGAGCGAGCGTGCGCGCTCGCTGACGCACCCGCCGAGTGAGGCCGAATGCCCGCGAGGTGGCACGTCCTCACCCGCCCGGCGACTCTCCGAGCGAAGGTCACCCTCAGATTACAACGATGTAGCATCGGTTCCTCCGCCATAGCATCGGATGCACCGTCGACGCCGACTCAGAAGGGTTCCTTGTGCCTGCCGCCAAGCTCGTTCTCGACTCCGCTTTCGTTCTCGCACCCGTCCCTCGCCGGCTCTTCGGCACTTTCGTCGAGCACGTGGGTCGCTGTGTCTATACCGGCATCTACGAGCCAACCCATCCCAGCGCGGACCCCGCAGGGCTGCGGAGCGATGTGATCGACCTGGTTCGCGAGATCGGGCCGACCGTCGTCCGCTATCCGGGCGGCAACTTCGTCTCGAACTACCGCTGGGAGGACGGCGTCGGTCCATTGGACGATCGTCCCCGCCGGCTCGACCTGGCCTGGCACTCGGTGGAGAGCAACCAGTTCGGGCTGCACGAGTTCGTCGACTGGGCCGACAAGGTCGGCACCGAGCCGATGATGGCGGTCAACCTCGGCACCCGAGGCTTGCAGGAGGCTTGCGACCTGCTCGAGTACACCAACCATCGTGCGGGCACCTACTGGTCGGACCGACGGGTCGCGAACGGTGCCGCCGACCCCTTCGGCATCAAGTTGTGGTGTCTGGGCAACGAGATGGACGGACCGTGGCAGGTCGGGCACAAGACGGCGGCCGAATACGGCCGGCTGGCCAACGAGACGGGGAAGGCGATGCGCCTGATCGACTCCGACATCGAACTGGTCGCCTGCGGCTCGTCCAACTCCGCCATGCCGACCTTTGGAGCGTGGGAGTCGGACGTGCTCGAGCACTGCTACGACGCCGTCGACTACATCTCACTCCATGCCTACTACGAGGAAAGGGACGATGATCCGCTGACCTTCCTCGCCTCCTCGGTGAACATGGACCGCTTCATCGACGACGTCATCGCCACCGCCGACGCCGTGCGGGCGAAGGGGCGCCACCGGAAGCGGATCAACCTGTCCTTCGACGAGTGGAATGTCTGGTACGTCGGCCGCTTCCACGGCGACGGTCCGCAGCCGAAGGGCCGGCCCTGGGCGGAGCACCCGCGGCTGATCGAGGACGAGTACAGCATCACGGACGCGATCGTGGTCGGTACGTTCTTGAACTCCCTGCTGCGTCACGGCGACCGCGTCACCGTGGCGTGCCAGGCTCAACTGGTCAACGTCATCGGCCTGCTCCGCTCCGAGGAAGGCGGGGACGCCTGGAAGCAGACCATTGCCCACCCGTTCGAGCAGATGCGCCGACTCGCCATCGGCCAGATACTGAACGTCGTAGCCACCGGTGACCGCTACGACTCCACGACCTACACCGGCGTACCGATCGTCGACGCGAGCGCCACCTACGATGCCGACGCGGGCCGGGCCGCCGTCTTCGTGGTGAATCGGGGTCTGGACGAGGTCGCCTCCCTCGAAATCGACCTTCGCGGCATCGATGGCACGACGGTCGCGTCGGCCACGACCCTGCACCCACGTCAGGGTCAAGACCGCTCCACCACCAACCTGGAGCGGCACGACGCGGTCGCCCCGGCCGCCTTCGACGCGTACACCGTGACCGATGGCACCCTGACGGCTCAACTGCCACCGCTGTCGTGGACCGTGTTCGAGGTCGAGACCCGCCGCTGCTGAGCGCCACGGCGGGTTGAGCCGGCCGCTCGGGTGGTGGCCGGCGCATGCTTGCCCTTCGACAGGCTCAGGGCGCGTTGCCCGGTGTGCGCTGTGCTTGTCGAAGCGCCGCTATGTGCGCGTTGGTTGCTTGCCCCGCTCTGTGCGCTGAGCTTGTCGAAGCGCCGCTATCTGCCGGTCGGTTCCTTGCGGCTATGTGCGCTGAGCTTGTCGAAGCGCCGCTATCTGCGGGTCGGGTTGCTTGCGGCTGTGTACGCTGAGCTTGTCGAAGCGCCGCTGGGATGCTCGGGGGACCCGAGCCGCGTTCCCGACAGCCTCAGGGCAGGGCAATGGCGGGCTCGGTGGCCGCAACGACGTCCTCCGCGTCGACCCCGGGTGCCAGCTCGACCAGCCGCAGGGTGGGCTGGCCGGGTTGACGTTCGGCGGCGGGGACGATGTCGATGACGGCGAGGTTGGTGATGATCCGGTGCACGACGCCCTGCCCGGTGAGCGGGAGGGAGCAGTCCTCGACGATCTTGTAACTGCCGTCCTTGGCCGTGTGTTCCATCAGCACGACGACTTTCCTCGCGCCGTGGACGATGTCCATGGCGCCGCCCATGCCTTTGACCATCTTGCCCGGGATCATCCAGTTGGCGATGTCTCCGTGCGCGGAGACCTGCATCGCGCCCAGGATGGCGGCATCGATCTTGCCGCCTCGGATCATGCCGAACGAGGTGGCGGAGTCGAAGAATGACGACCCCCGTCGCAACGTGACGGTCTCCTTACCGGCGTTGATCAGGTCGGGGTCGACATCGTCGACGGTCGGGTAGGGGCCGACACCGAGGATGCCGTTCTCGGACTGCAGGACCAGTTCGACACCGTCGGCAACGTAGTTGGGGACCAGGGTCGGCAGTCCGATGCCGAGGTTGACGTACGATCCGTCCTCGAGCTCGGCGGCTGCTCGGGCAGCCATCAGCTCTCGGGTCCAACCGGTCACGACACACCCCCCTCAGAGCCGGCAACTGCTCCGACCTGCTGCGCGGGACGAACGGTACGTCGCTCGATTCGCTTGTCCAGGGCCTGGTCGGGACTGAGAGCCACGACGCGCTGGACGAACACGCCCGGGGTGTGGATCTCGTCCGGATCCAGCTCGCCCGGTTCGACCAGGTGCTCGACCTCGGCCAACGTCACCCGGCCGCACATCGCGGCGAGGGGATTGAAGTTTCGGGCTGATCGACGGTAGACCAGGTTGCCGTGCCGGTCACCCTTCCAGGCGCGGACCAGGCCGAAATCCGCGACGATCGCGCGCTCCATGACGTAGTGGCGTACGCCCTCGGCGGTGTCGAACTCGCGCACCTCCTTGCTAGGCGAGGCCAGCGCCACCGAGCCATCGGCGTCGTAGCGCCAGGGCAATCCTCCGTCGGCAACCTGGGTGCCCACGCCGGTTGCCGTGTAGAAGGCAGGGATGCCGGAGCCTCCTGCGCGCATCCGCTCGGCGAGGGTGCCTTGCGGGGTGAGCTCGACCTCGAGCTCACCGGACAGGTACTGCCGCTCGAACTCCGAGTTCTCGCCGACGTAGGAGGACACCATGCGGCGGATCAGTTTGGCGTCCAGCAGCCGGCCGAGGCCCCAGCCGACGACGCCACAGTTGTTGGAGACGACCTCGAGCCGGTCGACGCCGGCTTCGAGCACCGCCTCGATCAGCACCGACGGAATCCCACACAGCCCGAAACCACCGACCGCCAACACCGACCCGGACGCGATGTCCGCGACCGCCTCACCGGCCGAACCGACCACCTTGTCCACCAGACCACCTCGTCCCGTTCGCGACCGAGCGTCCCCCGGTGCCGACCTTACCGACGCGGACCGCCGTCGCGTTCCAGTGGCTCAGCGGCCGGTGACCAGTGACACCACTCGACCGACGTTGACCGCCCAGCCGAGCCCGAAGGTCCGCGGGGTGAGCAGTCGCGGATCATCGGGGTTCCACCAGCTCTGCAACAGTCGGTCCACGGTCGGAATCCTGAAGTCGTACGGTACGTACGCGATCTGACCGTGCCAACTGCGCTCGTCGGCCGGTGTGGTCAGCTCCTTCACCACCGCGGCAACTGTGAGTCCTGCCGCGGCCAGACCGAGCAGTCGGCCCACCGGGCCCTTCTTCTTCCTCGCCACCACGACCTCCTCGATGTCTCCTCCAGCCTATGTCGCGGCGCCCCTTGGTCCACGAAGGGGACAGTGTTCCACGAAGCGACAGTGGTCCGCATACTCATGCATCATCTGGCATACTCATGCAAATGCAGACGGTGGCAGTGGCCGGGGCGACCGGGTACGCGGGAGGGGAAGTCCTCCGGCTGCTCCTGGCCCATCCCGGGGTAGAGATCGGCGTTGTCAGTGGCCGGGCCAGTGCGGGAACGCGTCTCGGTGATCATCAGCCGCACCTGACCCCGTTGGCGGACCGTGTTGTCGCTGACAGCAGCCCCGACAACCTTCGCGGCCACGACGTGGTGATCCTGGCGCTCCCGCACGGAGCATCGGCGCAGGTGGCGAACGAGCTCGGCCCCGACACGGTGATCATCGACTGCGGCGCCGACTTCCGGCTACTGGACCCATCCGCCTGGACCCGGTTCTACGGCACCCCGCACGCCGGCACGTGGCCCTACGGGCTGCCCGAGTTGCCCGGCCAGCGCGACAAGCTCGCCGGTGCTCGGCGGGTTGCGGTGCCCGGCTGCTATCCGACGGCCGGGACTCTTGCCCTGCTTCCCGCAATTGCCGCTGGTCTGATCGACGCCTCCGACGTGGTCATCGTCGCCGCCAGCGGCCCCTCCGGTGCCGGTCGCAGTCTGAAGCGGCACCTGCTCGGTGCCGAGCTGATCGGCTCAGCCAGCGCGTACGGAGTCGGTGGCATGCATCGGCACACCCCGGAACTGGTCCAGAACCTCACGGCTTGCGGTGGGAGCGAGGTCGCAGTGTCGTTCACTCCGGTGCTGGTGCCGATGTCCCGCGGCATTCTGGCCACCTGTTCGGCGCCGCTCGGCGGCGCGGGTCTGACCACCGAGCAGGCATACCAGGCCTATCGCGACGCGTTCGCCGACGAGCCCTTCGTTCACGTCCTGCCGTCCGGTCAGTGGCCGCAGACCCAGTCCGTCCTCGGCTCCAACGCGGTGCACGTACAGGTGGCCGTCGACGCGGCAGCCGGTCGGCTCGTCGCCGTCGCTGCGTTGGACAACCTGACCAAGGGCACCGCCGGCGGTGCCGTCCAGTGCTTGAATCTCGCCCTCGGCCTGCCCGAGACGACCGGATTGAGCACGGTCGGAGTCGCCCCGTGACCGCGTTCCACGGTCGCGCCCCGCGCTCCGCGGTCCCGGACTTCGCGAGATCTCGCCCGTGACCGCCCGGGAACTGAGCCGGCATCCGGTTGAACTCGCGCTAATCCAGCTGCCGCCCCCCGCCGATCTGCCGCGCTGGGCGCACTGGAGGGTCGCGGGTCACCTCGTCGCGATCCTCGAGGAGGACGAGTGAGCGTCACCACACCGCAGGGCTTCCGGGCCGCCGGCCTGCGCGCCGGCCTCAAGGCCAGCGGTTCCGAAGACCTGGCTCTGGTGATCAACGACGGTCCGCGCTATCTGGCCGCGGGGCGCTTCACCAGCAACCGGGTGAAGGCTGCACCGGTGCTGTGGTCGGAGCAGGTGCTGCGCACAGGTGCGTGTCGGGCCGTGATCTTGAACTCCGGGGGAGCGAACGCGTGCACCGGACCCGAGGGCTTCGCCGACACCCATCGGAGCGCCGAAGCGGTCGCGGAGTCACTGGGAATCGGGGCCGTCGATGTTGCCGTCTGCTCGACCGGATTGATCGGCGAACGGCTGCCGATGCACAAGATCACCGGCGCCATTCCCACCCTGGTGGAGAAGGCGGGCACCGAGGGCGGGGCCGATGCGGCTCGGGCGATCATGACGACTGACACCGTACCCAAGACTGCCGCCTACATTGCGGACGGCTGGTCCATCGGCGGGATGGCCAAGGGGGCGGCGATGCTGGCGCCCGGACTGGCCACCATGCTCGTCGTGATCACCACAGACGCCGTGATCGAACCGAGCGTCCTCACCGGGCAGCTCGACCGAGCCTGCTCGGTGAGCTTCGAGCGAATCGACTCCGATGGTTGCATGTCCACCAACGATTCCGTGCTCCTGCTCAGCAGCGGAGCCTCGGGAATCGCCGTCGACGAAGACGAGTTCGAGGCTGCACTGGCCGGCATCTGCCTTGACCTGGCACTGCAACTGCTCGCCGACGCGGAAGGATCCGCGCACACCATCGCCATCGCCGTCCGCCAGGCGGCCAGCGTCGCCGACGCGGTCGAGGTCGGCAAGACTATTGCGCGCAGCAACCTGCTCAAGTGTGCGATCTTCGGCCGTGATCCCAATTGGGGCAGGGTCTTGTCGGCGATCGGCACGACCGCCGCAGCGTTCGAGCCCGATCAGCTCGACGTCGCCTTCAACACGATCCAGGTCTGCCGCGGCGGCGGGATCGGCGAGCCGCGCTCACTGGTCGATCTCGCTCCGCGCGACGTGCGGATCGACGTCGATCTGCACGCCGGATCGGCCGAGGCGACGGTGTGGACCAACGACCTGACCTACGACTACGTCCGGGAGAACGCGGAGTACTCGACATGAGAGCACAGTTGGACGCGAATCCACCATCCCCAGCAACCGCGGCGGGTGGCGTGATGGGTGGCGAACCGGACGAGCACCGGATCACCCTGATCGAAAAGGCGCAGATCCTCACCGAGGCGCTGCCCTGGTTGGAGACGTACGCCGACAAGATCGTCGTGATCAAGTACGGCGGCAACGCCATGATCGACGAGGGACTCAAGCGGGCGTTCGCCTCCGACATCGTCTTCATGAAGCGTTGTGGCGTTCATCCGGTGGTCGTGCACGGCGGCGGACCGCAGATCTCCGCCATGCTCGATCGGCTCGGTATCGCCTCGGAGTTCCGTGGCGGACTGCGGGTCACCACGCCGGAGGCGATGGAGGTGGTGCGGATGGTGCTGGTCGGGCAGGTCGGTCGCGACCTGGTCAATCTGATCAACGCCAACAGCACACTCGCCGTCGGCATGTCCGGTGAGGACGGCGGCTTGTTCACGGCGCAACGACGAGGTGCGATCGTCGACGGAGCGCTGGTCGACATCGGCTTGGTGGGCGACGTCTCGTCGGTGCACATCGGGGCGATCTCCGGCCTGATCGGCGCCGGTCGCATCCCGGTCGTCGCCAGCATCGCCCCCGACGCCACGGGGCAGGTCCACAACGTGAACGCGGACACCGCCGCCGCGGCGCTGGCCGTCGCCCTCGGCGCGGAGCGGCTCGTGGTGCTCACCGACGTCGAGGGCCTCTACCGCGACTGGCCTGCCAGTGCAGAAGTCATCAAGGAACTGTCCGCGTCGCAACTGCGCGCGCTGATGCCGTCGCTCTCATCGGGCATGGTGCCGAAGATGGAGGCCTGCCTGCGTGCGGTGGAGGGTGGTCTCACCCGGGCGACTGTCACCGACGGCCGCGTCCCGCACTCCCTGCTGTTGGAGATCTTCACCAACGAGGGGATCGGCACCATGGTCACCCGGGACGGCTTGATGAGGCTGGGCAGTCGGGTGTTCTCCGCCGAGACCGGCATTCCACCGCACGAGCGCTACAACGGAGAATTCGTGCTGCTTCCCCCCGAGGAGGACTGACGTGAGCTCATCCGTCGCCATCAGTGATCAACTGAGTGGATTGACTGGGGCCGGACCCGGTTCGGCTGCCGTGCTGGAGCGTTACGACCACGTGCTGATGAGGACGTTCGGCACGCCGAAGCGGGTCTTCGTCCGTGGCGAAGGTTGTTATGTCTGGGACGCCGAGGGACGACGCCATCTGGACCTGCTGTCCGGACTGGCGGTCAATGCCTTGGGTCACGCCCACCCGACCGTGCTCTCCGCGATCACCGGCCAGATCGCCACCCTCGGCCATGTGTCGAACTTCTTCGCCACCCCGGCGCAGGTGGCTCTGGCGGATCGTCTGGTCGCCATGGCCTCGGCCGAGGCGTCGGGACGGGTGTTCTTCACCAACTCGGGCACGGAAGCGAACGAGGCCGCATTCAAGATCGCCCGGCTCACCGGCCGGAGGAAGATCATCGCCTTCGAGGGCGCGTTCCACGGCCGTTCGATGGGTGCGTTGGCGATCACCCACGCGCCGCAGTACCGCGAGCCGTTCGTGCCGTTGCCCGGTGACGTCACTTTCGTTCCGTACGGCGATGTGGACGCGCTGGCGGCGGTCGTCGACGGCCGCACGGCCGCGGTCGTGCTCGAGCCCATCCAGGGCGAGAACGGTGTCGTCGTGCCACCGACGGGTTACCTCGCGAACGCCCGTCAGATCACGTCCGATCACGGTGCACTGCTATGGATCGACGAGGTGCAGACCGGGGTCGGGCGCACCGGTGCCTGGCTGGTGCATCGTGCCGAGGGTGTCGAGGCCGACATCGTCACCGTGGCCAAGGGACTGGGCAACGGCTTTCCCATCGGAGCCTGCATTGCGAACGGGACGAGCGCCGACCTGCTCGGCCCCGGCTCGCACGGCAGCACGTTCGGCGGCAATCCTGTCGCGGCGATCGCCGGCCTTGCCGTGCTCGCAGTGATCGAGCGGGACGGACTGCTCGAGCATGCCAAGACGATGGGCGAGCACCTCGCCTGCGCGGTCGACGCGCTCGGCCACCCGATGATCGCCGGAGTGCGCGGACGCGGTCTGCTACGCGGAATCGTGCTGACCCGCCCGATCGCCGCCGCGGTCAGCGACAGCGCGCTGAACGCTGGTTTCGTGATCAACGCACCTCGGCCGGAGGTGCTTCGGCTGGCCCCGCCGCTGATCGTCACGAGCACCCAGTTGGACAGTTTCGTGGCTGCGCTGCCGGACCTGCTCGACCAGGCCGCC
>JBBSQJ010000110.1:0-13529 GCA_038257965.1 Propionibacteriales bacterium
ATGCGAAGACCAACGAGGAACTGACGATGGCCGTCGAGCACGGGGTCGGACTGATCGTGGTGGATGGACCCGACGACGTCGACCGGCTGGACGGGATCGTCCCCGCGGGGCGGACGCAGAAGGTGCTGATCCGGGTCATCCCCGGCGTCACGGCCGACACGCACGACCATGTGCTGACCGGCCACGAGGGCTCGAAGTTCGGAGTGTCGCCTGGGCAGGCGCGACAACTCGTCCAGCGGATCGGGCGGAGCCCTCGGATCCAGCTGATGGGGGTGCATGCTCATGTCGGCTCGCAGATCCTCGATGCCGATCCCCTGGCCGCGGCCGTCGAGCCGCTCGCCGCGCTGGGTGACTTCCCGGTGTACGACCTGGGCGGCGGCCTCGGGGCGCGTTACACCTGGGCCGACAACCCGCCGACGGTCGCGGAGTACCTGGACACCCTGGT
Organism: Propionibacteriales bacterium; assembly: GCA_038257965.1. Taxonomy (GTDB): domain Bacteria; phylum Actinomycetota; class Actinomycetes; order Propionibacteriales; family Propionibacteriaceae; genus Microlunatus. The sequence continues at coordinate 446 of JBBSQJ010000110.1, forward strand.
TGCCGCCGCCACCGCGCATCTACCTCCCGGTGCGCAGATCATCGTCGAACCCGGTCGGAGCATGGTGGCCGCCAACGCAGCGACGATCTATCGGGTGGTCACGGTGAAGAGAGGGCTGAAGACCTTCGTCGCCGTCGACGGCGGCATGGGCGACAACCTCGAAGTCGCTCTCTACGGACAGCGGTTCGAGGCCGGCATCGCCGATCGGCTAGAACCGACCGATCCCGAGTCCGTCGTCCTGGTCGGCCGGCACTGTGAGAGTGGCGACATACTGATCGATCCGCTCACCCTGGACCGCCCACGACCCGGCGATCTGGTCGCCGTGGCGGCCACCGGGGCGTACTGCTTCACCATGGCCAACAACTACAACGGCAACCGGCGGCTTCCGGTCGTCTTCGTCTCCGCGGGGCAGGCACGTCTGGTCGTGCGTCGCGAAACCTGGGAGGATCTTGCCGCACGTGATGTCGGATAGACGATCCTCCGCGCTCACCTGCTGTCGGCCGATGATGCCGATCGCGTCGCCGGTTGGCCTACGCTGCGCTTCATGGCGCGCTACTTCGACATCCACCCGGAGAATCCGCAGCAACGGCTGATCGCCAAGGTCGTCGAGATCTTGCACAGCGACGGACTGATCGCCTATCCCACCGATTCCTGTTACGCGTTGGGCTGCCGGGTCGGCAACCAGGAAGGACTCGATCGCATCCGGGCCATCCGACACCTCGATGACAAGCACCACTTCACACTCGTGTGTCACGACTTCGCCCAGCTGGGTCGACTCGTGCATCTGGACAACGCGGTGTTCCGAGCGGTCAAGGCGGCCACTCCGGGCGGCTACACGTTCATCCTGCCGGCGGACCGTGACGTGCCGCGGCGTGTGTTGCACCCCAAGAAGCGGACCATCGGAGTGCGCATTCCCGATCACGTCGTTGCCCAGGCCCTGTTGGCCGGGCTCGGTGAGCCGCTGCTCTCCAGCACCCTCCTGTTGCCGGGTCAGCAGGAGCCACTGACCCAGGGCTGGCAGATCAAGGAGGAACTCGACGACGTGGTCGATGCGGTGATCGACTCCGGCGAGACCGGTTCGGTGCCGACCACCGTAGTCGACTACTCCTCCGGCGAGGCCGAGGTCGTGCGGGTCGGGACCGGCGACCCGGCCCGATTCGGGTCCGTTCCGTGACCGGTTTCCACTGAGCCGACACGCATCGAGGCGACGATCGACGGCGGCCCGTCCAGCGCTCCTGAATGACGAACGCCTTCGACGGATCTTCGGACTCGGGATACGGTTGCGCCGGCACGCCAATGGTCGTCGCCGCTCCATGACGCGGGCGCGAGCTCTGGAGGTGACGGCATGACACTCCCCCCGATCACCGGAGTCCACCTGAGCGAACCGGGTGCCGGTCCCTTGCTCGTGCTCGGGCCCTCGCTCGGCACGTCGTCGACCGCGCTCTGGTCGCTGGTCGGCGCCCGGCTGGCGGACCGATATCACCTGGTGGCCTGGGACCTGCCCGGTCACGGTCGCAACCGCGCGGTGGGGGAGCCATTCTCTTTCGCCGAGCTAGCCGCCGGCGTTTGCCAGTTGATCGACGGTGTGCTGGCCCAGCGGACCGAAGCCGGTGGGTCGTTCGACTATGCCGGTGACTCCGTCGGTGGGGCCGTCGGCCTTCAATTGCTGCTGGACCAGCCCGACCGGGTGAGGGCCGCGACCCTGATCTGCACCGGCGCCAAGCTGGGAGAACCCGCCGCCTGGCGGGAGCGAGCGCAGAAGGTTCGGCTGTCCGGAACGGCGGTCATGATCTCGGCATCGGCCGAGCGGTGGTTCGCCGACGGGTTCTTGTCCCGTCATCCAGAGGTCGCGACCGGGTTGCTCCATTCCTTGCAGGACGCCGACCGCGAGGGTTACGCCCAGGTGTGTGACGCCCTGGCCGACTTCGACGTACGCCACCGGCTGGGCGAGATCACGGCTCCGGTCCTGGCCGTCGCCGGCAAGGAGGATATCGAAACGCCACCGGCGATGCTCGAGGAGATCGCCGGTGGCGTGCGGAACGGGCGACTGGTGGTGCTCGACCAGGTCGCGCATCTGGCGGTGGCCGAGGAGCCCGACATCACCGCCCGGCTGATCCACGAACACCTGTCGGGCGGGCCGGCGCCGGAGGAGACCGGCGAGGAGATCGGGCGAGTGCGAGCCACCTACGATGCCGGCGCGGCCGTGCGCCGCGCAGTGCTGGGCGATGCCGAAGTCGACGGGACCGACGATGCCGTCACCGACTTCACCCGCGACTTCCAGGAGATGATCACCCGCACTGTGTGGGGCACGATCTGGACCCGTCCGGGCCTGGATCGGCGCAGTCGTTCGATGATCGCGTTGACGGCACTGATCGCCCGCGGCCACCACGAAGAGCTGGCCCTGCACGTCCGGGCGGCCGTACGGAACGGACTGACCCGCGAAGAGATCAAGGAAGTGCTGCTGCAGTCGGCGGTCTACTGCGGCGTGCCCGACGCCGACACCGCGTTCCGGATCGCCCAGGGGGTGCTCGCCGAGTTCGACCCGTAGGCACCGCGCCCGCTGAGCTCAGTTGTCGAGTCGGGCGGCGACGTCGGCGGGGAAGCCGCCGGTGGCGATCGGGCCCCAGCGGGTCGGGCTGATCCTGATCAAGGACTTGTCCTGGACTCTCATCGCCTCCCGGTATTCCTCCCAGTCGGGGTGCTCCCCGGAGATGCACCGGAAGTAGTCGACCAAGCCGTCCGCGGCCTCCGGCATGTGCAGCACCTCGGCTCCGCCGTCGATCTGCACCCAGGGCCCGCCGAAGTCATCGGAGAGCACGCATACCGACACCCGCGCCGATCGCTCGGCGTTGGTCGTCTTGGCGCGGCCCGGGTAGGTCGAGATCACGATCCTGCCCCCGGCGTCGACCCCCCCGGTCACCGGCGACAGTTGCGGCCGGTCGTCGGCCCGGGCCGTGGCCAGCACCATGTGGTGACGCGGGCGGACGAAATCCATCAGCTGGTCCAGGGTTGCCTTGGTGTTGGTGGCGATGGTTCGGGGCACGTGGTCACAGTAGTGCGGCGACTCGTGTGCGGCGAACCCGCAAAGACCATCGGGCGCGGTTGCAATGGACATCACAGGCCGGACGGGGAACTGATCGCCCGATCCGACGGTTGGCCTAGTTGATGAGATCAACACGTCCTGCCCCCGCCCGTCGACCGTCCGCGCTGTTGCGCGCGAGTGGCATTTTCGTGCTGATCAGCGCGCTGTGCGGTCTGCTCGTCGCCGTGATCGCCCTGCCGGCCATCGGCGGGGCAGCGTTCGGCGCCAAGACCGCCGACAACACCCTCGCCGACCTGCCGGTCGACTTCGACCCGCCCGCACAGAGTCAGCGCAGCAAGCTGCTGGACGCCAACGGCCACGTGCTGGCGTACTTCTATGACGAGAACCGGGTGTACGTCGATCTTGACAAGATCGCTCCGGTGATGCGCCAGGCGATCATCTCTATCGAGGACCATCGTTTCTACGAGCACGGGCCGCTGGACGCTCAGGGCACCCTGCGGGCCTTCCTCGCCAATCTCTTCGCCGGCGGCGTGACCCAGGGCGGATCCACGCTCACCCAGCAGTACGTGAAGATGGTGCAGATCGAGGCGGCCAAGCAAGCCGGTGACGAGGCCGGGGTCAGGGCCGCGCAGGACGGCAGTTACGAGCGCAAGATCCGCGAGCTGCGCTACGCCATCTCGGCCGAGAAGACCCTGTCCAAGGACGAGATCCTCGAGCGCTACCTGAACATCGCCTACTACGGCGACGGGGCGTACGGCATCGAGGTCGCCGCCCGGCACTATTTCGGCACCTCCGCGGCGAAGCTCACTCTTCCCCAGGCGGCCATGCTGGCCGGGATGGTACAGAATCCCAACGGCTTCAACCCGGTGACGCGGCCCGATGCTGCTCTGCAACGGCGTGACGTGGTGATCGATCGGATGGCCGAGCTCGGTGTGGTCGGCCCGGCCGATGCGGCCAAGGCCAAGGCCACCGGCTTCAACCGCAAGCTGGTCCGGACGACCACCAGCGGCTGCCAGGGAACCGATTATCCATTCATGTGCGACTACGCGTATCGCTCGCTGCTGGCGATGCCGAGTCTCGGTGCGACGGCCACGGAACGGGAGGACGAAGTCAAGCGCGGCGGCCTGAGTATCCAGACCAAGATCGACCCGGCCACCCAGAAGACGATTCAGAAGTCGGTGAGCAAGGTGGTCGGCCCGACCGATCCGCTGATCGCCGCGATGGACATGATCGAGCCGGGCACGGGCCTGATCGTCGCCATGGCCCAGAGCCGTCCCGAGATGGGTGACAACGCGAAGAAGGGCGAGACCTACTGGAACTACTCCGTCTCACCGGAGATGGGCGGCGCCCAAGGATTCCAGGCGGGATCGACGTTCAAGGCGTTCACCGCGGCCGCCGCGTTCGAACAGGGCATCCCGATGTCCAAACGCTTCGATGCCCGCGCTTCGATGAACTTCTCCGGGGCGAGCTTCGACAGCTGCGCGGGACAGACCACGGTGTCCGGCAACTGGCAGGTGGGCAACTCCACCGGTGTCAACGGTGTGATGGACATGCGCCGCGCCGCCGAGTTCTCGGTGAACACCTACTTCGTCCAGCTCGCACTGGATGTCGGCATGTGCGACGTGACGAAGATGGCCGAGAAGCTCGGCGTCGCGTCCAGCACGAAGGATGCGCCGATCAGTTCCTACGCCGACAAGCCATCCTTCACCCTGGGCACCGTCGAAGTGAGTCCGTTGTCGATGGCGCAGGCGTACGCGACGTTCGCCTCCGGTGGCATTCACTGCGACCCGATCATCGTCTCCGGCATCACCGACAGCAGCGGCCAGTCACGCGAGGTGACCGGTGCGAACTGTCATCGAGCAATCTCCGAGGACGTGGCCAACGCCATGAACTCGTTGCTGTCCGGCGTGGTGACCAGCGGCACCGGTCGTCGCGCCATGACCGCAGACGGCCGCCCCCAAGCCGGCAAGACGGGCACGATCGACAGCAACGCCGCCGTCTGGTACATCGGCTACACCCCGCAGATCGCCGGCGCGGCGATGATCAGCATCGACAACACCCGCAAGCCGTTCATCCGTACATCGTCTGGGTACCAGCGTGGGCTCAAGAACTACACGGTGCCCTCCACCGGTTTGTATCTGGAGGGTTCGGGCAGTGGTGATGCCGGCCAGGACATCTGGAAGCCGGCCATGCAGAAGTATCTGGCCGGTAAGCCGGCGGAGTCGTTCGGTACGCCCCCGGCTTCGCTGGTCTACGGCCAGAACACGTACGGCAGTCGCTACGGCGAACTGTTCGGCCGGGGTCGCCCAGGTCAAGGCGGGCAGGATCAGGGCGGGCAGGATCAGGGCGGGCCACAGGGTCGGGATCAGCCCGGACAGGGCCCCCGCTGATCCTGGCCGCTGATCGCCGCGGCAGTCTCGACGCGTCGGCGAACCCAGCGCAGCGTTGATGCACCTTGGGCTGCCTGGAAGCCACGCACGGTTGGCAGACCCGCCGGCGGCGGCAGCCGCGCGGCATCGACGAAGTAGCCGCTCAGCCCGGCGAGCGCGGCGGTCAGGTCGTCCGGGTCGACGTCGTGGAGGTAGCGCGCGACGAGCGGCTCCGGATCAGCGCCGTGCAGGTCGACGTTGACACAGAGGCAGAGCAGGTCGAACCAGGCTGCGCCCTCGCACGCCCACGGCCAGTCGACGACGACCACCACGCTGCCTTCACCGGCAGGGCTCTGGTGCTCACCGTCCTCGTCGGCGGGACGGTCGCCACAGACGATCAGGTTGTCGGCACGGGTGTCGCCATGCACCAGCGAGCTTCCGGCCAGCGCCGCCAGCCCGCGGGCCGCCAAGTCGCAGAGCAGATCGACATGCTCGCGCGCCCAGTCGTCGAGCACGTCGGGCCGAGCCTGGCGGATCCGATCCCAGCCGCCGAACTGGGGGGCGAAGGCGGTGGCCAGCGGATGCAGCCCGGGGACCGGATTGGGCGTGGCGATCTCGGCGATGGCGTGCAGCGCCGTCGCCGTCGCCTCGACGTCAGCGGGGAGCCATGGCACGGTCGGCATCCGGCCGTCGATGTCGGCGAAGACGGCCGCCACCCACCGGCCGTCGTCGTAGGTCCCCAGCAGGCTCGGTAGGTGCCGGCTCGGCGGCAGGTCAGCCACGACCCGAGCTTCGGTGCGGTGGATGCTCGGGGTGTCCGGGTTCTGCACCGGGCTGGCCGCCTTGACGAAGGCACGCCGCCCCGATGCCGTGACGATGCGATCAGCTGTGCCGGGGGAGAATCCGCCGGGCTGTGAGCTCGCGGAGACAACCCGGCCGCCGCCGACGATGTCCTCGACGCCGCGCCGCACATGCTCCGGCAACTCCTCCCAGCCCAGTCGGAGGCCCGACGCCACGACACTCATGCCGCAACTGTGGCAAGCCGAGCCGCCGACCGCGACCCGTTTTCTGGTCCGTAGTTTCGACATCGAGGCGATCCTCGCCGTGACGTCACAGCAGATGCGCCCGTCGTGACATCCTCGAGCCCGCCGGGAGCGTTTCTGTCGGTGGGGATGCCTAGGCTCGACGGTGTCGGGGGCGAGCAGCCCCGTCGAACGAATCAGGAGGTCTTGATGACGATTCTGCCCGATCGGCCGAATGTCGGTCTGCTGGTGATCGACGTCCAAAACGGTGTGGTCGCCGGCGCACCGCGGCGCGACGAGGTGGTCGCGAACATCAACACTCTGGTGGACCGGGCCCGGGCCGAGCAGGTGCCGGTGGTCTGGGTGCAGCACAGTGACGGCGGGCTTGCGCGGGGCAGTGCGGAGTGGGAGTTCGTTCCGGAGCTGAGCCGCGATCAGGACGAACCGCTGATCCACAAGCATTATGGCGACTCGTTCGAAGGGACCGAACTAGAGTCGGTGCTGGCCGAGCGGGGGATCGGTCGGCTCCTGGTGACCGGGGCCCAGACCGATACCTGCGTCCGCTCCACCCTCCATGGTGCGTTCACCCGCGGCTATGACACCACGCTGGTGTCCGACGCCCACACCACCGAGGATTTGACCGAGTACGGTGCGCCGCCGCCGGAGCAGGTGATCGCCCACACCAACCTCTACTGGAGTGAGCAGAGCGCCCCGGGGCGCAAGGCGGGCACGGTGACGACGGGGGAGGTGAGCTTCACGACGGCCACGGACGGGTGAGCTCTGCCGATCGCTCCAAGGCTCGTCGTGGGAGAGGTGGGTCGAGCGGGGATGGCAGTTGCGCGTGACGCGTCCGGAGCGATGACAATGACAGCGCTGCGCCACACTGACGTCAGGCACTCTCGAGGGAACGGAGTCAACGATGACCCAGCAGAATCCGGACCGGACGGTCGACGCGGCACCGGCCGCGGCGTCGTATGCCAGTGGCATCTCCGCGGTGCCTTTGCTGGGCGACACCATCGGGGCGAACCTCGACCGGACGGCGCACCGCATGGGTGATCACGAGGCCCTGGTCGAGTGCGCGACGGGTCGGCGGTTCGGGTATCGCCAGTTGGTGGAGGAAGTGGACGCCTGCGCGCTCGGACTGGACGGGCTCGGGGTTACCAAGGGCGATCGGGTGGGCATCTGGGCACCCAACTGTGCGGAGTGGGTTTTCGTGCAGTTCGGCACCGCCAAGCTCGGTGCGATCATGGTCAACATCAATCCGGCCTACCGAACGCACGAGCTGGCGTACGTCCTCGCCCAAGCGGGCATCTCGGTGCTGATCAGCGCGCCCACCTTCAAGACCAGCGACTATCGAGCGATGGTCGCCGAGGTGCGCGGGGAGTGTCCCGAGCTGCGCGACGTGATCTTCATCGGCGATACCGCCTGGGAGGGACTGATGAGCAGGGGGCGAGTGGCGGAGCGCAGCCTGCTCGACGCACGCGCGCGCGAGCTGTCGGCGGACGACCCGATCAACATCCAGTACACATCGGGCACCACCGGGTTCCCGAAGGGTGCGACCCTGACCCACCACAACCTGCTCAACAACGGGTTCTTCGTGGGGGAGGGCTGCGGCTACACCGAGTCCGACCGGGTATGCATCCCCGTGCCCTACTATCACTGAGACGGTAGTCTATGGGTATGATCTCGACCGCATCGCTCTACTGCCGCCTGTCAGCGTCCTCGGACCCGGACTCGACAGGGCTCCGATCCCAGGAGACCGCCCTCCGCGAGCTCGCCGAGGCACGTGGCCTGACCGTCGTAGCCGTCCACGTTGACGACGGCCAGAGCGGCGCACTCCGCAACCGCCCGGGCTTCCTCGCCTGGCTCCGGGACGGCCGCGAGGGCCGCGCCGATCACCTTCTCGCGTGGAAGCTCGACCGCGTCTCCCGCGGCGGCCCGGCGGGCCTGGCACGCTTCCTGGACACGCTCAAGGGCCTCGACGCCGACGGGCGGCCCGTGTCGACCCCGGTCCGCTTCCTGAGCGCCGCGGACGGCCTCGACTCGTCATCGTCGGCGTGGTCGATCCAGTCGGCCGTGATGGGCGCTCTCGCCGAGACCGAGCGTGAGCAGATCCGCGGCCGGATCATGACGCACCGCGCTACGGCGATAGCCGATGGTCGCGTCGTCGGCGGCCGTCGCCCGTGGCCCTTCGCGGTCGCCGAGCGGCCCGGGGGAGGCTCCTGCTGGGTGCCTGTCCCTGAGCGCGCCGAGGCGATCCGCTGGGCCGCTGCTGGCCTCGCCGGTGGGGAGCTGTCGACCGCTGACGTGGTCCGCGAGTGGACTCGCCGAGGTCTCTCGCCGAAGGGTGAGGCGGAGGCCCGTACGTCATCGTCCGGCGCGTGGCACCAATCCGTCGTCCGTCGCCTGCTGGCCTCGCCCACGCTCTACGGCGCGTCCGTGCGGTACGGCGAGCCCGTGCGCAACGCCGATGGGACCGTGAGGATCGATCCTGGGCAAGCGATCCTGTCCCTGGGCGACTGGCAGGCCCTACAGGCTGCCCTAGCACGCCGCTCGAGCAACCGCGCGCCGTCATCGTCCACTGTCGAGCTGCTCGCTGGTCTCGTCCACTGCGCAACGTGCGGCCGGTTGATGTACCCGCACCGCGCGGCGAGCGGCAGGACACCTACCTACCGCTGTCGCGGCGCGGGCTGCGAGCGTCCCGTGTCCGTCGCGATGAGGCACGCCGAGGCGGCTGTCACCGAGCGCTTCCTCGAGCAGTTCGGCGACGTCGAGATCCACGAGGCGGAAGACATCGCGCCTGTGGTCGACGCTGAGGCGATCGCGGCGGTAGCCGAGGCGCTCGCAGCCGTCGACAAGATCATCAGCGCCGACGACGACGAGGAGACGACGCTCTCGGCGCTCCGTCAGCGCCGCCAGTTGCGCGCACGGCTGGCCGAGCTACAGGACGTCGCCACGACGGCCCTGCCCCTCGGCACCATAGCCGGGACAGGCGAGACCTACGGCGAGCGGTGGCACGCCGCCGAGACGACCGAGGACCGTAACGCGCTCCTCCGCGCCGTGTGGTCGGTGATCGTCGTTGCTCCCGGCGTACGCGGCGGCCGCGGCGGCGTCGAGGGGCGTCTGAGGCTCCTAGACACCCCTGAGAGTCACGCCTAGGTAACGATCCATACGTGATCTGGCTCACACTGAGAGACCGATTCTGAAAGATCTTGCGTGTTGGGTCGAGACGGCGAGAGATTCTATCGTCATCGCGCCGAGCTGCGTTGCACCTAGGCCACCTCCTACTTATGAAAGCCCGAACTATCTATGCGCGGGCCGCGCCGAGGAGGTACCGATCATGGTCTGCGACATCTGCCGCGCCCCACTGCCTCCGGGCTCCCGCTCGGACAGGCTCACCTGCTCCCGCGTGTGCCGCGACCGCAAGTACGCCGTGCGGCGCCAGCGCCTAGTCTCGGCCGCGCGCGCCATGCTGGCCGCTGCGGCGTAGCAACCCCAAGGGGAGGACGGGCCCGCGACCTCGGCTCCGGACCCCCGTGCTAGGCACGATCCCAGAAACTCCCCCCCACCACGCTCCACCCCGTGGGCCCCTGCCGAGGCCCACGGGGAAGGCTCAGGTCAAAATCGGCAACCCCCTGCCCGCCGCGGGCCGCTGGCACCGGCATACGGCCTCGTGGAAAAGGCTGCCAGGTAGCTCGGCGCACGGTGTGGAATACCTCCGCCGAGCGCGTCGGCGTCCGTGGCGGGTCAGGACCCCATCAATGCTTCGGCCCTCTATGGCCGAAGGTCGGAAGAGAGCGACTCGGTATCGCAAAGGCACTCCGCCCGGTCTGGAAGCCGGGCGGAGGGCTAAGCATTCCATCGAGCCCTCCGACCCGCTAGCTCCGTTCGCCGACTCAGGTAGTCGTGCTGGCGTCGAGCAGGCACCACGATCGGCTCGCGCTGCCACCCTTACAGCAGCGCTCGAGCCTGCCGGCCAACGGCGTCCGGCACCCTTCAGGGGTCAGAGGCACCTCTCCCAGCGCTCACAGGCTGGGAGAGGGGCCGCCCCCTGCCTCTCTGGCGCCTCGGAGCGCGTCAGGGTGGCTCTACCTAGCCCCATGCCCGTCGAGGCCGCCAGGAGCGGTTACACGGCGCGTCGTGGCACCGCTCCGTATCCCTTTGGTCGTTGAGGTGACGACCCGCCCGCATATCGCCGAGCAGGCGACAGCGGAGCGCCCGAATTGATCAAGCCCCGTGCGGCAGGCCGCGCGTTGAGGTGATCGCGATGGGCGCGACCTCCCATGATCAACACCTCCCAAGAAAGCAAGATCAACTATGGCTCTGTACACCTATGATCAGCTCGCCGGCGTCGCCGCCGTGCTGGTCGCAAACGAGCTCAAGCTCATTCCCACCGTCGATCGGTCCTTCGAAGGTGACTTCGTCGCAGGCGGTGGCTCGACTGTCTTCGTTCGCGTGCCGTCCGCGGCCGTGTCTCGTGACCGGGACCTCGATGACGTCACCACGAGTGTCGTCTTCGACACGCTGTCCGAGACGGCGGTCCCGATCACCCTGGATACCCACGCACACAGCGGTGTCGTGCTGTCCGAAGAGGACAACCTCCTAAACCTCATGGACTTCTCCCGCCAGGTGCTCGCGCCTCAGACCGACGCCGTGGCCGATCGCTGCGAGCGGGCCGTCGCCGACGTGCTGAACGCTGCGACCGTGAACACCACGATCCCCTGGGACGCGGCCAAGCCCTCGGCGTTGTTCACCGCGCTCCGTCGTGAGCTGCGGACCCGTGGCGTCGACTTCGGCGACAACGAGGAGACGTACGTCGTGGCCGGCGGCAACGTGGTGGACGTGCTGCTCGACTCTGGCGCTCTCGACTTTGCCCAGACCGGCGACGCTGACGCGCTGCGCAACGGTGCCGTCGGCAAGCTCCGCGGCTTCACCGTGATCGAATCCAGCCGGATCGACGCAGACGAAGCGATCGCCTATCCGAAGCATGCCGTCCACCTGGCGATCCGGCCTCCGGCCATCCCCGTCGGCGCGAACTCCGCGGCTATCGCAAAGGACAAGAGCGGCCTCGTCGCGCTGCGCGTGCTTCGGGACTACGACTCGGCCAAGACGGCCGATCGCTCGCTGGTGTCGACCTTCGTCGGTGCCAAGGCGATGCCGGCCTACCGGATCACCCGGAACTACACCGCGGGCAGCGAGTCGGCTACCCGTACCGAGGTTGCCGGCGGTCACATCGTTCGCGTGTCGATCTCGGACACCGAGCCCGGCGCCTAGTCCTTGAGCAGGTAGGCCGCCGCTGGCCGCCTCCTGTTGTTGTAACCCCGCAGAGAGCGCCCGCACCCCTCACAGGTGCGGGCGCCTCTCTCGGCCCACCCACCGTTTCAACACACCTGAAGGAGAACCGAACCATGATCGCTCAGATCACGTACCGATTCGAGTGCCTGAACTGTGGCAGCGAGTTTCCTGCCGCCTCCGCGACAGCCAAGTTCTGCTCTGGCCGATGCCGCCTCACCGCTCATCGTCGTCGAGAGAAGGCACGCCTCGAGCGGGAGGCTGCCCGCGTCCGGCGGATCGAGGATGCGCTCGCCGCCGTTGAGGCCGCGCTCGCCGCCGTCGACACTGCCTGACCACCATTCCCATACTTCTCAACCCACAAAGGAGGACGGCTCCCAATGATGAAGCCAACACTGCTCGACGGCCTGTCCGTCGACCCTCAACCTCGTGTCCGCGCCTGTGGCCACGGGCTCACCGGCCGCCGTGTCCGTTCCGATCTCCACAACTGCCCAGTCGACGCCTGCCACGCCGCACGGCGCCGGGTGCTCGATCACGCCGGTATCTGGCGCCCCCGCAAAGGCACCGCTCAAGACCAAGTCCTGCTCTCGCGGGTATACGGCAACCCGTTCACCATCGCCGAGGACGTCGCACTGTACGCCCCCGGATTCAATGCAGTCTGGGCAGTGATCCCCGACCAGGATCTCGCCGTGGTAGTCATGGCGCGCTCGGTGACGTCCTCACTCTGGCAGGAGATCCTCCGCCGCGAACCGATCAAGATCACTGAGACGCACCTGATCGGCGCGGACCGATGAGCGCCACGGCATACGCGCCTACTCCGCTGTCGACGATCCTCGCCGCATTCGATGACCCGACGGAGCAGTCCGACGGAACACTACTGACGCGCTGTCCCGCACACCCGGACAGTGACCCTAGCTTGGTGATCCATGTGAACGAGCACGACGACAGCCGCGTCTCTGTCGGCTTCGGGTGCCGTAGCCGCTGCACCCACGGGGTCGTTGCCGCTGCCGCCGGGCTCGACGGCATGAACCTCAACGACGTGACCGCCGACGTCGCGGTCTCACCGAAGAAACCCTCGGTGCCGGCGTCGACGTCCGCGCGTGCACGCCTCGAGGTCGAGGCCAACCGGGCCGCGGCTCGGCTCATGCGCACCGAGGATGACCACCCGGTACGGCTCATGCTGCGCGAGCGTTTCGGCATCGGACTCGATACCGAGACCGCGAGCCAGCTCGGCATCGGCCTCGACGGCACCCGGCTACGTGTCACCGTACGACGCGCCGACGGCTCGGTTGCGTACGCCCAGGCACGCGCCACCGACCCGAGCGATCCGATCCGTTGGCTAGGCGACGCGAACGAGC
>JBBSQJ010000111.1:0-13471 GCA_038257965.1 Propionibacteriales bacterium
AGACCCGGTGCCGGGAAATCGACCCTAGCCCTTGATCTGGCCCGGTCGGCGTCGATCAAGCACGGCATGTCCTCGGTGATCTTCTCCCTGGAGATGAGCCAGATCGAGATCACCATGCGGCTGCTGTCGGCGGAGGCCTCGATCCCGCTGTCCCATATCCGCGGCGGCAAGATGAGCGACGACGACTGGGCCCGGGTGGCCACCAAGATGGGTCAGGTCTCGGAGGCGCCGATGTTCATCGACGACTCCCCGAACCTGACCATGATGGAAATCCGTGCCAAGGCACGCCGGCTCAAACAACGTCACGATCTCAAACTGATCTTGATCGACTACATCCAGCTGATGACCTCCGGCAAGAAGGTCGAGTCCCGACAGCTGGAGGTCAGCGAATTCTCCCGCCAGATCAAGCTGCTCGCCAAGGAACTCGAGCTGCCGGTCGTCGCGCTCAGCCAGCTGAACCGTGGCCCGGAACAGCGCACCGACAAGAAGCCGATGCTGTCCGACCTGCGCGAGTCCGGCTCGCTGGAGCAGGACGCCGACATGGTGGTCCTGCTGCATCGCCCCGACCTGTACGACCGCGACTCCGAACGCGCCGGCGAAGCCGACATGATCGTGGCCAAACACCGCAATGGCCCGACCGCCGACATCACCGTCGCTTTCCAAGGCCACTACAGCCGGTTCAGCGACATGCAGCACTGACTGCCACCTTGCCGATGGCGATCACTGCGCGTCCAGCGGGACGTCTCTGCTGTTTCCGCACATGGCTACCTGGTAGAGGGCCGCCAGCGCGTCGTCGATGGGATGAGGCTGCGGCTTCCCCGAAGAGTCGAGTCTGGTCCACCTCTGCAGGTTCACCGCGATGGACATCTGTCGCCTGCCGTCGGCACTGGTCATGGATATCGCTCCAGCACCCCAGACGGAGCCGTCATGGCCCCAGAAGGTGCCGCTACCGGGGACCTCCTTGCGGTGCAGACCGAGGCGGTAGTCGATGATCTTGCCTTCTTGCGAGATCACCGGGACGGTGCGCTGCATCTGCGCGAGCGAGGACCGGTCGACGATCTCGCCGGCAAGCAACATGGCGAAGAAGCGGTCCAGATCCGCGACGGTCGAGATGAGCGAAGCCGCCGGCCCCACCCACGACATGTCGTAGACGCTGTAGTCGCGCGGTGGGTCGATCATGCCGAACCAGGCCTCGTAGACCCGCGAGTGCGGCCCGTCGACCTGCGGTCCCGTGGGAAACCCGGTGTTTCGGAGTCCGGCCCGCTCGATGACGCTCTGCGTGATGCACTGCTCCGCCGGTGTTTCGGTGACCTGTTCCAGGAGTTGGCCGAGGAGCAGGTAGTTGGTGTTGGAGTACACCCCCGGCGATCCACCCGGCGCGCCGACGGCGGGTGCGGTGATCCCCATCTCGATCAGCTCGGTCGGGTGAAACCTGGTGAGCCGGTTGTCGTCGAGGCTCTCCGGACCTGTGTCAGCCAGTGACGGGAACGCCTCGAGAGACGGGTAGGCGTAGGGGAGGTACTCGGCGAGGCCGCTGGTGTGGTTGATCAACATCCGGACCGAGATCGCGTCACCGCGTTCTGCGGGGACAAGACGCGGCAGGTAGTGGCCGATCGGCGTGTCGAGCCCGATCTGGCCGCTCTCGACCTGCTGCAGCACGGCGGCGGCGGTGAATGTCTTGGTGATGCTGCCGACGCGATGTCGCAGGTCGGCCGAGACGGGACGGCCGGTGTCCACGTCGGCGACCCTGGCGGCGCCGCGCCAGACCCGGTCGTCGTCGCGCACCTCGGCGAACACGCCGGGCTCCCCCGCGAGGTGCACGTTCTCTACGGCAGATCCCAGCTGCGTGGGATCGAGTGGGTTCTTCACGACGACCTCTTCTGATGATCAACGAATTTGACGGCTTTCGGCGGCATCGACGACCGCCGCGACGGGAGCCCTGCGATCCCGGGCATCGGCCGACGGCCGGTAATCGAGCCCATTGTGTCGCGTGCCTCAGGCGTGGCTGGGCTCGTTCAGTCCGGCCGGTTCGATGTTGTGGTTGAGCGCGAACCGGTTGCCGGGGTCATAGGTGCGCTTGACTGCGGCCAGCCGGGCGTACGTCGCGGGCGGGTATGCCGCCGCCAGGTCCGATGCTGTCGCCGAGCCCTGGAAGTTGATGTACGTGCCGGTGCCGTGAGCCGCTACGGCGTCCCAGGGCACGAGCGAGTCCTCGACCTCCGGATCGGATGCCGTGTCGGGCAGCATCAACAACGCGACGATCATGGCCTCCGCATCGCGGTGAGCGAAGGCTGTCGCGTCCGCCGGCACACGGCCGAAGGCGCCGCCCAGGCTGCGCACCGCGAGAGCCGTGGGGACCGAGGTGGAGTGCAGCCCCATGATCTCGCCGATGACGGCGTCGTCGAGTGCCGCAACGAGGGTGTTGCGGACGCCGCGCCGCACGCGCGGGGGCGGCTGGGCCTCTACGAGGATCTCGGAGTACCGGCGCCCCGAGATCCTCGACGCGGTAACCGTGCCCAGTTCGAGCAACGGCTTGATCGCCGCGTCAGCCTCGGGCAACGTGCTGCCGGGTTCGGCTGCGTGGCAGAGCAGCACCGTCGCGGACGGCTGCCCCCCAGGTAGTCGCGGCGTCAACGCCATGGTGCTGGACAGGGCCTCCGGCGCCACCCGCATGGCTTCGCGCCAGCCGGCCAACAGGTCGGCTGGATCGTCGAGCCGGTAAGTCACCGTCCCGAAGTGCACGGTGCTGACCGGCTGGGCGACGAAGTCGAAGTCGACGACCACTCCGAAGTTGCCACCGCCGCCACGCAGCGCCCAGAAGAGGGAGGGATGCTCGTACTCGGAGGTGGTGATCAGACGACCGTCGGCGGTCATCACCCGTGCGCCCACCAGGTTGTCGATCGTCAGCCCGTACCGCCGCACCAGCCAGCCGACCCCGCCGCCCAGGGTGAGCCCGCCGACGCCGACGTTGGCGGTGTCGCCGGCGGTGATCGCCCAGCCGTACGGATCGAGCGCTGCGGCCACCCGGCCCCAGGTAGCTCCGCCGCCCACACGCACCAGCCGGCGCTCGGTGTCGAGGACGTCGATGCCGTCACAATGCACCTGGTCGATCACCATCCCACCCGTGGAGGTTCCCGGGCCGAGCGGACTATGGCCGCCCGAGCGCACCGACACCGCCAGGTCGCGACGTTCGGCGTAGCTGAGCGCCTCGGCGACCTCGGCCAGCCCGTGAGGCCGGACGATGAGCGCTGGGTGGTTGGAGGCGAAGAACGTCCGCGCTGCGGCGTCGTATCCGTCGTCGCCGGGGCGCAGCGCGTCGCCGATCAGAGCTGTCTGCTGCGTGTATGTGCTCATCGGTCTCTCTTCTCCTTCGCGCGTCTGGGCGTCCCATCTCGGGATCCGCGGATGCCTTTGGCAGCAGCCCATCACCGACCGCCGACCACCGCGCCGGTCCAGTTACTCTCGCGGCTCTCGAGGGGTCGGCTTGATGTATGTATCGAGTCTTGCGTCGCGCACGACGGGGGTGCTAGGCGAGAACCGAAGGATGTCGGCCCGGATTTGCGGTCAGCCGAAAACGTCCAAGCCGCAGCCGGTGGGAGCTGCAACGTGGCACATGGCGCCGGGAGTACCCGGCATCAGCTGCCACCGTGGTTTCGACCTCGCGCACCTTCCCAAGTGCTAGACCGCTGGTTTATACTGACGGTCTATACTAATGGTCTAGTCAGGAGGTCCTCGGATGAAGGTCTTGATCGTGGGAGCCGGTATCGCCGGCCCGACGCTCGCGTACTGGCTGCTGCGGGCTGGGCATCAGGCGACACTGGTCGAGCGGACGCCGGAACTCCGTCGCGGCGGCTACCTGGTCGACTTCTGGGGTGCCGGCTTCGACGTGGCCGAGCGGATGCACATCGTCCCCGAACTGCAGCGTCGCGGCTACCGGTTCACCGAGGCGCGAGTGGTCGATCGCGATGGTCGTCGTTTCGCGTCGATCAACCCGTCCGCCATCATGGGGTCGACCCAGCGCTACGTGAGCATCGCCCGGTCGGATCTGGCTGCGGTGATCTACGACGCGCTCGACGGCGCGGCCGAGCTGATCTTGGATGACACCGTCCACGCGCTCGAGGACGACGGAGATCGGGTTCGGGTCACGTTCGAGGGCGGGCAGACCCGCGACTTCGATCTGGTCGTGGGGGCGGACGGACTGCATTCACGGGTGCGGAGGCTGGCGTTCGGCCCCGACGAAGGGTTCGAGAGGTATCTCGGCATCGTGGTCTCGGCCTTCGAGGCCCAGGGGTACCAGCCGCGTGACGAACTCATCGCCATGATGCACGCCGAAGTCGGCTTCCAGGCCGTCCGGATCTCTATCCGCGACGACGCCACACTGTTCTTGTTGTCGGTCCGACACGCCGGCGCGATGCCCGCAGACGATCGGGCCGCCCAGGAAGCGTTGCTGCGGACCAGACTCGCCGGCGCCGGTTGGGAAACGCCGGCGATCCTGGATCGGATGTCGCAGGCGAAGACGTTCTACTTCGACTCGTTGAGTCAGATCCGGATGCCGTCGTGGACCCGCGGGCGCGTCGCGTTGGTGGGCGACGCGGCCGCGGCACCGTCTTTCCTGGCCGGCCAGGGGTCGGCGTTGGCGATGGTGGAGTCCTACACCCTGGCCGCGGAACTGGCCCGCTCCGGCGGTCACCGCGAGGCCTTTGCCCGCTACGAGAGCCGGCTCGCCGCCTTGCTGCGATCGAAGCAGGATGGTGCCGAGGGTCTGGGTCTGGCCTTCGCTCCGAAGAGTAGGCTCCAACTTCACGTACGGAACTCGGTGATGAAGCTGATGGGACTGCCGAAGGTTGCGGATCTCGTGATGGGCAAGAGCTTTCGCGATGCCGTCGAGCTACCGACGTTCGTCGTCGCCGCCTGAACCCCCCCGCCCGCATGGTCCGATCCCGATTCGCCAAGCTGCGCCCG
The DNA here is from genome assembly GCA_038257965.1 of Propionibacteriales bacterium. Lineage (GTDB taxonomy): Bacteria > Actinomycetota > Actinomycetes > Propionibacteriales > Propionibacteriaceae > Microlunatus. The sequence continues at coordinate 4,963 of JBBSQJ010000111.1, forward strand.
GAGCAGCAGCAGGCGATCCTGCGCGCCGCCCTGGACGAGTTCGCCGCCCGTGGATTCCACGAGGCCTCGCTCAACCGGGTGATCGAGGCAGCGGGCATCTCCAAGGGCTCGATGTACTACTACTTCGACGGCAAGGAAGACCGGTACGCCTACGTCGCGCAGACCGAGATGGAAGGGTTGTTCGCCAGGCTGGGACCCTTTCCGGTGCCCAGTGACGGTGACGCGGACGAATTCTGGTCGACGTTGGAGCGCTATTACCTCCAGCTGACGACGGCTCTGGCCGCCTCTCCGCAGTTGGCCGCCTTGCTCCGAGGCTGGGTCGCCGCGGCCGGATCCCCCGTCCTGCAGCGTGCCCAGCACGAGCTGGAGCAGGCGGTGATGCCGTGGATCGAGCAGGCTCTGGCCACCGGTCAGCACATCGGGGCGGTGCGGAGTGATCTACCGTCGGCGCTGCTGATCGCCGTCGTGGTCGGCATGGGACAGGCGATGGATATCTGGCTGATGACCCAACCGCCGGACACCGACGACCTGCCGCGGATGATCGGCGCGTTGATCGACATGATTCGTGGCGCCGTCCAACCGTAGGCCAATGGATCGATGCGCCCGTCGCCCGATGACGACCGGAACGCCGTCGCGCAGCGGAGCGGCGCGATCACGCGTCCTTCACCGACGACGTCTCCTTCACTCACTCGGAGCGAAACAGTGTTCCGGTCGCGGTCAGAATGCTCCGTCCGGTGGTGTCGACCAGCTTCTGAGCAGCGATCGCCCGCGATTGCTCCGACGACTGGTAGCGCAGAGCCGGTGATGGATCGGCGGCGATCTCGCAGATCACGTCGGCGACTGATTCGGCAGACTGACCGCTCGATCCGAGGTCAGCCATTCGGGTGTTGAATCGGTTGATGAGTCGCCCGTACGGATCGTCGTCGTTGACGCTGTCGACGTGTCCACCGACATTGGCGAAGAACGCCGTACGCACCGGGCCGGGTTCGAGCACCGAGACGTACACGTCGAACTCGCGCATCACCGTGGCCAGGCTTTCCATCAAGCCCTCGACGGCGAACTTGGAGGCGTTGTAAGCGTCGCTGAACGGCAACGCCACCACGCCGTTCAGACTCGTCACAGTGATCACGCGGCCGGTCCGGGCCCTGCGCATGCCGGGAAGTACGGCCTTGGTGACCCGGGCGACCCCGAAGAAGTTGAGTTCCATCGCCTGCGACAACTCATCCATGGTGAGCTGTTCCAACGTTCCCCGGTGTCCCGCGCCGGCGTTGTTGATCAGCAGATCGATCCTGCCGACGTCGGTGAGGACGGATTCGATGCACGAGTCGACCGACTCGTCGCTGGTGACGTCGAGAGTCCTCAGCTCGACTCCGGCCAGATCCTCGGCGAGCGCGCGCAACGATTCCGCGGCAAGCGGGCGGCGAGCCGTGGCAACGACGTGCCACCCGGCGGTCGCCAGCGCCCGGGTGGTTGCCAGGCCGATGCCGCTGCTTGCAGCGGTCACCACTGCTACAGAAGGCATTGTCCGTCCGATCCTCGTCCGAAGCGGTGTTGCGGATCGTTGGGCAAGCTGCGGCTGCTCGATCCGCCATCGTGCAACGGTAGGCCGCCACTGTCAGCCTGCGATGCGCAGCCTGCCACAGACCGCGCGAATCGACACGACGCATCGATCTCACGATGCCGTCCCACCACCTGCCGTGCCGTAGCGTGACCACGATGAGCGATTCGACAGACCGCGAGCTCGACCTCGTCTTGGTGGGCGCGACGGGATTCGTCGGGCAGTTGACGGCCGGGCACCTTGCCGAGCACGCCCCGACCGGACTTCGCGTCGGGCTCGCCGGACGCTCTTCGCAACGGCTGGAGCGCGTTCGTTCGGCATTACCCGGTTCGGGATCGGCCTGGCCGTTGATCACCGTGGATGTGCTGGACGAAGCGGCGGTGGCCGACCTGACGACGCGGACCCGAGTCGTCGCCAGCACCGTCGGGCCGTACCTGCGCTACGGCTTGCCGTTGGTGAGCGCGTGTGCCGAGGCCGGAACGCACTACGCCGATCTGACCGGTGAGACGCTGTTCGTTCGACGCAGCATCGACGCGGCGCACGGGGTCGCTCGCGCGAGCGGTGCTCGCATCGTGCACTCGTGCGGATTCGACTCGGTGCCCGCCGATCTCGGAGTGGGACTGACCGCTGCGCTGGTCGCAGCCGAGGGCGCCGGTGAGCTCACCTCGGCCGTGCTGCGCGTACTGAAGCTTCGGGGCGGCATCAGCGGCGGGACCATCGACTCGTTGCGCCAGCAGGTCATCGAGACCGAGAACGACCCGGCGGCTCGGCGGCTCGCCGCGGACCGATGGGCGCTGGTCGACGACGTGTCCGGCAGCCGGTACGGTCGCTCCCGGAGCGCCGGCGCCCGCCGCCCACTGGCCCGCGACGACCGAAGCGGATCGTGGCAGGTTCCCTTCGTGATGGCCACGTACAACCGACAGATCGTCCACCGCACCAACGCATTGGCCGGCTGGCCCTATGGCCGTGAGTTCGCCTACCGCGAGGTCGTCGACACCGGCAAGGGCCCGCGCGGTGCGGCGACCGCCGCCGCGATCGCGCTCGGGTCCGGCGCACTCATGGCCGGTATGGCGTTCGGTCCGACCCGGTCACTGTTGGACCGGGTGCTGCCGAAGCCGGGTGAGGGCCCCGATGACCAGAAGCGGAGTAACGGTGCCTTCCGGATCGCGGTGGACGGTGAGACCAGCAGTGGAGCGCGCTACCGCACCGTCATCGGCGCCGAGCACGATCCCGGTTACGACGGGACGGCGGTGATGCTGGGACAATCGGCGCTGGCCTTGGCGATGGACTCCGCCCTCGGGGATGCCGGCGTCGTCACACCCATGGCGGCTCTCGGGTCGTGCCTGCCCCAGCGTCTTCGTGATCGAGGCTTCACCGTGACGACCGAACAGCTTCGCTGAACGAGACGGGGCGCCCACCAGCCGTCGGCGTCTGGCACCATGCCGCGAGTGACACTGATCGCTGCCGCAGACGGATCCGCCCTGGGCAATCCCGGACCGGCCGGCTGGGGTTGGTACATCGACGACGATCACTGGGCCAGCGGCGGGTGGCCGCACGGCACGAACAACATGGGGGAGCTGACCGCGGTACTCGATCTGCTCCAGCAGACCGCGGGCGCTGACGAGGACCTGCTGGTCTACTGCGATTCGACCTACGCCATCAATTCGATCACCCGATGGATGGCCGGGTGGAAGCGCAAGGGCTGGCGCAAGGGCGATGGCAAGCCGGTTCAGAACGTCGAGATCATGAAGGCTCTCGACCTCGCCATGCAGGGTCGACGGGTGCGGTTCGAGTGGGTGAAGGGCCATGCCGGGCACGAACTCAACGAGGCGGCCGACCGCCTCGCCAATGCGGCGGCGCTCGCTTTCAGCCAGGGCCAGGAGCCCGACCCCGGACCCGGCTTCGACAAATCAGTGCGCACCGAGCATGCCGCGCCTGACCAGCAGACTGCGCCGGGCGAATCCGACGATCTGTTCTCCCTTCGCGACGATCCTGAGCCCATTCCCACCCCAGCGCCGGCGCCAACCGACGAGGAGCGGGTGATTGCGCTCGAACGTTCGCTGCTGAGCGACGAGATCCGGACGGCCCGGGGTTTGTTCGGTGATCTGCTACATCCTCAATGGTGCGAGATCGGTCGTTCCGGGCGGCTCTGGAAACGGGCCGAGGTGCTCGAGACGATTGGGCCGATCTCTCCTCCTGTGGTTCTCGAGGTCGTGTCGGTGGGTCGCGTCGACCGCGACACGATTCTGCTGATTTGGCGAGCCGTCGCCGACCGGAGAGCTACGTTGCGCAGTTCACTGTGGGTCCGGACCGGGGGGGTCTGGCGCCAGCGGTTTCATCAGGGCACCGACGAGGCCTGAGTCGTCCCTCGTCACGACGGCGACGTCGGCGCCGCCGCGGGCGTAGACTGGGGGACGCGAGGGAACCCCTCACCGGACGGTTTCAGTTCGGTGGTCCCTGGCGATCGGCATCCGGCCCTATTGACGGGCCTCGACGGACCTGACGATGAACATCATCAATCCTGCGGCGCCCGACCTGGCCGTCTCCGACGACCTGCTGTGTGAAACCTGCGGTCACCAGCTCACTTCCCACGATTCGACCGGCTTGCGCTGGTGTGCGGCAACCAAGCTCGGTGTGGGCACCCGCAAGTGCATCTGCTCGGGCGTGGTGAGCGAAGCACGCGTGCTCACGTTCTACTGAACGGGGCTGAAGCACCGCTGTCTTTCACGCGCAATCTACCGAGAGGCTTCACGTGCCAGAGACCGAACGCATGACCCTACGGCGCACCAATTGGCCGGACATCGATGACGTGGCAGCGTTGGCGGCGGCTGCCGAGGTCGCCTGGGACCGCGTTGACGCATCGGCATCGACGGCCGCCCAAGTGCTGGCCGAGGAGATGCCGCGGCTGATGGCGCACAACCGCCGCGACGACAAGTTGGGTTCGTGGGTCGCGCGCGACCGATCCACCGGCCGCTTCTTGGGCTGGTTCACCGTGCGACCGATCGAGTCGCCGGTGCGCACCGTCGAACTGAGCTACCGCCTGCTGGAGCGAACTCGGGGAGAGGGCTACGACGTCGAGGGGGCCCTGCTGATGATCGCGATGGCGCGGGATGCTCAGGTCTCGACGGTGGTGGCGACCGCGATGCCCGACGACATGGAGTTCGACGAGGTCATGGAGCGCGCGGGGTTACGTCGCATCCGCACCTTGCCGGACGGTGCGGCCGACATCGTTGCCGAAGTGTCCCCATCCGACGGGGACTACCTCCTGGACCTGCGTGTGGCAGCAGCCTCCTCCGGGCCCGGTGGATGATCACGTCGACGCACGTTCGCGGAAGTTAGTCGCGGCCAGTGCGCGCGTGGACCGATGGTCCATGCGGCTGCGCCACGGTCCGAGCGACGCTGACCCGCACTGTTTTCGCGACGGCACTCGGGTGGGGCAGGCTGGAGCGGTGAAAACCCCGTCGCGGCAGCATTGGATCCTGCACGTCGACCTGGACCAGTTCCTGGCCGCCGTCGAGATCCGCCGCCGCCCGGAGCTCCGCGGACGCCCGGTGATCGTCGGTGGCGACGGTGACCCGACCAGACCGCGGCAAGTGGTCGCCACCGCCTCCTACGAAGCGCGGGCGTTTGGTGTGCACTCGGGAATGCCGCTCCGGCCGGCGCATCGCAAGTGTCCGGACGGCGTCTTCCTGCCCAGCGATCATGTCGCCTACGACGCGGCGAGCGCCGACGTGATGACGGTGCTGCGCGGTCTCGGGCACCCGGTCGAGGTGTGGGGCTGGGACGAGGCCGCGCTCGGGGTCGAGACCGAGGATCCCGAAGCTCTCGCTCAGATGATCCGAGCCGCCGTGCTGGAGGAGACCGAACTCAGCTGTGCCGTCGGGATCGGCGAGACCAAGGAGCGGGCGAAGATGGCGACAACGTTCGCGAAGGCATCCAAGGAGAAGGTGTTCCGACTGTCCACGGTCAACTGGTTGCCCTTGATGGGCGAGCGGGACGTCACGGCTCTGTGGGGCATCGGCAAGCGCACGGCCACGCGGCTGGCCGAGCACGACGTGCACACCGTGATCGATCTGGCCACCGCCGACCGGGACAATCTCGCGCGCTGGTTCGGCCCGACGATCGGACCGTCGCTGCGCGTGCTGGCCCGCGGGGGCGCAGCCCGGACGATCGACGCTGCGGAGCGGATCGCGCGGTCGCGCAGCAAACAGGTCACCTATCGGCACGACCTCACCGATCCCGACGAGATCTGCCGCCAGATCGACAGCCTGACCCGCGATGTCTGCGCGGAGGTGTTCGCCGCCGGTCGGGCCGCCAGCCACGTCGGCGTGGTGGTCCGCACCGCCTCGTTCTTCACCCAGGTCAAGACCGGCAAGCTCGCGGAGCCCACGACCGAAACCGATCGCGTCGTCGAGCGCGCCCTCGTCGTGCTCGACCGGTTCGAGATCACCCGGCCGGTCCGCCTGCTCGGGATCCGGGTCGATCTGGTCTGAGCGGCCACAATCCGACTCCTAGCTGCGGCATATGATCCTGATCCCGAACCGAGGAGAATCCCCGTGATGATCACCGACGCCCGAGTCGTCGTCTCCTCGCCCGGACGCAACTACGTCACCTTGATCATCGAGACCGAGGACGGCGTGACCGGCATCGGCGACGCCACCCTCAACGGCCGCGAGCTGGCCGTGGCCTCCTACCTTCGTGATCATGTTTGTCCATTGCTGATCGGACGAGATGCGCGGCGGATCACCGATACCTGGCAGTACCTCTACAAGGGCGCCTACTGGCGCCGCGGACCGGTGACCATGACGGCCATCGCCGCCGTGGACATCGCACTGTGGGACATCAAGGGCAAGGTCGCCGACCTGCCGGTCTACCAGCTGCTCGGCGGAGCGGCTCGTGACGGGGTGATGGTCTACTGCCACGCCAGCGGTTCGACCCTGGAGGAGCTGAGCCGGGACGTCCAAGATCATCTGGATCAAGGCTACCTGGCCGTCCGGGTCCAGGCAGCCATCCCAGGTCTGGAGAAGACCTACGGCGTCGCGCCGACCGACGGCCGGATCTACGAGCCCGCCAGCGGCACCCTCCCGCAGGTGGACACCTGGGAGACCAGTGCCTACCTGGACTTCGCGCCACAGCTGATGGCCCACGTCCGCAAGGAGTTCGGCTACGACCTCCATCTGTTGCACGACGTCCACCACCGGCTGTCCCCGATCGAGGCGGGCCGACTCGGCGCGACGCTGGAGCCCTACCGGATGTTCTGGATCGAGGACCCGACCCCGGCAGAGGACCAGAACGCCTTCCGTCTGATCCGACAACACACCACCACCCCGATCGCCGTCGGTGAGGTGTTCAACAGCATCTGGGACTGCCAGCAGCTGATCACCGAACGGTTGATCGACTACATCCGGACGTCGGTGTCCCACGCCGGCGGCATCACCCACCTGCGGCAGATCTTCGCCCTGGCCGACCTGTACGGCGTTCGTTCCGGGTCGCACGGCGCCGGTGATCTCTCTCCGATCGCCATGGCGGCCGCGTTGCACGTCGACCTGGCCATCCCGAACCTCGGCATCCAGGAGCACATGGGTCACCGCGCGGAGGCGGACGAGGTGTACACCACGAGCTACACGTTCGCCGACGGTTACATGCATCCCGGTGATCAGCCCGGACTGGGCGTGACGTTCGACGAAGAGTCCGCCGCGCGCTTCCCGTACGATCCGCGGTACCTGCCGGTGAACCGGCGCCGCGACGGCTCGGTGCACGACTGGTGAGCACTCCTGACATCGACGTCACGCCCTTTGACGTCATCTGCGTCGGCGAGGTGCTGCTGGAGGTGGCGACTCAATCGCCGGTCGGCCACGACGTCCCGGCCGTCCTCGGCGTCTCCGGTGATGCGCTGAACGTGGCGGCCGCGGCCGCGGCCGCGGGTGCCCGGGTAGCCGTGATCGCGGTGCTCACCGACGACGAACTCGGCCACGCCATCGCGGCCCGGATCGGCGAGCTGGGGATATCCAACCAGCTCTTGACCTTCGCCCCCGGCCAGCAGGGTGTCTATCTGGTGCACAGCGACCCGGCAGGAGAACGAGAGTTCTTCTATGCCCGTTCCGGCAGTGTCGGCTCGACCCTCGGCCCGGAACACCTGCCGTCGGCCGTGATCGCGAACGCGGGCGCCGTGGTGGCCGGCGGCATCTCCTGTGCCATCTCCGACCGCAGCAGAGCGGCCGTGCACCGACTCGCACGGACGGCGCGCCGTTTCGTGTACGACCCCAACTTCCGGCCCCGGCTGACCAGCCCGGCGGCGGCGGCGGCGTCACTGACCGAGCTCGCGCCTTACGCCTGGCTCGTGACACCGTCCTTCCCGGGCGAGACCACCACGCTGCTGGACGCGGACTCCGCGATCGCTGCCGGACGCCGGCTGCGGGAGCTGGGCACCCAGACGGTCGCCGTGACCTGCGGGGCAAAGGGCGTCCAGTTGCTGGCGGCCGGCGTGGAGACGTGGATCGACTCGGTGCCCGCCCCGACAGTGGTCGACCAGACCGGTGCGGGTGATGCGTTCGTCGGCACCCTCACCGCACGCCTGGTCCTCGGCGACGATCTGCAGTACGCCACTCGTCAGGCCGCGGCGGCGGCGTCGCTGGTCGTCGGGGGCCGTGGCGGGACCGGCAAGGTGCCGACCCTCGAGCAGACCCGGCAGCACCTGGCCGGCGAGACGAAGGAGGTCCCCCGATGAGCAGCGTGCTCGACGTCTCGCCGGTGATTCCCGTCGTCACGATCGAGGATCCGGCTCATGCCGTGCCGGTCGCCCATGCCCTCCTGGCCGGCGGGATCGGCATCATCGAGCTGACCCTGCGAACCGAACGCGCGCTCGAGGCGCTGGCTGCCATCGCGGGCGAGGTGCCCGAGATCCTCCTCGGTGCGGGTTCGGTGCTGACCCCGGATCAGGCGGACGCCGCC
>JBBSQJ010000112.1:0-13470 GCA_038257965.1 Propionibacteriales bacterium
GACGTTCAGCCCTCCCTACTTGCCGATACCCGGCAACGGTGAACCTGGCATTCCCAGCCGCTGCCGCGACGCGTTCGGTGTAGCGGGCCATCAGAAGGTGTTCCGGTCGGTGGTGCACATCGGCGTTCGGCCTTGGTAGAAGTGTCGATTCTCCAGACGAGGGTCGCAGGCAGGTCCTCGGGTGCGCCCGGAAGTGGCCGCGGCTGACGACTCCCGAGTCGTGCACGTCACACCCCCCGGATCGTCCACGTCGATCGCGTTCGGCGACGGCGTCACCGACACCGAACCCGGTTCGGCTCAAGGCATCCGACTTCGTCGTGAAGGACGTGTGACGGCGCGCGATGCCTGGTCCAAGAAGTCACCGAGCGCCAATCCGGACGGAGCGACCGGATCGGCTATCGTTCGACGAGTGAGCGCGAGCAGTCACTCCGTGCCGCGGCGAATGCTCATGGTCGCCATGGGCTGGAGATCGGGCATGAGCATTCGGACTGGCCGGGGTGGTACGCGGGATTCATGGCCAAGGCAGCTGGTCTGGCGTCTCGAATCTCGCGCCCCCTCTGGAGACCGCACCCCGACGAGACGTCTGTCGGGCGCCTTTCCTGGATCGATTCCAACGTGCCTCGAACTGATTGACTCGTGTGCGGGTCTTTCATAAGGTGAAAGCAACATTTTGCAATGTGGAATAAGCCGTTGCCGGCTCGCGCATCGTCCACGGCAAGAACACCGTGACTCAGATGCTCGAGGCTGAAGCGTCGCACCTAACCGGACCACTGGTCGCCAGAGAAGGGGCATAAGGATGAACGACAGTCGGCAGATCAAACCTGCGCAGTCGTCGGGTTCGGCCGGGCGGGAGGACCCGCAGACACCTGAGCAGCATGGACCACACGGGCACCACCACGAAGCACACTTCGACGAGGAGGGCCTGCATCACTCGGCAACTCTGGCTGGTGTCGACGTCGATGCGGAAAGGCTGGCTGCGCTCAGCCCCCGGCTCTACAACAGTGACCTCGCGCCCACCAAACGGGCCGGGCGGCGCTGGTCGTCCTACAACATCTTTGCCCTGTGGGCCAATGACGTCCACAGTCTCGGCAACTACGCCTTTGCGATCGGGCTGTTCGCCATCGGCCTGGGCGGCTGGCAGATCCTGCTGGCCTTTCTGATCGGCGCCCTCTTGCTCTTCGCGCTGCTCAGCCTGTCCGGTTTCATGGGGGAGAAGACCGGAGTTCCCTTCCCGGTGATGAGCCGAATCGCCTTCGGCATCCACGGCGCGCAGATCTCGGCCATCATTCGCGGCGCGGTCGCCATCGTCTGGTTCGGTATCCAGACCTACCTGGCCTCGGTCGTGGCCCGCGTGCTGCTGATCGCGCTCTGGCCGTCTTTGCAATCACTGGACACCAACGACATCCTCGGTCTGTCGACTCTGGGGTGGTTGTCCTTCATCGGCCTGTGGATCATCCAGATCGTCATCGTCAGCTACGGGATGGACCTGATCCGCAAGTACGAGGCCATGTCAGGGCCGATCATCCTGCTCACCATGCTGGCCCTGGCCATCTGGATCCTCTCCGAGGCAGACTGGTCCATTGCCTGGACCACCTCAGAGGGCCTGACCGGTGGCGCCATGTGGAGACAGATCTTCGCCGGCGGAGCTTTGTGGGTCTCCATCTATGCGACGTTCGTGCTGAACTTCTGCGACTTCACCCGCAATGCGAAGAGCAAATCAGCCATCACCCGAGGAAACTTCACCGGCATCCCGGTCAACATGTTGTTCTTCGGTGCCATTGTGGTCATCCTCGCCGGTGGTCAGTACAAGATCAACGGTCAGATCATCACCAGCCCCGCCGATATCGTCCAGTCCATCCCCAACACCGCGCTGCTCGTGCTCGCCAGCCTCGCGCTGATCATCTTGACGATCGCGGTGAACCTGATGGCGAACTTCGTGGCCCCGATCTACATGCTGGCCAACCTGTTCCCGCGCTACCTGAACTTCCGCCGGGCCGGCTGGGTCAGCGCGATCATCGGCCTGATCATTTTGCCGTGGAACCTCTACGACTCACCGGTGGTGATCGAGTACTTCCTCGGCGGGCTGGGTGCCGTCCTCGGACCGCTCTTCGGGGTGATCATGGCCGACTACTGGCTGATCCGGAAATCTCAGGTCAACGTGCCCGATCTGTACATGGAGGAGGAAACCGCCGACTACCACTACCACAACGGGTTCCATCTCCGGGCCATCCTCGCCCTGATCCCGGCGGCGGCGATCGCGATCGTGTTGGCCCTCGTGCCGCTCTTCCACGTGGTCAGCCCCTTCTCCTGGTTCTTCGGAGCGGGACTGGGCACGATCTTCTACCTGCTCATCGTCCGGCGCCGGTCGTTGCCGATCCGGGACGTCTCCGGCGAGCCGATCGCGGTCCCCAGCGTCCACTGAGCTCACCAACCTGACACCCGAGAACGAGGAGAATTCAGATGCGCATCCTGGTCGTCAACGTCAACACCACCGAGTCAATGACCGACAGCATCGGGCGCACGGCGGCGTCGGTGGCGGCACCCGGGACCGAGATCGTTCCGCTCACACCACTGTTCGGGGCCGACTCGGTCGAAGGGAATTACGAGAGTTATCTGGCGGCGATCGCGGTGATGGAGACCGTCCGCCGATACGACCAGCCCTTCGACGCCGTCATCCAGGCTGGTTACGGCGAGCACGGGCGTGAGGGGCTCCAAGAGCTACTCGAGGTGCCGGTCGTCGACATCACGGAGGCGGCGGCGAGCACGGCCCAGTTCCTCGGCCACAAGTACTCGGTCGTGACCACGCTGGACCGTGCCGTTCCGCTGATCGAAGACCGGCTCAAGCTGGCCGGTCTGGATGCTCGTTGCGCCTCTGTCCGAGCCAGTGGGCTCGGCGTGTTGGACCTCGAAGCCGACCCGCACGCAGCCGTGGAAGCCATCGCCGCCGAGGCGGTCCGAGCGGTCCAGGAAGATCATGCCGAGGTCATCTGCCTGGGCTGCGGTGGCATGGCCGAGCTGAACGAGCGAGTCGCCGCGCGTACGGGAGTGCCGATCGTCGACGGGGTGGCGGCCGCGGTCACCATTGCCGAGTCACTGGTGCGGTTGGGGCTGACCACTTCGAAGGTACGCACCTATGCGCCGCCTCGTCCCAAGTTCTTCAAGGACTGGCCGCCCGCGAACTGAACACCGGAACCGAGGCAGGGAAGGAGACGCAGAGATCGCGTCGCGATGACTCGGCCGCGTCCGCCCCGAAATCGGCGATCTCACCGATGCGGTGACCACCGGTGACGGACCAGGCTCGACCCATGATCAGTAAACGCCGGTCACGGGTCTCGGAGTTGTCGCGCGAGGTCGACGCAGCATCTCATTCGTCCGCCGACCATGCCCGCGCGACGTCTCGATGCCGGGATCGAACGGCTGCCGCATCGGTTCGACGATGGGCAGCCGGAACGGCCTCGGCGTCTGCACTGGGTCTGGCGAGCGCGCACCTCGTGGTGACCCTCGATCGCTTCCCGCAGGGCGGCGGTCTGGGACGGTGGCTCGGTCGGGTGCTCACTCCCACCAGCCTCGCTGCGCTGCTCGCGGTAGTCGCGGCGGCGGCGTCGCGCGAGCGCAGTCCGGGCCGCGTGACCCGTTTCGGGTTGATGTCCGGCGCGACGGTGATGTGGGTCCTCGCCGTCGCCATGCTGGGCGTGACGGTGGTGCAGCGCAAACCGATGCTGGTGAGACCGGACGGACCTGGTCTGTGGTCCCTGGTCGGAGCCCCGGCCTTCACCGTAGCCGCCCTGACGAGTCGTCGTTGACGCTCCTGCGCCAGGTGGGGGAGAGCCTGGGGCCGGCGCGTTGGCGTCTATGCCCTTCGGCCGATGGTCCCCATCCGGCGGCCAACCGACGATGGAGGGGTACCGGCGAACCGCGGCATCCAATGATCGACATGATCGGCGCTGCTTCAGTGACACCCCAGCCAGAAACCAGCAGAAAGGAAGTTCCATGCCTGACCCTGTCCGGATCGTGATCGTCGGCGGAGGCTACGTGGGGATGACTGCCGCGCGGCGTTTGCAGCGCAAGCTCCGCCGTGACGAAGCCAGGGTGACGGTCGTCGACCCGAGTTCCACGATGACCTACCAACCCTTCCTCGCCGAAGCCGCGGCTGGCTCTATCGAGCCACGCCACGTGGTGGTGCCGCTGCGCAAGCTGCTGCGGGGCTGCGACGTCATCACCGCCCGGGTGACCGCAGTCGACCGCGACACGCGGATCGCTACCGCGATCACTTCAGGTCAGATTCTGCGGCTGCCCTACGACGTCCTGGTCTTGGCGCCTGGTTCGGTCTCCCGGGCTTTGCCCATACCCGGCCTGGCCGAGCACGCGATCGGTTTCAACACTCTCGCCGAGGCGGTTCACCTCCGCAACCACGTGCTCTCCCGACTCGACGCGGCATCAGCGGTCCGTCAGCCGGCCCGGCAGTCGGCGCTCACCTTTACCGTGATCGGCGGCGGCTATTCCGGTGTCGAGGTCATCGCCGAGCTCGAGGACATGGCGCGTTACGCCCTGCGCTACTACCCTCGGCTCGACCCCGACGAGTTGCGCTGGACGCTCGTCGAGGCCACCGATCGCATCCTTCCCGAGGTGAGTCCCCGACTCGCCCGCTACACCCAGGACCGGCTGGCCGAGCGCGGCATCGACGTACGCCTGAACACTCGCCTGGACTCGCTCCGAGACGGTCGGGTGCAGCTGAGCAGCGGAGACGGCTTCGCCGCCGACACTGTCGTCTGGACCGCTGGGGTGCGGCCCAGTCCGCTCTTGGCCCGGCTGGGGTTCACCGTGAGTGGGCAGGGGCGCGTGATCACCACGTCACGGCTCCAAGTGGTCGACTCGGCCAACGTGTGGGCGGCCGGTGACGCGGCAGCGGTTCCCGACCTGGCCAGCCGAGATTCGGACGCGGTGTGCGGACCCAGCGCCCAGCACGCGGTTCGGCAAGCGAGACGGTTGGCCGACAACATCGTCGCCGACCTCCGCGGTCACCCGCTCAAGCCGTACAAGCACGCCTACGCCGGCTCGGTCGCCAGCCTCGGGCTGCACAAGGGGGTCGCCGAGGTGTACGGGGTGCGGCTGCGAGGCTGGCCCGCCTGGGTCCTGCATCGGCTGTACCATCTGGGTCAGGCGCCCACGGTGGACCGGAAGGCCCGAGTGCTCGCCGACTGGACTCTCGCCTCGTTGATCAGCCGTGAAGTCGTCAGCCTGGGTCAGATCGAACACCCACGCACGACCTGGGAACGGGCGGCGGAACTTCCGGTCGCAGCGGTACCCCCGGACGCGGCGTGAGCGTCGTCTCCGGAGGGTTCCTCGCGGCGCCTGCGGGACAGGGTTCATGCGGCAAGGAGCTTTGGGTTGCCGAATGAGTGGGCGATTGCCTCAGGGAGGTCGCGGTCGGCCGCGACGTCACGGTCGCCGGCCCAGGCGACGTAGCCGTCGGGTCGGATCAGGATCGCCGCTGCAGGCAAGCCGGCGCTCGCACCTGAGACGAGGTCGACCCGGTCGGACCAGCCGTCGAGGGTGGCGCCGAGTCGCTGCTCACCGGTCAGGTCGAGGAGAACGGGCCGCGCACGGTGCATGAGGTCGGCGACCCGCCTCGGGCCGCCGACGGTGGTGATGGTGGCCTCGGGCACCATCCGGCCGCACAGCGGGTGAGGATGGCCGGTGTCGTAGCGGATGTCGGTGCCGGCCATCAGGTCGGCGATGTGCTGGACCGTTGTTGGTGCGTCGAGGAGCTCGCCGAGCAGGTGGCGCAGCGCGGCGAGCTCGGGGCCGGGCAGCATGAGGCCGCTCTGGGCGAGGGTGCTCATCGCCACCCGCTCGCCGACCGGGTGGCGTTCGGTGTGGTAGGTGTCCAACAGTCCGGGTGCGGCCCAGCCCGCCAGGTGCCCGGCCAGCTTCCAGCCGAGGTTGGCGGCGTCCTGCAGGCCGAGGTTGAGTCCCGGCGCGCCGATGCCGGCGTGCACGTGGGCGGCGTCGCCGAGCAGGATGATCGGTCCTTCACGGTACCGGTCGGCCTGCCTGGTGTTCTGGCCGGTGATCCGTCGCAACGCGTGCGGACCGGGGCCGGTGGGCGGCTCGATGGACAGGTCGGTGCCGAGAACGCGACGCAGCGCGGCGCGGAGCTCGTCCAGCGTCATCGGCTCATCGCCGGCCTGGGCGCCGTCGAACTCCTGCACGGCGAGGACGGGCCGGTCCTGGTCGAGCGGGGCGTAGACGAACATGCCACCTGCGAGGCGGTTGTGTCCGAACGCGAGGTGTCCGACACCGGGGACGTCGATGCCGCCGTTGCTGCGGAAGCGGTCGGGCAGGGTGACCTGGCCCAGCCGGGTGACGGCGGTGCTGGTGTGGCCGGGAAAGCCGATGCCCGCCTGCTTTCGGACGATGCTCCTCCCGCCATCGGCGCCGACCAGAAAGCTGGTGTCGAGTCGGTAGTCGCCGCACGGTCCATTGATGGTCAGGTGCACGTGGTCGTCGTGCCGGTCGAGGTCGATCAGCCGGTGGCCCCAGCGGACCTGCACCCCGAGCCGTCGAGCGTGTTCGTGCAGGCGCCGGGTCAGGGTCGGCTGGGGGATGGCGATGCCGTACATCGGGTTGGTGGGCAGGCCGGCCAGGTGCAACGGGAGTCCGCTGAAGATGTAGTTCGACTCTGGTTTCGGCGGGCCGGGCTGTCCGGCGAGATCGGCGTACAGGCCGCGCATGTCGAGGAACCGCACCACCTGGCCCATCATGCCGTTGGCTCTCGGTTCAGCGCTGGGTTCGCACAGCACGTCCAGAACGAGTGGTCGGATGCCGGCCAGGGCCAGTTCGCCGGCGAGCATGAGACCGTTGGGTCCCGCACCGCAGATCACGACATCGGCCACGCCGCTGGGGTGGATTTCGGGCATTGGGTGTTCCCCGTTCAGTTTGGTGGTGTGCCGGGTCGAGCCCAGAGGGTCAGCCCAGAGGTCAGGCCCGGGAGGGGTCTGGCAGGCCGGCGGCGATCTCGGCGAGAGTGCCCCGCAAAAGCTCGGTGACGGGCTGGGGAGGATCGGCATGGGCGTAGGCGTCGAATGCCACCTGCACCGCGACACCGACGGCGCCGGCCACCAGACGCGGATACAGGTCGTGCCCGGGGTCGGTGCCGGTCCGTCGAGCGACGGCGGCCGCCAGGTCGCCATCCGGACCGAACACCCGGCGCATCATCGAGCCCTGCCACTCCGGGGCGTCGAGTAGCTTGCGGATCTCGATCAGCTGTTGGGGCGTCGGTGCCGTGCCCGCGCCGTCGACCGCCAGCGGTGCCAGCAAGGTTGACGTGATCGCGGCCCAGATGGGCCGGTCGGCCGGGCACGAGTCCAGCAGTGCCACGCCTCGCTGGATGCGTTCGACCTGCCGATAGCCGATGGCCTCGTACTTGCTGGCGAAGTAGTTGGCGAACGTCCGGGCCGACACCCCGGCGCGCGTCGCGATGTCCTCGCGACGAACGTTCTCCAGACCACGCTCGAACGCCAACTCCAGCGCCGCATCGCTCAACGCCAACCGCGTGCTCAGCCCCGCCCGCGGACGAAGACGCAACTCCTCATCGTCTGCCACGCAGACCAGTATGCCCGTGATTTGCACATTAGGCAAATCTGCCTAGTCGGCATTAAGCCGCTCGTCGCTGGGTCGAGCCCGGGCGCGATCGATGAGTTGCCTACCGCCTGGCTCAGCCGTCGAGTAGCCCGCGGCGGAATCCTTCGGCGACGGCGGCGGCTCGGTCGCGCACACCGAGCTTGGCGTAGATGCTGAGCAGGTGGGTCTTTATCGTCGCCACACTGAGATGCAGGCGGGCGCCGGCGGCACGGTTCGTCGCCCCGTTGGCGATCAGCGCGAGCACCTGGAGTTCGCGCGGAGTGAGGATGGCTTCCTCGGATGTGCGTACTCGCCCAACAAGTCGCGACGCGACTGAGGGAGCCAGCACGGCGTCTCCCGCGGCGGCTGCATGGATGGCGCGAAGCAGCTCATCGCGCGGCGCGTCTTTGAGGAGGTAGCCAGTGGCGCCCGCCTCGATCGCGGGTAGGACGTCGGCGTCCGCGTCGTACGTCGTGAGCACGACGATGCGGCTCGGGACGCCGAGTCTGGTCAGCTCACGGGTTGCGGCGACCCCGTCCATGCCGCGCATTCTCAGATCCATGAGCACGACGTCGGGTTTGAACACGCGGGCCAGGCTGACCGCGTCGGCGCCGTCGGACGCCTCGCCGACGACTTCGACGTCCGGGTCGGATGAGACCATGCCGACGATCCCGTCGCGGACGACCGGGTGGTCGTCAACCACGAGCAGGCGTATCGGGCTCACGACGGCACCTCCGCGCGGACCGTGGTGCCGTACCCGGGACGGGAGTCGACTCGAAGTTCACCGGCGACCGATTCGATGCGCTCACGCATCGCGACCAGTCCGTAGCCGCCGCTCACGGGGCCGGTGGTGGGTGTCGGCAGGCGCGACGGATCGAAGCCGCTGCCGTCGTCGCGAACTACGAGGCGGGTGCCGCGCGAGTCTGATCGACAGGTGATCATGGCCTGGTGGGCGCCGGCGTGCCGTTCGATGTTGGCGAGTGCCTCCTGGGCAGTTCGGAGTAGGGCGACTTCGGCATCCACCGGCAGAGTGCGGGAAGGGGCAGAGGTTGCGATCTCGACCTGGATGCCCGTGCGCGCCGACCAGTTCCGTGCCACGTTCTCCAGCGCCTCCGGCAATCGCACCGCGTCGAGCGCGGCAGGGCGGAGCGCCTGCACCGAGCGTCGTGCGTCGTCGAGGCCGGTCCGGGCGAGGGCGAGGGCAGCATCGACATGGCGGCGGCGGGCGGCTTCGTCGGGAGCCTGATCGCTGGCCTGTAGCTGAGTCACGATGCCGGCGAACCCCTGTGCGAGGGTGTCGTGGATCTCGCGGGCGAGCCGTGACCGCTCCACCTCGGTCGCTATTCGCTCTTGGCGTTGCTGCGCTAGGCGGAGTCCCCAGGACAGGCCGCACCAGACGGTGATGTTCAGCGCTATCACCGCCACTGTCGCGATGACGCCGCCGGTGTCGTGCTCGAAGCCGGAGCTTTGGGCGAGTCCGGCGACGGCAGCCGTGGCGGCCACCGGGAGGAGCTCCCAGGGCCACGGGACGATCGAGTAGGCGAATGAGAAGGTCGCGATGGTGAGGAATGCGAACCAGGTGTCGCGTAGCACCAGCAGCAGATTCAGCGTGATCAGCCCCGTCATGAACACGGTGATCGTGGCGGGATGATCGCGGCAACGTAGCGGGAGGTCACGCAGAACGAAGATCAACAATCCGGCCGCCGCACACAGGGCGAGCGTGGGCACGATGCGTGCCCACGCACCCCACTCAACGCCGAGGGTGAAGGCGACCAGCGTCCCCAGCACGAGGTAGGGCGTGATCTGAAGGACAGTCCGCCAGCGCGGATCGATCACCCTACGCTTGCTTCGGAAAGAGCGCGCGGGCTCGGGCGAGGTTGAGAAGGATCGCCGCCGGCAGCACGAGCGCACCGCACGCGCCCTGTTCGATCCGAACCCAATCCGGCAGAAAACCCGGGATGGAGACGACCACGATGATGGCGGTGACCACGATGGGGCTGATGATCCGCACCCGCAGCCATGCACGGCGCGAACCTCGCCTGGCGCCGATCGCGAACAGGAGCAGGATGATCGAGCTCGCGAGAACCAGGGAGCAGCGGATCCAGACGGCGACATCGACGGCGACCCCTGTCATGCTCTGCTCGACGAGCACAGCCTCCATGGCTGTGCTCAACAGGAGAAAACCGGCGAGCAGGACCAGCACGGGACGGAAGGCGGTGTGGCGGGCTGCGTCAGCCACTGGACGGGTGGAAACAAGTGTCTCGGTCATGACTCCAGCGTCGCCGGCAGCATTCGGCCGCGGATCAACCGAACGGTCGAACTTTGTCACCGATCGGCTCGTCTCCGTGTTGATGCCCGTTAGGTGCCCCGGCTGGCTATTGTGCTGAGCTTTGGTCGACCAGCCGCGCCATATCGGGTGGATGAAGTCGATGCTGACAAGCTGCTGTCATGAGTTCTTCGGCCGAGCAGTCGACGACCGAGCCGATCGTGCTGGCGGTTCCCCTCCTAGGGCCCTGCCGCGTGCAGAACAGCCCGGCCAACCGGGTGCCGAGCCACGGCACCGATGCGTTCGGATCCTCCCACGCGATCGACCTGGTGCCGGTCGACGAGCACGGCAGGTCTGCGCCGCGGACGTGGCGCGGCCTGGTCCTCCCCGAGCCACCAGAGATCTTCGTCGGATTCGGACGTCCGGTGCTCGCCCCAGTCACCGGCAGAGTCGAAATCGTCCACGATCGCGAACCCGACCACGAGGCCCGGCGCTCCCTGATCGCTCTCGTGCCCTACCTGCTGGGACAGTCGAAGCGAGCCCGGCTCGGGGCCGGTGGCCTCGCCGGAAATCACGTGGTGATCACCATGGGATCCGACGGCCCATTTGTGCTGCTGGCGCATCTGCAGCATGGCAGCGTCCAAGTGCAGCCGGGGCAGCGCGTCAGCGCAGGGAGCCCGGTGGCTCGTTGCGGGAACTCGGGCAACAGCACTGAGCCCCACGTTCACCTGCAGGTGAGTGATTCCACCGACTGGATCGCTGCGTGCGGAGTTCCGTTCGCCTTCCGCCGCCGCGACGGGTCTCCTTGGGTTCCGGCAAACTCTGACATCGTTCGCTGGTAGCCGGCACTCACCCCGATGAATCAGTTCGATACGAGAACGCCGGTCGCGGATGGCACCGACACTCAGTTGGAAGCGCGCATCGTCGTCGTAGTCACTCATCATCGCGATGATTCCTGCTGCTCCTAGGATCGGACGGGCGGATCGTTCGGCGCTAGACGGACGGGACGATGTTCTGGTTGAGCCGGAACAGATTGGTGGGGTCGTAGTGGTTCTTCAGTTCCACGAGCCGTCGGTAGGTGTCCTTGGGGTATGAGGTGCCAATCAGCGCCGGATCCGAATCGCCCGTGAAGTTGACGTAGGTGCCGGCGTCTGGACCCAGCGCAGAGGCCACCCCTCGCGCCCATCGGACGGTGTCGGCGAATCCACCGGCGTCCGGGGTCCGAGCGATGATGTTGACGATGAATTCCTGGTCTCGCAACGCGAAGGCAGTTGCTTCCGCGGGGACTCGACCGACCGCGCCGCCCAGGTGCTGCAGGTGGATCTCGGTCATCGCGTTCGGCAGGGCCGCGAAGGCGTCTCGCAGCACGCGCAAGGACGCTGCGTCGGCGGTACGCAGGAACGCAGAGCGGAAGTAGTTGTGGATGCCTCGCGGATACAGCGGATCCAGCGCCTGTTGCCATGCTGCGTAGGGGTTGGCTGCGAACACATCGGCGATGACGGTGCCCAAGGTGCGGAATGGAGCGGTGGCGGCGGCGCCGGCATCGAGATCGCCGGACCAGCAGCCGCCGACCCCGACGATCGGCTTGCCGTGGACCGATGCGGGCAGGAACGGCACCGGTGGTGCGGTGGTCAGGTTGACCAGCGTCGTCAGTTCGTCGGGGGCAGCCGCGCAGGCCGCCCGATAACCCGCCAACACCTGCTCGGCTTCGTCGGCCGGGTAGAAGACCAGGCCGGACAGGACGGCCGGGCCGAGTTCGTGGAGTTGGAACTCGAAGGAGGTCACGGTCCCGAAATTGCCGCCGCCGCCCCGCAGTCCCCAGAACAGGTCCGGATGCTCGTCGGCGCTGGCGTGGACGAACTGCCCGTCGGCGGTGACCACGTCGGCTCCGACCAGGTTGTCGCTGGCAAGTCCGTGCTTGCGCATCAACCAGCCGATGCCACCGCCGGTGGTGAAGCCGGCGATGCCGGTCGAGGACACCAGGCCGCCGGTGACCGCGAGTCCGAACTGCTGGGTCTCAGCATCCAGGTCCTTCCAGGTGCAGCCGGCTTGCGCCCTCACCAAGCGATGGCCGGGGTCGACCTGGATCCCCGTCATCGGCGAAAGGTCCAACACGATGCCGGCGTCGACGGTGGAGAATCCGGCGATGGAGTGGCCGCCTCCCCGGACCGCCAGCGGCAGGCCCTCGCTCCGGGCGAGATCGACGGTACGGATCACGTCGGCTACACCGGCACACCGGGCAATGACTGCCGGGTGGCGATCGTGGGCCCCGTTCCAAATGAGGCGCTCGCGGTCATAGTCCTCGTCGCCCGGTCGGACGGTGGTGCCGCGCATACCGGCCGCGAACTCGGCGAGGGTCGCCTCGCCGATCGGGCTAGGTGCGTTTTCGATCGTGGTCATCGGGTCCTCCCGGTTGTCGATTTACATCCAGGGACGACGGTAGAGACCGGTCATCAACCAGAACTCAACACGATCTCAACGCGAAGATGCGCCCCGCGTATTCGCACCCGATTCCCGGTCGCGCAGCGCGGCCAGCCGACGACCCGCGATGACGCACTCCGCACGATCGAAAACCGCTCCAGCAGCGGCGATCTCCCGTGCGGCCCGGCGCTGATCAGCCAGTTCCACGGACAGTTCGGCTGCGACCAACCGTAGCCAGCCCGCGAACCGCGGCCAGGGAATCAACCGCTCCGTTGCCCGTCGATACATCTCTCGTGCCGCCCGGATCTCGCCGGAGAGGAGTTCGATGGCACCGAGAACGGTCAAGGTCGCCCCGATCCCCACCTGGTCCCCGGCGGCCTCGAACCCGGACAGTGACCGCCGGGCGCTGTCCAGCCCGTGGTCGATGTCACCGGCCATGGCGTGCAGTAGGGCCACATTGATCTCGGTCAACAGTTCCCCTCGGCGGTCGCCGAGTCCGATGCGCAACTCGGCCGCCAGCGACAGCGACCCGGTAGCGGCACGGTAGTTGCCACTGTCGCGGTGGATGCAACCCGCCTGGTGGAGGGCTTGCGCCCTGGCCAGGTCATCACCGAGATCGGCGAACAGGTCGACGGCCTCGGTGACGCTGGAGATGGCCGCTTCCTGGTCGCCGGACAGCCGGTTCGCGTACCCGATGGCAGACAGTGCGTACCCGGTGGCTTGGCTCACGCCGACACGCCGCCCGAGCAGCATGGTCTCCTCGAAGAAGGGGACCGAGCGTCCGGCCACCGGAACGAGCTGCAGACAGGGTGTGACCACCGGCAGGAATGGACGCGTTCTCGGGTCGGAGCCTGCTAGTTCACTCAGGCATGACTCGAGATGCTGGACCGCACGTGCGCCGTTCTCACGGAACAGCGCACAATGGGCCAGCAGCCAGCTGCCGGCGGCGGCGTGCTCAGGTCGGTCCCGTTCGATGCTCTCGGCCCATACGTCGGTCGCCATCTGCTCGGCCTCGTCCAGGTCGAACACGCTCCAGGCAAGCATCGCCTCCACGACCTGGGCCATCACGACCTCCTCCGGCTCGCCGATCCGCCGCACGATGGCCATCGCCTCCGCCCCCAGTGCGCGGTGCCGATCGCTGCGGCCCTGGCGGCTGTCCA
>JBBSQJ010000113.1:0-13464 GCA_038257965.1 Propionibacteriales bacterium
CATGACGTCGCTGTAGCCGACGATCGTGATGCCCAGACCGGCGAGCAGGAGCAACTCGACATCGTCGAACGTCACCGCCGGCAGGTGCGGCAAAGGCAGCCCGGAGGGAACCTGGCCCACCACCGCCACCCCGTAGGACTCGAGGTGCAGCACAGCCGAGGTCGCGGTGGCCAGCGCGACGGCGATGAGCGGACCGGGCAGCTTCGGGCGTAGCCAGGCCAGGACGAGGATGAGAGCCAGCGTGCCGGCGGCGATGGCGAGGGTCAGCCAGTCCGTTTCGGTCGCGACGTCCAGGAAGCCCCGGACGTCCTGCACGATCGTGCCGCCGTCATAGGAGGTCCCGGTCAGCTTGCCCAGTTGGCCGACGACCATCAGCACGGCGCCGCCGGCCAGGTAGCCGACCAGCAACGGGGTCGACAGCAACTCCGCGATGATGCCGGCCCGCAACAGTCGGGCGAGCACGCACCAGCCGGCGACGATCAAGGCGAGGGTGGCGCTCAAGGCGACGGCGCGGTCGGGGTTTCCCGCAGCCAGCGGGGCGATCGCCACGCCGGTCATCAGCGCGACCGTCGACTCCGGACCCGAGGACAGGATGCGTGAGCTACCAGGACGGCGTAGGCGAGGATCGCGGCCAGGGCCGTCCACAGGCTCGCCACCGGCGGCACGTCGATGATTGCCGAGTAGGCCATCACCTGCGGGATGAGGTACGCGGCCACGGCTACCCCGGCGATTCCGTCGCGACGGAGCCAGCGTCGGTGGTAGCTCCTGGCCAAGTAGTTCAGCCCGGGGGTCAGGTTGCGGAGCGTCGAGCGGAATCGATGGTCCGGCTTCGCATCGAGTTCGTAGTCCAACGCCGGGCGAGAGCGCAGCCGCGCCGACATCGGAACACCAGCAGGGTTGTCGGCGCGAATCGGGTCTTGTGGGCTGCGTCGCCACTTCACCACTGTTCGCGTCCTCGGGTGCCACACCAGCCACCGACGGCCGGCCTTCGTCAGGTGATCAGTTCGGACCCTACCAACCGGCCCTTCGACCGGCTCAGGGCACATCCGTCGGCCCTTCGACGGGCTCAGGGCACATCCGTCGGTGACAGGCTCAGGGCACATCCGTCGACCTCGGTCTGACCGCAGGAGGAGCACGGATCGATCGAACTCGAAGTCGACCAATGGTTCGGACGTCGCACGATTGTGACGTCCGAACCCGATGGACACAGCATCGCCCGATGGTCACAACATCGCCTCGATTGTCTTGTCAGCAACACCAGGAACCGGCAGTGTCGGCGTACAGTGCGATCAATATCGGGTTCTCACTCAAGGAGCAAGCGCATGGTAGATCCGAAGGCCCCGTTCGCCGCGCCAGGTTTGCCGGCCGTCGGTCGGCGTACGGTCCTCAAGGGCCTGGCCGGCGCGGCGATGGCGATCGGTGGCGGCTCGCTGCTCAGCGCGTGCACCGGCGCGGCTGCCCCCAGCGGCGGGGCTTCCGCATCGAAGACCGCGACCTTGGGGTCATCGGGTTCCGACGACGTGCCCAAGCGGGCGATCGCCGCCATGGTCAAGGCCTTTCAGACCAAATCCGGCGACACGATCACGATCAACACGGTGCCGCACAACGACTTCCAGAACAACATCAACTCCTACCTCCAGGGCAGCCCCGACGATGCGTTCACCTGGTTCGCCGGCTACCGGATGCGCTACTTCGCAGACAAGGGTCTGTGTGCGCCGATCGACGATGTCTGGGACAAGATCGGCTCCAACTTCTCCGACGCGTTCGCCAAGGCATCAACCGGCGACGACGGCAAGAAGTACTTCGTTCCCATCTACAACTACCCGTGGGCCATCTTCTACCGCAAGAGCGTCTGGGAGAAGAACGGTTACGCCGAGCCCACCACGTTCGATGAGCTGAAGACGCTGAGCGCGAAGATGAAGAAGGACGGGCTGATCCCGATCGCCTTCGCCGACAAGGACGGCTGGCCCGCGATGGGGACGTTCGACTATCTCAACATGCGCCTGAACGGCTACCAGTTCCATCTGGATCTGTGTGCCCACAAGGAATCGTGGGATCAACAAAAGGTCAAGGACGTGTTCGACAACTGGAAGGCACTCCTGCCTTACCAGGACCCGGCGGCGTTGGGTGCCACCTGGCAGGAGGCCGCGCAGACGCTGGCGAAGAAGAAGTCAGGGATGTTCCTGCTCGGCTCGTTCGTCACCCAGCAGTTCAGTGACAAGGCCGTTCTGGCTGACATCGACTTCTTCCCGTTCCCCGCGATGGCCGTGGAGGACCGCGACGCGCTCGAGGCGCCGATCGACGGCTACATGCTGTCCAAGAAGGGCGGCCAGAACCAGGCGGCCAAGGACCTCCTCGCCTTCATCGGCACACCCGAGGGAGCGGATGCGTATCAGGCGGTGGATCCTTCCAACATCCCCGCACCCAAGGGAGCCGACACCTCCGACTTCACGCCGTTGAACAAGAAGGCCGCCCAGACGATCGCCGACGCCAAGTCGATCAGCCAGTTCTTCGACCGCGACGCGCTGCCGGCGATGGCCAACAACGTGATGATCCCTGCCCTGCAGGGCTTCATCAAGAGCGGCACCATCGACACCGCGAACCTGGAGGCCCAGGCCAAGCAGCTCTACGCGTCGCAGTAGACCCGAGATGGCTGTCACCACCGATCCCGGCGCGGCGGCTTCGACTGCCGCGCCGGCACCCGTGCGAAAGTCGCGCCGCTCCCAGAAGCTCTCCGGTGCGGACAAGTCCGTGCTGGCCGTGATGGTCGCCGTCCCGACCCTGGTCCAGCTCGTGCTGATCTGGATCCCGATGCTGCTGTCCATCGGTCTGTCCTTCACCTACTGGGACGCCTTGTCCCTCTCGGACATCAAGCCGGCCGGCCTGGCGAACTACCGATTCGTCCTGGAGACCTATCCGCCGTTCTATCCAGCGCTGCAGAACAACGTCTTGTGGCTGCTGTTCCTGGCCATCATCGGCACCCCGCTCGGGTTGTTGCTCGCCGTGCTCTTGGACCAGAACATCCGCGGGAGCCGGATCTACCAGAGCATCTTCTTCGTGCCGGTCATGCTGTCCTTGCCGCTGATCGGCATCATCTGGCAGCTGATGTATGCCCGCAACGAGGGCTTCATCAACAATCTGATCGGCATCGCCGGCACGCCGCAGGCGATCGACTGGTTCGGCAATTCCAACATCAACATCTGGGCCGCCATGGTTGCCGCGACCTGGCGTCATGCCGGCTACATCATGGTGCTCTATCTGGCCGGGCTGAAGGGCGTGGATCCGTCGCTGCGCGAAGCCGCTGCGATCGACGGAGCATCAGCCACCCAGACCTTCTTCCGGGTGGTCTTCCCCTCGATGCGGCCGATCAACATCGTCGTCGTCGTGATCACCGTCATCGAAGCGCTGCGCGCCTTCGACATCGTCTACATCATCAACAGAGGTACGAACGGACTCGAACTGATCTCCGCGTTGATCGTCCAGAATCTCGTCGGGGAAGGTCAGGTGATCGGCGTGGGATCGGCACTGGCCGTGATGTTGCTGGTCGTCTCGTTGGTGCCCATCGTCATCTACCTGTCCCGGACGTTCAGCAAGGATGCGGACTGAGATGGCCACGACGACCGGCACCGATGCCCTATCCAGCCCTGTGACCAACCAGAGCGGCCGCAGGTCCAAGAAGCGTCACACGGGAACCCACATCCTGCTCATCGCACTGTCGGTGATGTGGCTGATCCCGCTGCTGTGGACGCTGTTCACCTCGTTGCGTCCCAAGTCCGAGACCGACCGCTACGGCTACTTCAGCCTGCAAGGCACCTTCAACTTCGACAACTACGCCGACGCCTGGCGTCAGGCGGGACTGGGCACCTACTTCCTCAACTCGGTCATCATCACGGTCCCTACCGTCCTGCTGACCTTGCTCCTCGCCTCGATGATGGCGTTCGCGGTCAGCCGATTCAGCTGGCGGTTCAACGTCACCTTGCTGATCATGTTCACTGCGGGGAACCTGCTCCCACCCCAGGCGCTCGCGGCTCCGCTGTTCTCCATGTTCAAGTTCTTCCCGCTGCCCTACTCGATCAGCGACTCCGGCAGCCTGCTCAACACCTACTACGCGGTGATCGCGGTCAACACGGCGTTCCAGACGGGCTTTTGCACGTTCGTGCTGTCCAACTACATGAAAGCGCTACCCATCGAGCTGACCGAGGCGGCGATGGTCGACGGTGCGGGGGTGTGGAAGCAGTACACGTCGATCATCATGCCGCTGTGCCGGCCCGCGCTGGCGGCCCTCGGCACGCTCGAAGTGATTTTCGTGTACAACGACTTCTTCTGGCCCTTGTTGTTCATCCAGAGCGGCGACCGGCTGCCGATCACCACGGGGATCAAGAACCTGCAAGGCCAGTTCTTCTCCAACTACAACCTGATCGCGGCCGGCGCAGCGTTCACCATCATCCCGACCTTGGTCATCTATCTACTGTTGCAACGCCAGTTCGTGGCCGGTCTCACCCTGGGCGCCAGCAAGGGCTGAGCACGGCCCGCCCCCGCCGAGGATGGCCGGCGTCGGACCGAGCGGACGAGGCACCCTGCCCCAGGGGCACGCCGACCGTCACAACCGACTCTGGTCTGATGGTGTCGACACAGCAGTCTCAGCGAGAGGAACTGACCATGCCGGACACGACAGATCATGGCCGCGAGCCCTACGTCCTCGACATCGACGAAGCCACCGTCGACAACACCGATTTCCGCGTCACCAAGTGGACCGGCGAACATCTCCAACTGACGGTGATGTCGATCCCGGCCGGCGGGGACATCGGACTCGAGGTCCACGCCGACCACGACCAGTTCCTGCGGGTCGAACAAGGCAGGGGACGCGTACAGATGGGGCCCGGGAAGGACGACCTCTCCTTCGATACCGAAGTCGAGGACGACTGGGCGATCCTCGTGCCGGCCGGATCCTGGCACAACATCACCAACATCGGAGACGAGCCGCTGCGCGTCTACGCACTCTACGGGCCGCCCGACCACCAGCCCGGCACGGTGCATGCAACGCAGCAGGACGCTCTCAACGACCCGCACGAGCACTGATCCCGAAGTACCCAGGGATGAAGCGTGCGGTCTTGCTCGACGCCCTCGGGACCGTGGTCGGCCTCGAGAAGCCCTGGCCGCATCTGATCCGTGCGCTCGCCGATCGAGGCGTCACCGCTGTCGACGAGGCGGACGCCGAACGGGCGATGCGAGCGGAGATGGCCTACTACCGCGCACACCACGACGAGGCGCGGGACGCGGCCGGGCTGCGCGATCTGCGGGAACGCTGCGCGGCTCTGGTCCGCGCCGGATTAGGTCTCGACCTGCCACTGGGCGACGTCGGCGACGCGTTGCTGGAAGCACTCCGCTTCCACGTCTTCCCCGAGGTCCCCGGTGTGCTGCGGGAACTTCGCTCGCGCGGGTTTGCGCTGGCCATCGTCTCCAACTGGGACGTCTCGTTGCACGACGTGCTCACCGACACGGGTTTGTCCGGACTGGTCGACACGGTTGTCATCTCGGCCGAGCTGGGCGTGGCGAAACCGGACCCGAGGATCTTCGAGACAGCGCTGGCGCGGATCGGCGGAATTCTGCCCGTCGAGGCGGTACACGTCGGCGACAGCGTGGAATTCGACGTCGTCGGCGCGCACGCGGCTGGCCTCGATGCGATCCTGGTCGTCCGCAACGGTGCGGCGCCGTCCGGTGTGCGCACGATCGGCGGCCTCGACGAGCTGCTCGACGACCCCGACTGATCGCCGCCGCCGGCGTCGCGGACCGGCTCGCCACCCCGGGGCCGGCGGCATCGACGGGCGAACGATCGGATCAGAACTTGGTGCCGACCCTGCGCCAGCGCCGCCCGCTCGTGCCGGGTTCGTTGGGCGCCCTCGCCACCTGGCCGCGGAAGACGATGAACGGCCGCCACAGATACCACAGCGGGTAGCTCCAGGCGTGGACAAGTCTCGTGAAGGGCCAGACCGCCCAGACCAACCACGATGCGGTGGCGTGGATCTGGTAGAGCACCGGAGCGCCGACCATCGCCGCGACGTCCGGGCGGAAGAAGAACAGACCACGGAACCAGACCCCGACGGTGGAGCGGTAGTCGTAGGCCTCGCCGAACAGGTTGATGACGGTGGGCACGACACCGGTGAGGATGATGAGCAGGAGCAGGACCAGGGCGAACCAGTCGACCGGGGAGGTGCTGGCCCGGACCCGGGCGACGAACAGCCGGCGCAGCGCGAGGATGATCACGCCGACGATGATCAGGACGGCCGCGAGCGTGCCCGCGGACGCGGCGAACAGATGGTAGACGTGGTCGGGGATGCCGAGGAAGTCCGTCACCGCCGCCGGGATGAGGATGCCGAGCACGTGCCCGCCGATGGCGGCGAACGTGGCGTAGTGGAAGATCGGTGACCCCCACTTCAACCATCGGCGTTCCTGCAGCTGCGTCGATCGGCTCGTCCAGCCGAACTGGTCGTAGCGCCAGCGCCAGACGTGGCCGACCACGAACACGGCCAGAGCGACGTAGGGCAGCACAACCCACCAGAAGACGTCCAGCAACCTCATGTCCGCACCGACCCGCCGCTGAGGTACTCGGGAGGCGCGAAGGGTTCCAGGCCGACGTCCTCACGCGGCGGGCCGGCCTCCCATGATTCGCTGATCCGACTCAGATCGGTTCGGCGCAGTTTCGGCAGTTCCGCGCAGACGGCGTCGACGATGTGGACGTACGGCGTCTCCGCCTGGCTGAGGGCCCTCCGCAGCAGTTCCAGGTCGGCCCGGCAGCTGCGCAGCAACGACACTCCCCGTGGCGCCAAGGAGGCGAACTCCAGGACCAACGGCAGGTAGTCCGGCAGCTCTTCCTCGGAGGGGACGAAGTTCTCGTTGCGGTAGGAGGTCTTGAACCTGAGCATCGCCATGCCGCGCTTGCGGGTGTCGCCGTAGCGGTAGTAGGTCAGGTACAGGGCGCAACGCCGACGCAGATCGAACGTCTCGACGTAGTGCTGAGCGACCTCGGTCGGCGGCGTCGTCGCCAACCAGGTCAGGAATCGGGTGAATCCGTCGCGGCAGGCACGTCGCGGGATCGTCGCGGTCACCGTTTCCAGCGTGGCGATTCCTTCGAAGAGCGGCTGGCTCGGGTACTGCAACAGCACCGACGCCAGTTTGAAGGGGCCCACCTCGCTCATGGCGTGCCCCCGGACGGGAAGAGGTTCGGGGTGTCTCCTCGGCCGCTCCAGCCAAGCAGGTTGAAGTGTTCGCGGCCGTCGTCGCCGCGGAACGTCTGGCGCCCGCCGGGTTCGCCGGCCGGATGGAACGACTCCACCGATCCGGGCGGACCGGCGCCGCCCATCCCGGGACCCCCGTCGGTGTCCAGA
This sequence comes from Propionibacteriales bacterium, assembly GCA_038257965.1. Taxonomy (GTDB): domain Bacteria; phylum Actinomycetota; class Actinomycetes; order Propionibacteriales; family Propionibacteriaceae; genus Microlunatus. The sequence continues at coordinate 7,386 of JBBSQJ010000113.1, forward strand.
CTGCAGAACATCTGCTCGTGCTGGGCGGTGAGTCGGCCAGCATCCTCGGCATGAGCCGGGGGGATGACGTAGCGGTCGTCGTACTTGGCGATCGCGAGCAGTCGGAACAGGTCGTTCAGCTCTGCCGGACTCGTCTGCACCGCCTCGGCCAGCTTCTCGTTCGGTTTCAACCCGAGTTGCTCGGCTCGCATCGTGGAGCGGATCGCCGCGAGCTTGCGCAGCACCCGACGTACGGGTTGGACGTCCCCGGCCGTGAACAGGTTGGCCAGGTACTCCAGCGGAATCCGCAGCGCGTCGATGCTCGCGAAGACCTGGTCGGCGTCAGCATCGTCGTAGCCGGCCGCGTGCACGATGTCGGCCACCGGGGACAGCGGCGGCACGTACCAGACCATGGGCAGGGTGCGGTACTCCGGGTGCAGCGGCAGGGCGACCTTGTGCTTGACGGCCAGCGCATAGACGGGTGAGCGGCGGGCGGCCTCGATCCAGTCGTGCGGGATGCCCTGCTCGGCAGCCGCTTGCTGCACCTGTGGGTCCTCGGGGTCGAGGAACACCGACAGTTGCGCTTCATACAGATCTTGCACGTCCGGCGTCGCGGCCGCCGCCAGGACCTTGTCCGCGTCGTAGAGGACCAGACCGAGGTAGCGCAGCCGCCCGACGCAGGTCTCGGAGCAGATGGTCGGCTGGCCGGTCTCGATCCGCGGGGCGCACAGGGTGCACTTCTCCGCCTTGCCGGTGCGGTGGTTGAAATAGACCTTCTTGTACGGGCAGCCCGACACGCAGAACCGCCAGCCGCGACAACGGTCCTGGTCCACCAGCACGATGCCGTCCTCTTCGCGCTTGTACATCGCCCCGGACGGACAGGACGCGACGCAGGACGGGTTGAGGCAGTGTTCGCAGATCCTCGGCAGGTAGAACATGAAGGCCTGCTCGAACTCCATCGCGACATGCTGTTCGAGGTTGGTCAGGTTCGGGTCGGCGAGGGCGTGTTCTTGCGCACCGGCCAGGTCGTCGTCCCAGTTGCTGCCCCATTCCATGTTCATGGTCTTGCCGGTCAGCGCCGAGTGCGAGTGCGCGCTGGGGTTCGGGGTGCCCAGCGGCGCATCGATCAGGGTCTGATAGTCGTACGTCCAGGGCTCGCCGTAGTCGTCGATCGAGGGCAGGTCGGGGTTGTAGAAGATCGACAAGAGCTTCTTCACCCGACCGCCGGCCTTGAGCTTCAGCCGCCCCTTGCGATCGAGGGTCCAGCCGCCGTTCCACTGTTCCTGGTCCTCGTAGCGCTTCGGGTACCCGATGCCGGGCTTGGTCTCCACGTTGTTGAAGTAGACGTACTCGGTGCCGGGCCGGTTGGTCCAGACCTGCTTGCAGGTCACCGTGCAGGTGTGGCAGCCGATGCACTTGTCGATGTTCATCACCATCGACATCTGCGCCATAATCCTCATCAGACCCTCACCCTCATCCTCGTCAAAACTGGACTTCCTGGGACCGGCGGCGGATAACGGTGACCTCGTCGCGCTGGTTACCGGTTGGGCCGTAGTAGTTGAAGCCGAAGGTGAACTGGCCGTAGCCGCCGATCATGTGGGTCGGTTTGATCACCAGCCGGGTCAGTGCGTTGTCCCCGCCACCGTGCCAGCCGGAGATCTCCGACTTCGGCGTCATCACATGCCTGTCCTTGGCGTGATACATGTACACGGTGCCCTCCGGCATCCGGTGGCTGACCACCGCCCGGCAGGCGACCACGCCGTTGCGGTTGTACGCCTCGATCCAGTCGTTGTCCGACACCCCGATTTTGTCGGCGTCCAGCGGGCTCATCCAGATCACCGGGCCGCCGCGGAACAGGCGCAGCATGTGCAGGTTGTCCTGGTATTCGGAGTGGATCGACCATTTCGAGTGTGGGGTCAGGTAGCGCACCGTGATCTCCGGCCGACCGACGTCGCCCACGCCCTGGTCGCCGAAGTGTCGGGCGTAGTTCAGCGGTGGTCGGTAGACCGGCAACGCCTCGCCGTACTCGTGGGTCCAGTCGTGGTCGAGGAAGAAGTGCATCCGTCCGGTGAGGGTGTGCCACGGCTTGCCCCGCTCGACGTTGACCACGAACGGTGAGTAGCGCCGTCCTCCGGCCTCGCTGCCGGACCACTCCGGGGAGGTGATTACCGCCCGCGGCTGGACCTGGGTGTCGGCGAAGCTGATCTGCTCACCGGAGCGTTCCTCGGCCAGGTCGGCCAGCCGTACTCCGGTCCGCTTCTCGAGCGCCTTCCAGCCCTGGATAGCGACAGATCCGTTGGTGGTGCCGGACAGGGCCAGGATCGCCTCAGCCAGGTGGATGTCGCGAGCCAGCGACGGCCGGCCCTCGGCCACCCCGCCGCGGACGGTTCCGTTGGTCCGACGCAGGTAGTCGATCGCCTGCACCGGTTTCCAGGTAACCCCCTTCACACTCGTGCCCAGGGTGTCGAGCAGCGGTCCGACGGCGGCCATCTTCTCGGCGACCTGGGCGTAGTCGCGTTCGATCGTGATCAGCCGCGGCATCGTGACCCCCGGCACCGGCTCGGTCTCTCCGCGCGTCCAGTCGAGCATCCGGCCCCCCGGCTGGGCCGTCTCGTCGGGGGTGTCGTGCATCAGCGGCGCGGCGATCACGTCGGTCCGGGTGCCCAGATGCTTCGCAGCCAGCCTCGAGAAGTCAGCCGCGATGGTGGCGAAGGCGTCGAAGTCGGTGCGGGTCTCCCACGGCGGTGCGATGGCGGGGTTGAACGAGTGCACGAACGGGTGCATGTCGGTGGTCGAGATGTCGTGCTTCTCATACCAGGTGGCGGCAGGCAGCACGATGTCGGAGTAGGTGCAGGTGCTGGTCATCCGGAAGTCGATGGTGGTGACCAGGTCCAACTTTCCGCGCGGCGCCTCGTCGCGCCAGCGCACCTCGGCGGGCCGCAGCTCGGGTCTCGACTCCTCCGCCCGCACGGCGTCCTCCACCCCGAGCAAGTGCCGCATGAAGTACTCCATGCCCTTGCCCGAGGAGCCGAGCAGGTTGGCCCGCCAGACCGTCATCACCCGCGGGAAGTTGACCGGGTTGTCCGGGTCGGTGTCGGCGAACTCCAGCCGGCCGGACCGGAGCTCGTCCACGATGTGGTCGGCGACCGGTCGGCCGGCGGCGGCGGCTTCGTCGGCCAGGTCGAGGGGGTTGCGGTTGAACGTCGGATGCGAAGGGGTCCAGCCCATCCGGCCGGCCTGGGCCAGGCAGTCGGCGAAGGTACGGCCCTCGAAGATTCCCCGGCCCAGTGGGCTGGCCAGCTCGGCGGCGTTGAAGTTCTCGTAGCGCCACTGGTCACTGTGCAGGTAGAAGAACGACGTCCCGGTCATGTGCCGGGTCGGTCGTTGCCAGTCCAGGGCGAACGCCATGTTCTGGAACCCGGTCAGCGGCCGCACCTTTTCCTGCCCGACGTAGTGGGCCCAGCCGCCGCCGTTGACCCCTTGGCAGCCACACAGCATCGTGAGGGTGAAGAAGGTCCGGTAGATCTGGTCGGAGTGGAACCAGTGGTTGGTTCCCGCACCCATCGCGATCATCGAGCGACCGTTGGACAACTCGGCATTGCGGGCGAACTCGCGCGCCACCCGGGTGCCGGCCGCGGCCGGCACGGTGGTGATCTTCTCCTGCCACGCCGGGGTGCCGAGCTGGGGGTCGTCGTAGCCGGTGGGCCACTCGCCGGGCAGGCCGTCCCGAGGGACCGCGTACTGCGCCATCAGCAGGTCGAACACCGTGGTCACCAGCCGGTCGCCGATCCTGCGGACCGGCACGCCGCGGCGGATCACCGCTCCGCCCTCGGTGTCGCCGATGTCGAACCGGGCCAGGTCGACCGGAACGGCCTCGGCGTCTGGACCGTACAGGCTGAGTAGGGGATCGACCTCACCGAGGTCGAGGTTCCACCGGCCCTCACCGGACTTGGTGTAACGGAAGCCGAGCGAGCCGTTGGGAACGGTGAACTCGCCGGTCTTCGCGTCGATCAGCACCGTCTTGTGCGCCGCACCCTCGGCGGCAGCCGCCTCGCCACCAAGATCGGCGGCGGTCAGGAACCGGTCCGCGGCATAGCCGCCGTCGCGCTCGCGCAGGGTGACCAGGAACGGCAGGTCGGTGTGCTTCTTGACGTAGGAGCTGAAATAGGGGACCTGGCGGTCCCGGAAGAACTCGGTCAAGATCACGTGGCCCATGGCCATCGCCAGCGCCGCGTCGGTACCCGGGACGGCCGCCAGCCAGTCGTCGGCGAACTTGGTGTGGTCGGCATAGTCCGGGCTGACCACCACGACCTTCTGTCCGCGGTATCGAGCCTCGACCATGAAGTGAGCGTCCGGCGTTCGGGTGATCGGCAGGTTGGTGCCCCAGATGATCAGATAGCTGGCGTTCCACCAGTCCCCGGACTCCGGTACGTCGGTCTGGTCGCCGAAGACCTGCGGCGAGGCGATCGGCATGTCGGCGTACCAGTCGTAGAACGACAAGATCGTGCCGCCGATCATCGACAAGAAGCGAGTCCCGGCGGAGTAGGAGACCTGCGACATCGCCGGGATCGGGGAGAACCCCACCACCCGGTCCGGACCGTACGTCTTGATCGTGTGCACGTGAGCGGCCGCGATCAACTCGCTGACCTCGGCCCAGGTCGAACGGACCAGTCCGCCCTTGCCGCGGACGCTCTTGTAGCGGGCCATCTTCTCCGGGTCGCCGCTGATCTCCGCCCACGCGTCGACCGGGTCACCGATTCGTTGCCGGGTCTCTCGCCAAAGCTGCAGCAGCGGGCCCCGGACGTAGGGGTAGCGGACCCGCGACGGGGAGTAGGTGTACCAGGAGAACGAGGCGCCGCGCGGACAGCCACGCGGCTCGTACTCCGGGGAGTCGGGGCCGACAGAGGGGTAGTCGGTCTGCTGGGTCTCCCAGGTGATGATGCCGTCCTTGACGTACACCTTCCACGAGCACGAGCCGGTGCAGTTCACGCCGTGGGTGGAGCGCACCACCTTGTCGTGTCGCCAGCGCTCGTGCCAGAACTCCTCCGCCTCGCGACCGCCTTCGCGGTGCACCTCGCGGTAGTCCCGGCTCGGCGTGCCCGGGGTGAAGAATTGGGCCCGTCTCAGCAAGCCCTCGATGGGTTCGCCGCCCGGAAGCAGCGGCGCCAGTAGTTCGTTCCCCTCGGTGCTCATCGCCATCCCGTTCCGTGAGAGAACGCCGAACCTGCCCCGACGCAACTCGACTGGCAAGCCCGACCCGCCTGTGGGACGACTCTAACCTGCAGCAAAGTGACCGAAGTAGGGTCCTTCGGCTCTGGTCTGCGACCTCGGGTGTAAACCGAAGATCGACGCACCGCCTCCGCTTGCTGATGCCCAGCTGGAACGAGCCCGGATCGAGGATGGTCAGATCAGATCCGCCTCCTCGAGCGGGTCGCCAAGCTGGCCCAGTGGCACTGCTGATCGACGACCTCACCTTGCCGATGCTCGCACCTGGTCGATGCTGCAGCAGCTCGTATCGACACTGAGCGAGTGCGCGATGCTGCTGCTGCTCACCGTCTCGCTCGACCCCGAGTCGGCTCGTGGAGCGACCGCGCTGCCGGTCGACCGCAAACTGGCCAGAGGCGGTGTGGACACGATTCGCGACACACAGCGGAGTCTTTGGCGGGTCCAGGAGATCGAGTTGGCGCCGATGGAGGACCGCCAGGCTGCCGCGCTGATCGTGGCCCTCGCACCGTAGTCGACGATCCGGTAGTCGACGATCCGGTAGTCGTAGATCTGGTCAGAAGCGTGCGGCCCCGCTCCGGCGAACCGCATCGTCCACCACACACGCATCGTTTCGACACCCTCGGCGCACCGGGTCGCGACTCGTTTGTCTTTTCATCAGTCCGCGGACGGTGGGCACCCAGTTCGAACGCGTCTATCGATGTCTCGGGCTTCCTTCTCGGACCGCTCTTACCCGCTAGGTGGCTGGTGTTTTTCGCGTGGCGTTGACCGGAGTTCCGGGTTGGGCCTTGGAGGATGGTCGGAGTCCATCTGAGGGGTGTGTTGATGACGCTGGGGATGACGCCGACGCAGGGTGATCTGTTTCGGTCGACGGTTC
>JBBSQJ010000114.1:0-13388 GCA_038257965.1 Propionibacteriales bacterium
CAAGCTGAACGCTGAACTCACCGCCTGGCAGCACCAGACCAACGCAGATCAGCGTCAGGTCGATTGGCAGTTCACCACCGTCGACGCCCGAACCAAACTCCGCCACCTATACCCCAAACATTAGCCGCAACACGCTACTAGCTCATCGAACGCCGACATTCAGTGTCCGGCGTCAACGAGTAGGCAACCCAGGGCGAAGGTGAGCGAACCGCCGGCATTTGCGGCCCGGTGTTGCCCGACTCATCGACGTATGCCAGCCAGGAGCATGAGGAGAATCCTGACGCTTGGCGCAGTACTTTAGGGCGCTCTGTCGAGTCGTGTCGCGTCGACGGTTGGACCGCTCGTCCGCGCTCTCCGGATCTCTCGCCCTGCACCGCCAGTCGGCGAGGAGTCCAGAACCCCCACATCTACGCAGCGACGATGGTGCGACATGTGGGGTGGTTCGCGTGACGAACTGAGTGACAGACGTACCGGATTCACACGTTCACCGATGGACACCCACTGACCAGTTCAAGCGTCGATCCGCCTAGCGAGCGGTCAATTGGCCCACCTGATGAGGCACGGGCCATCTCGTAACCTGCTGGCCGCCCCGCCCGCCTTACTCATACCTGACGACAGCGACCGAGATCTCCATCGCCGGAACCGTCCCCCGGTTCTCGAGCCAGTGGACGGTATCAGCTGGCGGCACTTATCGACAGTTGACGGCGCGAACCGGTCCGACAGCCGGCGAATCCACGCCTGGACCGACGAGTGATCGATATTTGACAGCGACACATCTCGCCACTCGCGCTGGGGACGGGACAGTGCCTGAAACTTGGGTCGGGGTAGTACGGGCGCCGGGAGTCGGCGAACTGGCTGCGTGACAACTGGCGGGCGCCCACGCGGAATCCGGTCGGTCGCGCCGCGACCAGTTAGGAGGCCCGCACCCATACCCGCTTGACTGGCTGACGTATCAGCTTAGCTGGCCTCCCGGGTGATGGCGCTGTGCGGGTCGAGGCAGCGGAGCTGAGCGGTCAGCTTGGGCAGTTACCGGTTGGTGCCGTAGGGGTGGGCGCGTCCGCGCCGACGGCGGCGAGTGGCTGCGGGCCAGAACGAGGCATATGCCGTCGGGTTACGATGGCCCGGCCCGGGATGCTTCGGTCGGCGCTCCTCATCTGAACGGTTGCACGGGATCTGACCGTACCGCTGCGGTGGCAGAGATGCGAGGCGACTTCGGTTCTTCCCGAACGCCGCACTGTCAGTTTCTGAGCGCCGTCCAGCCCGGGTTTGAACCGAAGAGCAGCATACGCCAGCTCGATCAATCGGCGCTTGCGCGTCCGCCGAGTCGCGCCTGGCTGAGCTCCACTTGGGTCACTTCGAGCGCCTGGTTGGATCTGTTCCGTCAACGTTACCGTTGGACTGACTCTCCGCTCGGCAGTCGACCGGGAAGGTGCGAGCCCTAGGGACTGCCCATCGGCGGCGATATCGGCGCCGTCGGAAGCAGTGGACCGGCCGAAAATGGGATTGTGTAGCGTGCCGTACGAACGCGTATAGCTTGGAAGGGTCGCCGGTGTTCTGTTCGCAGTGCGGGACCAGGGCGAGCGACCCGAGCGCGCGCTACTGTAAGACCTGCGGTGCGCCGTTCCGCAGCTCCGAGCCGAGTCGGCGGTGGACGGAGTTCGACGCCGCGCCGCCGCCACCGGCCGGTGCATTGCAACCCCCAGCGGCTCCCGGCTGGGTCAGCCAGCAAACGCCGTGGGACGCCCCGGCCGCGACCGGGGACCCGGCGTCGAAGGTGTCGGTCGTGGTCCCTGGACGCTTGACCGTCTTGCTGCTCGGGGCGTTGGCGATCGTCGTCGCAGGTTTCGTGATCGGCTACTTCGTCATCGTCGGTGTCCTGAACCAGTCAACGAACTGACATCGAGCGATCAAGTCAAACACCGAGGAGTGCGACCGATGTCCAACCAAGATCACTCACCGTCGATGCCGCCGGCGTGCCGGTCGTGCGGCGCATCACTCGCCTCAAACAGTGCGTTCTGCGAGCATTGCGGCGTCCAGGTTGCATCCTCCTACCCCACGTCCGATCCCATTTCGCACGGCCGACTGAGCGCACCCAAGATCCCCAGCTCGGGCCCCAGTAAGAGCTTCCTCACGTCGGGTGCTGATCCGGCCGCCAACCCCTTGCTGGGCGCCCCCTCACCGAACCAGACCTACCTCGGCAACCGTCTGTCGTACTCGGACTTGCCCACGAACTTCGATCCGATCTCGAATCCTGCCTACCGGCAGGTTCTGCTCAGTCAGTTCCTTGCCACGCTAGCGGCCTGGATCATCGGCTCGGTCATGTTGTTCCTGATCTTCGGCATCGCCGCGATCGTGCAGATCCTGAGCAGCTTGTCCTCGTCCGGGCTTGATCCTGAGTCTTCGGGCGCATTGTTCGTGATCTGGAACGCTGCCTGGGGTGCGTTGACCATCGTGCTGTTCTGCTTCTTCGCTTTCCGTCGGCTGTCGGTGCAACTGACAGAGTGGATGCTCACGGTCGACGGTCGGGCCACTGCTGCGCATGCCGCGCTCGAACACATGTACGCGATCATTTACGGTCGGCAGACTCCCGTCCGCTCGATACGGGTCGTACGCCTGGCCGCACCCCGCCAGCAGCCGCGGGACTACCTCGAGCTGGACGAGAACATCTTCACCGGATTCGTGTCCTCGTTCGGCTTCGGCAGCGACCTGTTCATCGGCTGGTCCTTCTGGCTGAACCTGTCGCCGGCCCGTTGGTGGATCATGAGCCTTCGACGGATGTTCACCGGCGAAGGCAGTGGCATCTACGGTTCGCTGATGTACGACGAGCCGAAGGCCATGCGTGAGGTCATGCACAGCGCGGTTCGCCAGGGGGTCGACATGGCGACCGGCAACACTCGCCCGCTAGGACAGGGCATCATCGGCGGCACCGTCGCGGTGGAAAGCATCTCGCTGTGACGGATTTGGTTGCCGGCCAGCAAGGCGACCCGATCCTGGGCGCCAACCTGCCGCCACCTTACCTGCAGCGGTTCCTGCCCGGTCGATTTGGTGAGATTTCGGGCTACGCCGGCGTGTCGATCGATGCGGCTGTCAACCTTCTCGAAGCTCGGGAATACGCCAATCTAGACCGGCCGGCTCGGCTACACACTGCTTTGGTCGAGCAGCAACAGTTCCTCAGCGGTCTTCTCGGCTATGCCGGACGCGCAGCGTTCGATCTCCGTCTCACCGTGCGCCCGGGCTGGGCGATCCCGATCGAGCTCTCGCTGCTCGCCCGGGTGTGGAGCGACCGAGCCGATCACGCCCACCACGAGCCACTCGCCGTCCGCGATCAGATGTTCTCCTCGCTGCCCAAGTCCCTCGTAGCATCAGTGATCGACGACCCGTGCGAGGTTCGGCGGCGCCTCGACGTGCACCAGGACACCCCCAGACTGGAGGCGGCGGTGATCACCAAGCGGGAGGTGATCGGACAACCCAGCCGACCCGACGCCGGCCGCGACTGGTACTTCTCAGTCGTTCCGTTCAGCTGGCTCGACGTGGACTGGACCTCGGTGTACCGACTGCTCAGTGCCTCCAGCGAGCCGTTGACGATCTCGGTCGGGCTCTTTCCCACCGCATTGCCTGCCTGGTTTAGCACCGAGCTGAGCCGGATCGCCACCTACTATGGTCGACTCGCCAGGGAGGACGAGCAGCCTGGGGGGCTGTACTTCGGGCCCCGGCGGCTTCCGCCGGACGCCTTCGCCGTCGATGCGCAGCGGGTATTCGCTGAATACCTGCAGCGGTGCTCCGAAACGGCGTATGTGTTTCGAGTCCTGGTCGCTGCGCCGCGTCTGGACGCGGGGGTGGCCGAAGCGCTAGGTGCCGCGATCGCCCCCGCCGACGCCGGCGCCGGCACCCACCTACAGTCACGGGCGGGCGCGACCCACGATGTACGGTGGCTGACTGGCGCCGGCGGCGAACATGTCGCGCGGTGGAACCTCGCCGCCCTCGATTGCTACCCGGCGCCTGGACGTCCGGAGATCTGGGGCAGGCGCGACCGGTTGCCGCCTCACCTTGAGGTGCTCTCGGTGCTCGGTGACGCAACCGAGGCCGCGTGCGCGTTCCGGTTCCCGGTCGCCGTCGATGGTGTCGTACCGGGCTTTCGGGTGCGGCGGGGCCAGTTCGGCCACGCGGAATCGACGACACCGACCGGTGCGAGCGTCACCGTCGGTCAGTTGGCCGGCACCAACCTATCGCTGTGCCTGCCGTTGGCCTCGCTCACCAAGCACGCCCTGGTCGCCGGCTCCACGGGCAGCGGCAAGACGACGACCGTGCTGGAGCTGCTGCGTCAGCTGTGGGTCGAGCACCGTGTGCCGTTCCTGGTGCTGGAGCCGGTCAGCTCCGAGTTGGACGACTATCGCCGCCTGCTGGCCGTCGACGGCTTCGAGGCGCTGCGCGTGTTGACGCTAGGTGACGAGCGAGGAGCGCCGTTGCGGTTCAACCCGTTCCAGGTTCCGCCTGGGGTGCTGGTCTCGGAACACATCGCCAACTTGCTCGCCTGCTTCAAAGCGGCCTTCGGGCTGTGGGAGCCGCTGCCATCGATCTATCAGCAGGCTTTGGACTGCACGTATCTGACCTCGAACGTACTGTTCTCCGAGGTCGCCGATGATCACTCTCAACGCTGGCCGACCGTGGTCGAGTTCCTGCACGCCATGGCTCAGACGACGGCCGCCCTCAACTACGCCGGCGACGTCAAGGCCAACATCGAAGCCGCCTCCATCCGGCGGGCCGAGCAGCTGATCGGCGGGGCCTGTGCCTCCACCTTCCTGACTGACGCCGCCCTGGACCTCAGCGAGCTGATGTCCCGGCCCACGATCCTGGAGCTGAAGAGCCTCGGCAATGGCGACGAGCAGTCGCTGATGATCGCGCTGCTGCTCAACGCAATGACCGAGCACTACAAGGCGAACCGTCGGCCGAGCGGCACGCTGCAGCACGTGACAGTGATCGAGGAGGCGCATCGGTTGCTGACTCGGCCGCAGGGTGGTGCCCAAGATCCGGCACAGGCGCAGAGCAAAGAGCGCGCCGCCGCTGACTTTGCCAACGCCCTGGCCGAGAACCGGAAATACGGCGAGGGCATGATCATCGCCGAGCAGATTCCGACGAAGCTCGTCGAGGACGCGCTCAAGAACACCAACCTCAAGATCATGCACAGGACGACGGCCGAGGAGGATCGGCTCTACCTCGGCCGTTCGATGGGGCTGGACGACGCCCAGCTGCGCTTTGCGACCCGGCTGGGCGCCGGTGAAGCACTTGTCTACAGCGACGAGCTGCCCGAGAGCGCCCATGTCGACATCCGTCGCACTGTCGGCGAGGAGTTGCCACGGCCAGAATCGCTTGCCGCGCCGCCGTTTGTCGGGTGTGCGCCGTGCCGGGCGAAGTGTCGCTATCGTGGCGCCTCGATGGCCATGGTCCGCGATCCGCGGCTGCGCGAGCAGCTCTCTACGACGCGCGCCGATGTGGCGAAGCCCGAGACGGACCAGACCGTGCTTCGACGGCGCTGGGACCGGTTGGCTGAGGTCCTGCGGAACCGGGTGCGGTCCTATCCCGCGCTGCCGTCGGAGGAGCCGGAGGTTAGTGACGCTGCGTTCTGCCTGTTCCTGCACGGCCTCGCGACCGAGTCAATGACGTACTCGTCGAGATGGCCGCAAAGTGTGGCCAGGCAGCTCGGAATCCCAGTCGACGGAGCCTCCAATGTCCGGTGAGATTATCGAGATTGATCGGCGCGAGACGACGAGTCCTCCTCCCGCCGCCGGTCGCGAGATCGGGGAGCCGCAGGACGTCCAGGCACCGTCTGAACCCGCCATTGCCGACCAGGACGGCGATCCGCCCGAAGGGGCGGTTGAGCAAATACCGGAGCAACATTCTGAGCTGGCGGAAGCGGCGGGGCCCTTCGCACCGGTCGAGCAAGCTCCGGATGGGGAGCCGGTGGAACAGGTGGAGTCACTGGAGACATCAGAACCGGCATCAGCTTTTGAATCTGAGCCTGAGCCCGTCGAACCGGCAGAGCTTGTCGCACCGATCGCGCAAGCTCCGGACCGGGATCCGGTGGAACAACTGCAGTCTCTGGAGTCATCCGATCCCGCATACCCAGAGCCTGTCGAACCGGCGGAACCGGCGGAACCGGTCGAGCCTGTCGAACCGGCGGAACCCGTCGAACCGGCGGAACCCGTCGAACCGGTCGAATCCGAGGGACCGGTCGAATCCGAGGGACCGGTCGAATCCGAGGGACCGGTCGATCCCAGGGATGCGGTCGAGCCGGCCGAAGGACGATTAGACATACCGCCACCGATCACAGAGGGCGAGACGCTGGCTGTCAAGGACATGGAGCCTGTCTACCGGGGTGAGGAGAGCAGGGGCGTTGAGTACCTCGACGAAGACGCCCGGGAGGATTATCGGGTCTTCAGCCACGACGGCTTGCTATACACCACCGACGGTGAGCGACTCGATACCTCGGGAGCGTGGTCACATTGGAACGGCGACGGTTACGCGATCTTTGCCATGGACCCACACGGCAACATGTATGTCTCCTCTGACCATGTACCCGGTCAGTTCCACCACTCGAGCTTGCTGGCGGGTGGACCTGTGGCAGGTGCCGGCGAGGTCAAGGTGAGGGGCGGCCGTCTGGACGCCATCACCAACGAGAGTGGCCACTACAGCCCGGGTCCCGAGTACACCGAGCAGGTGATCGACGAACTCGAGCGACGAGGCGTCGACGTATCTTCACTTCGGAGAACACCATGACAGATCCCAAGCTGCCGACTCTGATCGATCTCATCGCGATGGCCGTCGCGCCGGCATCGAGGCTCGACGGTGACCTTACTGAGCGGATCACCGATGACATCGTCGGATACAGATCATTCAAGTCGGGGCCCGACGCGTACCTCCATGCCATCGACGAAGCGATCCAGCGGTCTGAACTCGACACGCCGTACCGTACTCAAGACCACGCGGCCTTCGCGGACTTCCTCGTGCGATTGGCCTCAGCGCTTCGTGCTCGCCAACCGTGGCCGCGGCCCGTACTCCGCAGACTGCCGACGGTCGAACTCGGGCAATTCTCACATCACGTCGGCACGTTGAATCTCACCCGGATCGCTGCGCATCACAAGCTCGGCGAGCGATTCGACCGAGTTCGCGATGCCGAGGGCGAGCAACATGTCATGCTGCTCAGATTGAGCACAGGCGAAGAGGTCGGCCTGTTTGCACCGACTCAGCGCACCGCCCGCGGCGTCGATATCCGCCAGCGGGAACCGGGCGACGCCTCGCAGACCCTGCAGCACTTCGAAGAACTGACCGGCCTGCAAGCCGAGTCGCTGAGCTCAGCGGGCTGAGGTCAGCGCGTGAGGGTACGGGGCATGCACCGATTGACCACTGGTTCCCCGCCGGACAGTGACGAGAAGGCCGACTGGCAAAAGGCCTCCACATCCTGGCGCGAATCGAAGTGGCCGAGGAGGAAGGTGTACCAGAACGTCTTTCCCTTATAGGTTTTGCGTTCGCCGAAGTCCTGGCCGCGCAGCAGTCGCACGCTGCCGGAGGAGCTGAACTCTCGTCTTAGCGCGTTATGCTCGGCCAGAATGTCGACGGCGCGGAAGGTGTGCGAGCCTGATTCAGTGCTCTGGTACTGATCACGCACTCCGAAGTACTTGGACGACAGTTGCGCGACCCATTGGCCCCTGAACGCCGTGCGAGACAGGTCCTGCGCCGCTCGCGATTCAAGAGTCGCGTACGCCCGCCGCTCGAGTTCGGCCTTGGATGGCCGGCTCGGTGTCGGAGTCGGAGTGGCGATCGTCGGATGGGGCAGCGGGATCGGCGAGTTACTTGGGTTCGGAGTCCAAGAGGGAGTGGGAATCGTGGTCTGGGCCGGGCTTGTCGTAGGTGGCGCTGAGCTCGCGGCGCCACTTGCGTCTTGCTCGTCGAAACCCAACCAGCCCGTGGCTACCCCGGCGACCAAGCTGAGACCGAACAGACTGGCCGCCACCGCCGCCAGCTTGTTGGTGGACGCGTGGCTGAGTCGAGCGAGGAACCCCACGAGTTCATTCTCCCTGCCGAAGCACCCGCGCGTGCAGCGGCACATGCGTTCAGGGCGGGTCGATGAAACAGAGTTCCATACCGTCGCACCGCTCAGGGTCGAGTCAGATGGTCGCCGATCATCATCTTCGCGCGGGACGGCTGCTCGAACGAGGCCGCGCCGATCTCTGATCGGGGTGAGGACACCGCAGGGACTCAGGGCACGAGGAGGACTGGCAGACAACGACGAGCGATGATGAACGTCAAGGCACCGCTGACTCTGATCAGCCCAGGGTTTGAGTCTCGATGAATGTTGTAAAGACAGAGCGAAACCCGTCACCGGGTCCTGGTCAGGAGGCGTGGATGAGTTTCGCCTCGAAACGCCCGCCCACGTTGGTCTCGGTGATCTGTGCCTTGATCCTCTGACCCACCGTCAGATTCCCTGCAGCTGAGCCCCGGATGACTCCGGGCTGATCGGCAGCAACGATCCTCGCGAGCAACGGTCCGACCCCGATCACCCTTGCCGTGACCACATCACCAACATTCATGGAAGGTTCACCATCTCCTTGCGCTTGTCGATCCAGCCTGGTGACGCAGGCGCGGCACCCGCCGCAGTCGGGTCGCTCGTCGGTTGCCGAGATCCTTCTGATGCGGTCGGATCGAGGGTGATGACGAGTTTGGCATGGGCCCTTCCCGCCTGACTGAGCGGATGGGCGTCGGGAATCCGCTCGACGGGCAACATCAGCCAGGGTCACCACCGGATAGGGATGGTGGATAAGTGGGATCAACTCGCCCATCGAGCCGGCCCCGGGTCTCCAGCTCGCCGTCGACGGCGTTCGGGCGAGCGTCGCGACCCGAGCCGGCGGCCAGTGCCACACGTCATCGGGACGACCTCGCGCGATCGGAGCTGGTCGTGATCCCGCCGAGCGTGCCGATGCCCAACACCCGGCACCGACCGACGGCCTCGACGCTGGCACCGATCTGGTCCGCCACGCCCGCAGTGTCGTTCTCCGCGATCACCGGAGTCACGCCCCCGCGACGCCCGCAATGTGGCCCAGCCTGCGGTGCCGCGACTTGGGTGCAGTGTTGATTGCAGTCGGTCAGGCCCCGCCGATGGAGTCCGGCCGCAGATCGCCCCGCGACCGAAGTCGGTGTACGTGGTGAACAGGCCGGTGTCGATCAGCTACACCTTCCCGCCGGGGCGCCCGGGCCCCCCAACGCGCGTCCGGGCCGCGCCCCTGCGCGGAAGCAGCGCCCTGCGGAAGAAGGCACCACCAGCGCGGATCGCCAGGCCGAATCCCGCCTGGCTGGTCGGAACTGACGACCACTGGCCGTCGATTCTTCCGTATCGCCCCGGGCATCGCCCGACAATGTTCGCCGACTCTGCGCCGGAACCCCTGGTGCGTCTCGATCGCTGACCGGGGGACGCCACCCAGACGAGATGGCCAACAGGCGACTGCCGAGTCATCCGACGGCTTGGCATGGGTGGCGCAGCGCCGCATCGATTCCACACGGAAATGCGTTCCCGCGGGAACGCTTTTGGATGCGGGATCGCTTTTGGACGAGCTCGCCGGAAAGCGAGCGGCATGGGCGGCAGGCGGCGAGATCACGCTAGCGAGATCGCGTCACCTATTGACGTGGTCGCGAGGACGGGCCGCGCCTTACGGTGGGCACATGATCTCGGGGCATCGGCGGGGCAGCCTCGTCGTGACCGCCGTCGCGGTGCTGGCGGTCGGCGTCAGCGGCTGTTCCGGAGCCGGCCCGGTGCGACCGACGGGCGGCGCTTCGAGCGCGGAGCGTTCTCCAGCCTCGGCGCCGTCCACGCCGCGCAGGCCGCCCGATCACTCGGCAACGCGCACCCCCACCCCGCCGCCCAGCCGGTCCCCCAGTCGTTCTCCCAGCCCGTCCTCCAGCTCCTCGGCCCTCCCAGCGAAGGTGACGCAACTTCGTCCGGGCTGGGCCCTGGACCGGATCGACCAGCGTCGGCGCCCACTGGATCAGCGCTTCACCACCACCGGCCAAGGACGTGGAGTGACGGTGTACGTCGTCGACGGGCTGTTCGACGTGCGCAACGCGGAGCTCGGCGGCCGTGCCTCGGTCGGACTGGCCAGCGGGAAAGCGTGCACCCTCGAGGACGGCATCAACCACGGGCTCTTCGTGGCGGGCCTGGTGGCGGGCCGGCATACCGGGGTGGCGAAGCAGGCGAAGATCGTCTCGGTCGGGTCGAGCGGCGGCTGCGAAGGAGCCGAGGAAGGGACCGAGGCGCAGGCGACCGCGCGGATCGTACGGGCGCTCGACTGGCTTGCCCGGAACGCGCGCAAGCCCGCCGTGGTGAACCTCTCACTCAACGTCCAGGCACCGTCGCCCACGCTCACGAGTGCGGTCGAGCGGCTGGTCGATGCCGGCCTCACAGTTGTGGCCTCGGCCGGCAACGACGGCGAAGACGCCTGCAAGCACCCGCCGGCCGGGCTTCCCGGAGTCATCACGGCCGCCGCATCGACGAAGGCCGACCGGGATGCCGGGTTGAACCACGGACGGTGTGTCGACGTCTTCGCCCCGGCGGAGGCCGTCACCTCGGTAGTCGATCCGTTTCTCAGCCCGGACCGGCGGGTCACCAGCGACGGCGTCGCCACGTCGTGGGCGGCGCCGCTGGTCAGCGGTGCCGCCGCGCTGTACCTGTCCGTGCACCCGGAGGCGTCGGCCGCAGAGGTGCGGGCCTGGTTGATCGACAACGCCACGACCGGGGCTCTGCGCGGGAACCTGCATGGGTCGTCCAACCGGCTGCTGTTCACTGGAGGACCGCTGTAGGAAAGTGCTGCCGGCCAACGCGACAGGGACAACTACCCCGGTTGGCGCGAGGTGGGGGTGTGAACTCGTCGTTCGGCCGCTTGGCCGGCTGCCAGGCGGCCCATCCGGCGCCGCCCGCCGTGAGTCCCATCCGACGCCGGGTGTGACAGGCCACGGCGAACTCGTCAGCTCCAGGGCGACTTCGATCGCGTCCCATGCCCACTCCCGGCAGGGTCGTGCGGGACTCACGGATCCGCGCAGCGGCGGGAGTCAGCCGAAGGCAAGAGAAGTCCGAGCCCAGCCAGACTGAATCGTCGCCGCGGGCGCCGATCACCTCAGCGAACTACGAACTCTTCCTCCCCGCCGGGCTCCTCGTCCTCGACCTCGATCCTCGTGACGTACGCGTGGGCGGGGCCGACGCGGGCCCATTCGATCATCGCCTGGACGGCCTCCGGGTCACCCTCGAAGACGCCCTCGATCCGCCCGTCGTCTCGGTTGAGCGCCCAGCCTCGCACTCCCAGACGCCGCGCCTCCCGCAGGTAGCTTTCCCGCAACACGGTATCCATCACGCGGCCGATGACTACTACGCGGCGCCGGATCATCGCCCCAGTGTGCCGCAGTGCTCCCGCGGATCCCAATGCAGGCGAGAACAGGTGGTCGAGTCGAGTCACAAGGTCTTGCCGAGCGGTCAGGCGGCTGGGCGGCGAGCGCCGGCCTGAGCACGCAGGGCGGGAAGACGGCCTATGTCGGATTCCGTCGCGAGGCTCGCGTCGACGGACACCAGCGCGAGCAGTTGCAACTCCTGGCCCGAGGTCGCAGCGGCTTCCAACTTGTGGTGACCGTCGAGAACGAAATGGGTCATCGCCCAATGCTGGTAGTAGTCGCTGGAGGAATCCACGGCAGGCTGAGTGATGTCCAGGGTGGTGATGGCCACCGCAGTCGGACGCGAGTTCGACTGCAACACCTTGATGTAGCCGTCCACGCGGGCGCGGTCGTTCCAGGTCGGCGGCACCATCGGCACGACGAACTCGAAGAGGTGTGCGTCGTAGCCGAGCGGGGTCTTACCGATAGGGGTCTCGAAGGTGCGGAAGTACGGCGTACGCGGATTTTCCGGCAGCCCCCAGAAGCTGTCCATCCCCCAGGTAGCGATCTGCTCATGCGCGAAGTAGTCGGCTCCGCCGAGCGGATAGACCAGTTGGGGGGCGATACGGAGCAACATCGGCAGGTACGAGCCGAGGGGAATGAGCTCGGAGAACGCGGTCAGGACCTCGCCATCCAGGCCGGTGAGGCCATCAGCGAGTCGGTCTTTCAGGTCGGCGATCGACAGTGTCCGGTTCGCGCCGGACAACCGTTCGAACGTGATGGGGCATGACCCGCACCAGTTCGCGAGCTCGAAGGCCGCCTCATTGTCCAACCACAACAGACGTCGCCCCGGTCCGGTCGACGACGTGGGTTCTGCGCCAAAGCGCACGGCAGCGGCTTGCTCGCCTACGCCCAACCGAATGATCGGCCCACTCCCCACCAGCATGCGTCAGAACCTACCGGCTGTCGGTTGTCGATACGGGCGGTCGGTGCGGTCGGTCGATGCGGTCCCCGTCAAGGCCACGTTTGCCTTGCTCAGCCGTTGTGGTCCCAGTGCCACGGCTCCGCCGCGTACGGGCGGAAATGGTACGTCCCCGCATTCGACGTGAGCCAGGCGTAGAGCCAGGTCCTGACCCACCCCTTCTTCTGCGCGGAACTGGCCCCGAAGGTCCACTTGCCCTGCTTGGTGGTGAAATCGATGGCCAGGCCCTTGGTGTGGTTGCTGAATCCCGGCACGGCCTTCTTGACCACCATCCGCGCGACCATCAGCGATACGGCAGCGGGACCGTGCGGCCCGTCGGGGAGTGCGTCGCGGGTGCTGGCGGTTGCGTTGTAGTGAGTGTTGAAGGCGTTCTGCCAGGCGCGGAAGTCGGCTTCGGGATCGCGATATGCCGATCCGATCCCGATCGAGGTGACTTTCAGCGCCTCGGCGTCCTTCGCCTGGATCGCGGCGGCCAGCTCGGCCCGCGCCGCGGTGAACAGGCTGCGGGCGTCCGCCGCGGCATCGACGTGCAGCCGGTGGGCACCCTCGACCGTGTCGAGCTCGGCGGCCGGCAGGCCCGGGAAGAACTCCTTCTTCATGCGATGGTTTCGTTCGAGCTGCGCGGCGTAGACCTCCCGACGGAAGGCGGTCGCCTCCGCGTCGCGGTACTCACCCAGCCGGTCCGCGCCGATGCCACCACCGGTGGGGCGGTCGGCGCCGGTAGTACCACCGGTGGTCGGTGTCGATGAGCCGCCGCCCTGTCCGGTGTGTCCCCCGGCACCCGGCTTAGCGTTCAGTGCCGGTCGGACGATGCTGTTGCGGACTCGCAACCAATCGGCGGCGAGGGCCGTCTCGCCCGGTTGTAGCGGTCGCAGCGCGGCCTCGGGGTGCTGCACCCAGAACACCAGATTGGTCAGATCGCCCTCGTCGCGAACGCCCATCGCAACCAGTCCGAGCACTGCCGCCCGACTGAGTGCGGCTCCCTGCAGGTAGCTCAGCA
>JBBSQJ010000115.1:0-13221 GCA_038257965.1 Propionibacteriales bacterium
CGCAACAACGCCTCCGTCCGGGCGAGATCGCGGGCTGCTTCCAGACCCTCGTACGTCTCGCAGGCGTCCTGGAGCAGTGGCCGGGCTGCGTCCACATCTCCGCGCCGCAGGAACGCGGCACCGGCATCCTCGCAGGCCGCCGCCCGCTCCAGGGGTCGCGGCGTGCCGGCGTACATGCGGGCCGCCTCGGCGAGCAGACCGGCATCGTCGTCGACCAATCCCTGACATCGACGCGCCATCGCGTGCAACGACCGCACATCATTGTGTTTCGCGAGTTCCTCGACGGCCGCAGCCGCCTGCTGTGCCCGTCCCGGGTTGCCCGTCGCGAGGGAGAGACGCACCAGGTCGGCGCCGAATGCTCGGCGATCCGCCCTCAGCCCCAGCTGCATGCACTGCTGCCACGCTTCGTCCAAGCACGTGTACGCGGCGTGGCCGTGGCCGGCGGACTCGAGCAGGAGAGAGCGCGCCCACTGCGCCCAGTGGCGGCTGTACAGCGCGCCCGTCCGGTCGGCCACGGCCAAGGCCGTTTGCGCGGCGTGCTCGGCGCGGGCGGGATCGTTACGGTGCAGGTGGATCACCGAGAGCAGACTCAGTCCGATGACCAGGCCGTACCCCTCGCCGGTATCGGTGGCCAACTCGGACATGCTCTGGATCTCCGCTACCGCCCCGTTCCACTCTCCCGCCGTGAAGTGCTCGACTGCCCGAACCATCTGATAACTGGCCTGTTGCCAGGCCGTTCCGAGCTCTTCGCTGATCCGCATCCCGGTGTCGATCGCGGCGGTGGCCTCCTCGAGCCGGTCCAGTTCGATCAGCACGTAGGCGCGCGGGGCGTGGACGGGATACAAGTGCCACTGCCGGGCAGGGCTTTGTCCGGCGAGACGCAGCGTGTCGTCACTGATCCGCAGCGACTCGCCGAGGTCTCCGCGCAATCGGGACACCACAGAAAGCATGGTCATCGCAATCGAGACGGACACGTGGTCGTTGATCGCGGCGGCTACCTGCCTGGCTTGCTCTGCAGCGGAGTCGGCGCGATCGAGCTCGCCGAGCCAGACCAGAGCGCTGCTGGACCAGGCCAAACCGGCTGCTCGGTCGGAGTCGGTCACCGAAGGTGCGTGCGCAGCCCGGTCGAGCTCTCGAAGCCCTTCGACCGGTTGCCCGCCGGACTGCAACGCGTGGCCCAGGCAAATCAACGCCGACGCTTCGATGCCCGAGTCGTGGGGCCGCCCCAACAAGGCCTGGCACAAGCTTTGCGCCTCCGCAACCCGACCAGCCCACATGGTCGCCTCCGCCTGCTCCACGATCAGCCGGTCCCGGCCGGGATCGGCCGTGCCGACCAGATCGACGGCTCGCTGCAACAGTTCCGCCGCCACCTGTGGGGAGCCGGCCAGGGCCTCGCGAGCAGCTCGGGCGAGCCAGTCGATCGCGTCGGTGTCACCCGCGGCAGCACCACGCGAGAGGTGTTCGGCGACCTGCAGGGTCGGCGCACCCCGGGCCGCTAGCCGCAGTCCAGCCTCGCGATGCAACCCCCGACGAATATCAGCGGCCAGGTCCTCATAGATCGCATCGCGGATCAGGTCGTGGCGGAAGTACAGTCCCGTGCCGTCATCGGCCACGATACGGGCCCTGAGCGCCTCGCTCAACGACTCGGACAAGTCGATGGCCGATCGTCCGGTGGTCGTGGCCAGATCGGTGAGCGTGAATCTGGATCCAAGGATCGACGCCGAAGTCAAGGTACGCAGGGTGTCGTCGGGAACGAAGCTCAGCCGGCGCACGATCGTCATCCGCAGCGACGGCGGCAGCGACGTCCTTGCGGCCTCCGCGAAGCCGCCGTCGATCGAGATGGCTCCCTCGCGCAGGAGCATCTCCAGAAGCTCGTTGATGAACAACGGGTTACCTGCCGTTCCGGCGATCTGAGCGAGCAGGTTGGGTCGCGGCTCGGCAGCGAGCATCCGGATGGCAAGGTCATGCACCGCCCGGTCGTCCAGCGCGCCCACTCTGACGTATCGACCACCATCGCCGGCGAACGCAGCAACGAGTTGGTCCAGCATCGGCAGCCGGGGTGCAGGTCGCAAGCAGCCGATCACCGCCACCGGCAGATCGGCCAGCCGACGGCACACCGTGGCGACGGCCAGCAGACTCGACGGGTCGGCCCACTGCAGATCATCCACACCCAGCACCAGCGGTCGCGTCAGCGCCAACTCCTCGATCAAGTCGCCGAAGGCATCAACGACCCGAAACTGCAGCCCGGGATCACTGGTCACCGTCACAAGACCCCGTCCACCGTCCGAATGCGACGCCAGCAGGGCGGCGATCCTCGCCCGCCGCGGATCGGGCGACGCCGCCTTCACACCGAACGCCTCCACCAGCACTCCGAACGGCCGGTTGCTCTCCAACTCCCGGGCACGCCCGGCAACGACAGCCATCCCACGCGCACCGGCCACCTCCAAGGCACTGTCCAGCAGCAGGGTCTTGCCGATCCCCGCCTCCCCCTCCAACAGCACAACCGCAAGCCGACCCGACGCCACCCGATCAAAGGTCGCGGCCAGGACCCGGCTCTCCGCATCGCGGCCGATCAGCACCGGCCGCGTCCCGTGTGCGTGCACCACTCGATGCTAGAACCAACCCGCCCGGCGGCGCGGGCCCGAAGTCGGCCAACTGGGCGAGGTCGCGCCCGCGACTGTGCGGAGCGCCTGCGATGTCGGCCAACTGGCCGATGTCGCGCCCTCGACTCTGCGTAAGGCTGATCGACATGTCAACCGCACGGAGAACCCGATGAACGAGCAGAGGATCAACCGCACCCCTACCGCCGAGCGTCCCATCGCCCAGACGAAGGGGACCAGTGTGCGCGCGGGACTCGCTCCGGACCAGCCGAGCATTCCTCGCCGATCCTGGCTGTGGGCAGTAGGCGCCGCCTATCTACTCTGCTGGGTGGCGGGGCTGGCCGTGTTCGGCTCGTCCACCCAGGTTCGATCATCTGGTGAGCAGGTGTTGGGCGCCTATACCGGCCACGCTGCGGCGGTCACCACGCAGTTCATTCTCACCGAGGGTGTCGCCGGATTGATTCTCGCGGTCGTGCTGTGGCAGCTTGCGTCCGCCACCAGCGGGAGCCTCGGCCCTGTCATCAGGCTCACCGGTCTCACCGCTGCCGCGATCTCGATCAGCGAGTGCGTCATCGGTGTTCTCGACGCCACCTTCTTCGTGTCCCGTCACGACGCCGTTGCCGCCGGCGCAGGATACGAGCTCGTGACCAGACTCGACGGTGTGAAGATGCTGCTGCTGGCCGTGGCCGCGCTGGCGACAGCGATCGCGATCCACCGAGTCCGACTCCCACTGCCACGGTGGCTCGGGATCGTGGCCACCGCGACCGCCGCCGCCATCGCCACGTCCGGCATCGGCTACCTGACCCTCGACGCCGCGCTCGCTTCGGCCGCCTATGCCTCCCTGCCACTACTGATCGGCTTCATCACCGGTTCGGCCATCTGTCTGGGCCGGTCGAGGTAGCCGCGACGACGACGACGACCCGAACTTCGGGTCGCAAGACTCGGCCTTTCCGCGGATGTTCGATCCCGGCAGGGACGCTTCACATCAATCCCAAGGAGGCTATCCAGCGAGGCTGCATCCCAATCTCACCCCGGTGACGAACAAGGCAGTGCTCGACCCCTTTCCAGGACAACGCGACGGCACGCTGGTACAACGAGCCGGCGCTACGGAGATGGACAACTCCGACAGCAACAGGTCCACACGGCACCACCCGAGAAGAACGGACGCGCAAGACAACGATCAAGGGGTCAAGACATGACTGACGCACGGACAAGTAAGAGCGCTTCCGGGTCCGAACCGACTGGCACCGCTGGTCGTCTACCCCGGAAAGCCGCATCATCCCTTCCGCCGTCACTCGCCGCGGCGGTCAAGCTGATGTACGCCGGCGCGGCGATCACGGTGCTGGCGCTCGTGCTGGACCTGGCGAGCGCCGGCTCCCAGCGAAACATCGTCCGACAGGAGTATCTCGTTGCGAATCCCGGCAAGGAGCTCAGTGGTGTGGACCTCGATGTGGCCGTCAAGGCAGCCGTGGTGGCGTTGATCATCGGGGCCACGATCCGTCTGCTCCTCTGGCTCTGGATGGCGTGGAAGAACGGTCAGGGACGCCGGTGGGCACGTGTCGTGGGAACCGTCTTCGGTGTCGTCAACCTGTTCAGCTTCACTTACCTCGGGCGCGAGACGCTCGGACCACAGATCATCACGATCATCGACACCGTGCTCGGCGTGGCAGTGATGGTGCTGATGTGGCTGAAGTCGTCGTCGCAGTACTACTCGGCGGGCTCGCGCTGAGTGGTGAGTTGATCGGGAGACGCACCGAATCCTAGGGCTGCCACCACGGCCGCAGCGGCACGGTGACGGCGCCGCCCCGCTCGTCGGTCTTGACTGCCAGCACCTGGTGCAGTTGGACGACGTTGCGTTCGAACCCCAACCGCGATCCGGCCATGTAGAGTCCCCAGACCCTTGCGGTGCCCAGCCCGACCTCGGCAACCGCCTCATCCCAGTGCTGCACCAGGTTGGCGCACCAGTCGCGCAGCGTCAGTGCGTAGTGTGGTCGCAGGTTCTCCTCGTGGAGCACCTCCAGACCGACGTCTTGAGCTTCGGTGATGATCCGACCCGACCCGATCAGTTCGCCGTCCGGGAAGACGTAGCGGTCGATGAACCCGCCGATCGTCGAACCGCGCCTGTTGTCGGGACGGGTGATGCAGTGGTTGAGCAGGAGTCCACCGGTCCGCAGCTTCGAGGACAGGAAGCGGAAGTAGGCGGGATAGTTGGCGACGCCGATGTGCTCGGTCAGCCCGATCGACGACACCGCGTCGAACTCCGACTCACTGATCTCGCGGTAGTCACCGTGCCGAACCTCGACAAGGTCGGCCAGCCCCTCTTCGACGATGGCCCGCTGCGCCCAAGACGCCTGTTCGGCCGACAGCGTGATTCCGATGGTTCTCACTCCCCGTCGCGCGGCGTAGCGCACCATGCCGCCCCAGCCGCAACCGACGTCGAGGAGCCGATCGCCCGTTTCCAGGCGCAACTTGTCGAACACCAGCCGGTACTTGTTGGCCTGCGCCTGTTCCAACGTCGCGTCGGGATCCGGGTAGCAGGCACAGGTGTAGGTCATCGACGATCCGAGCACCCACTCGTAGAACGTGTTGGAGACGTCGTAGTGGTGGTGGATCGCTTCGGCGTCGCGCATGCGGCTGTGCCGGAGCCCCTGCACCGTGCGACGCCACCGGGGCAGCACCTCCTGTGGCGGAGGCGCGATCGGCACGAGATGCTCGACACCGATGGAGCGGATGATGTCAGCCAGCACCTTAACCGGCCGTCTGCCGACCCCGACGCTGTCGTTGAGCGTCTTGAGCAGCTCATAGGGATCACCCGGATGGACGCCACGGAACTCGAGGTCCCCGGACACGTAGGCGCGAACCAGTCCCAACTCCCCCGGTGCGGTGGCCAGGTAGGTAGTACCGCGTGGGGTCACCAGATCGAACCCGAGGGCATCGTCGGGACCGGTCACGCTGCCGTCGTAGGCGGTGAACCGCAGCGGAAGCCGACCGGCCACCAAGATCTCCAGGATCTGAGCCAGGGACAGCCTGCCCGTCTCGGACGGGGCCGCCAGGGTTTGCGCGGACTCCGTCACGTGGTCCTTGGACGCCGTCATCGTCGTTGCACCGCCTTCTCGTACAGATCGAGGAAACGGGAGTCCGGATCGTAGGCCGACTTCACGACCCTGTAGTCCTCGCCCCCGTACAGTTCGTCGAACTCATCGTGGCTGTAGTAGGCGTCGGAGTACAACGACTTGTGCCCGTCGAACTCGCGAACCTTCCGCTCGATCATCCGGTTCGTCTCCCCCTCGGTGGAGCCGACCGGCACCGAGGACCAGAATCCGAGGTTGACATAGTTGTGACCTGGCTGCATCGGGTACAGCGACCATCGGTCGCGCAGCCGCACCGGACACAACCAGATCGGCTCGATGGGCACGCCGTCCAGGAACCAGTGCAAGAAGTCGGCGCAACGCTCGATCGGCACCTCGACGTCCTGCACGACGCGCTCGCGCGGCGGGCGCCCGCGGACCCTCTCGATGCGGTCGACGATGGCGAACCGCTCGTCGTATTGAAGGAGCTTCCAGTAGAAGCTGCTGCGGCGGTAGCGCCGCGGCCACCAGCGCCGTAGTCGTGGGTGCTGGGCGCCGAATGCGCGGGAGCACCAGAACCAGTCGGTGTCCCACCGCCAGAGGTAGTCACCGATGGTGAGCCGGTCGGGCAAGGTGCCGTCGTCGTGCTGGATCGATCGGTAATAGATGTCCTGCCCGGTGTAGTCGCTGACCGGTCCGGCAGCAGTGGTCCGCAGACCGACGCACAGATAGCACTCGTCGGCGCTGAACACGACGCCGTCGAGGTAGTCGACACGGATGCCGTCGAGACCGCCGGTCTCCACGATGCCGGTCATCGCCTCGACCAGATCGGCCAGGCAGTGGTAGCGAACATGGCGGAGCGCGACGAAGGGGTCAACAGCCTCCAGCGCGATCCGCAGTCGCACTGCGTATCCGAGCGTTCCGTACGAATTGGGAAACGCCCGGTAGAGATCCTCGTGCAGCTCGCGTGACGCGGTGACCACCTCGCCGGTCCCGGTCAGGATGTCCATCTCCAGCACGGATTCGTGCGGCATTCCGTTGCGGAAGGATGCCGACTCGATACCCAGACCGGTGACGGCTCCGCCGAGGGTGATCGTCGTCAACTGAGGGACAACCAGCGGGGACAGCCCGGATCGTAGCGTGGCCGCGACGAGGTCCTCGTAGGTGCACATTCCGGCGACATCAGCCGTCCTCGCGTCGGGGTCGACCGAGATGACCCCGGTCAGCCCCGAGATGTCCAGGCCCGGGCCCGGGTTCCTCACCCGGGTCCGGAACAGGTTGGACGTCTGTTTGGCCAGTCGCACCGAGGCCGACCCGGGAATCGTCCGGTAGCTGACCAGCAACCGCTCGACGCCCGCCGCGTGCACTTCACTCGGGGCATCGGGCGAAACGACCATACCTCCACGCTAGACCGGGGTGCGGACTTGGACGACCCGACGGGTTGACTGCTGACGGTGCTGATGCAGAGGACGACACGCTCACTCATTCCCTTGCTTGGCGGGGCGGCCCTCCCGATCCACCGATCCGGGCATCCGCCCAGGCCCAGTCGATCCGCTCCTGCTCCAGCCGCACCCGCTCACCGAGGCTGTCATCGACCAGGTCGCCGTAGAGATCGTGTTCCGCTGCCGTGAGGCGGCCGAGCCGCGCGGTCGTCGGCCGGTCCTCGGTGCCCCAGCGTTCGCGGTGGGCGAGGAGCGTCCGGCGATCCATCAGCGCGGAGCGGGTCTGCGGGAGCCAGACCCGCAGCCGGTTCAAGATCGCAAATCCATGGGTGTCGATGTCGCCCCAGTAGACGACGTCGGCGCCGGCCAGCCAGGGCAACCGGGCGACCCGGTCGACCTCGAATCCCTTGCCCCAGATCACGACCCCGTCGGTCGGGACGGCGACGCTCAGATAGGTGATCTCGTTCTCGATCACGATCGCGGTGCGCGGTCGGATCGCGAGTCGAGCCAACTCCCCGGCACGAACTGCCAGCTCGGTGAGCGGAGCGGGGATGCCGAGCGAAGTCCCGACCCGCAGACGGACGAACTCGGGCTTGAGCCGGAGGCCGAGGCCGGTCAGGAATCCGGTGGCAGTCGCCGGCACTTCGAGCATCGCCGCCAGTACGTGGCGGTTCCTCTCGGCGAACTTGGTGTCGACGCCGGGAGCACTGATCTCGCGCAGATAACGACGCGAGCCGCGATACTGGTCGAGCCACAGGTACGCAGCCAGCAAGCCTGGCATCTCGCCATGTTGCTCGATGGCGCGATGCGGATGCCCGACCACCCACGAGCGAACCGGCGGGTGCGGCCGGACCAGATCGAGGACCTCGTCGAAACGACGCACATCGCGGGATACCCCGAGCAGCGCCCACGCCTGTTCGAAGCGGGACACGACGGCCTTCGAGGGCACCAGGTTGCGTCCGATCTGCCGGCCGCCGATCGGGGTCCAGTCGAGGGTGTAGCGGGTGTCGTCGCGGCGGCCGGCGTCGAGGCGGGCCAGCCAGTCGCGCGACGCAGCGAGGTCCTCGCCGATCTGAGACGCGCTGGGTCTCCGCAGGGGCAGGTCGATCGGCTCCAGCGGACCTCCAGCAGCGTAGGCGCGCAGCAGCGAGCCGTCGTCCCATCGGCGCCGCACCCTGGCGGCGATGTCGTCGGGTGTGGTCCAGGAGTGGACACGGCTCGGGGTCAAGGCAATCCGTCTCGCCGCGTCTGGTATTCCTCGATGGTCATCGTCTCGAGCCGGGAAAAGGTTCCGGTGGGGTTGTCGACGAAACCGATAGCCTTCACGTACGGCTCGATGACCTGCACTTTCTGCAGCGGCGTGATGATGAGCAACTGCAGGCCGAGCTTGGCGAACAGCTCCAAGGCATATCGAGTCGATGCGTCGGATCCGCGGCCGAAAGCCTCGTCGATCACCGCGAAGTGGAAGGCCCTGGATTTCGCGACACCCCACTCGAGACCGAATTGGTAGGCCAGTGATGCGGCCAGGATCGTGTAAGCGAGCTTCTCCTTCTGCCCGCCGGATTTGCCGTCGGAGTCGCTGTAGTGCTCCCACTCGTCGTGGGTCTCGATGTCGCGCTCGGAGGCGGAGAACACGAACCAGTTGCGGACGTCGGTGACTCGACGGGTCCAGGACTTGTCCGACTCGGCGTAGCCGTCGCGGCCTCGGAAGCGCTCGATGATCCGCTTCACGTCCAGGAAGCGCTGCTCGGAGTACTGGTTGCCGTCGATCACCAGGCTGTCGTTGGTGAGATTGCGCAGGTCGGCGCGGAAGAGCGCGACGTCGGTGTTGTTGGTGGGTTGTTTCTCCAGCCGGATGTAGCGGCCCGGATTGTAGGGCACGGCGCCGAGCGCTTCGTTGATGCGATCAACGCGCTCGTCGATGGCCGATGCCTGGCGGTTGAGCCAGTTGTTGAATCCCGCGAGCTCCTGGATCGCGTTCTTGTTGAGCTGATCTTTGAACTCTCTTTCGAAGCGTGGCAGGTCGTCGGTGGCGACGCGCTCGCGCAGCGCGACGAAATCGGCCCGGGCCTCGACGCTGGCGTCCATGTCCGCGCGCAGCTCCGGCCATCGCCGCAGCACCTCGGACATGTACTGGCAAAGACTCTGCCCATACCCCCCGAGCTCTCTGGTGAGTCGCTCGATTCGCTTGTGCAGGTGGGCCGACAACTGCGTCTCGGTCTCGGCACAGTCGGCGGAACTCGCCGGCCTGGAGCTTCCGAGCCGTGCATCGAGAGGGCCGTACGACGATCGCGCAACGCTCAGTTCATGATCGGGCCGCGACCCGACGTAGTCGTCGTCGCGCGCCTTGTGCTGTTTGGCCTGCGTGATCGCGGCAGCCGTCGTCGCCAGTCTTCCGGTGAGGGTCTCGACCATCTCGGCCGTAGCCGTCGCCCGCTTCGCATTGTGTGCCAAGGAGCGGGTGATCTCCTCCAGCCGGGAGGAGCCGGACTCCAACCGGGTGCGCTCGGCGTCGTGCTCGTCGGCGCGAGACTCAGCCTCGGCGACGTCGAGGTCTGACCAGGAATTGAAGCCGTCGAGCCGAGCGAGGCCCTCCAGCCGCGATTGCAGCGAGTCGCGCCGTCCGGTCAGGTCCGCGAGCTCTGCGCCGACCTTCGTGCGCTCCCGGTCCAGTTCGGCGAGCTCGGTTCGAAGCGCGGCGATCTTGCGCGCGTTCGCCCAGCCCAGCACCCAACGCCGCGGGTCGTCCACCCGATGCCGGTCGTCCTTCTCGTGCCGGTTGCCGGAGCGGACCTGGCCCTCGCGGGTGACCGCCCGAGACTCGGCACGGAACTCCGCCAGCGTCCCTGCGCACCGGAAGTCCGCCCGCCTGGTGAGTTCTGCGAGCAGGTACTCGCGGAACGGTCCGTCCTTCGTCTCGAGGCAGTCGGCGAGCAGGAGGCTGCCGTCGCCTTGACGCTGAAGCGGGATGCGCCGTTCCGACACGCGCTCGTACACGAGCTTGGCGCCCATCGGCCTGCCGTCGCGGCCGCTGAAGACGAGCCGGCGGCCGTTCACCCACCGGGCGACCGCGTCGTAGTGCTGCTGAGGCACCAGGAGTGAAAGCGCGAACCCGCGCAGCACCCGCTCTGCCGCGCCACGCCAGTCGGCGTGCTCGTCGGTGACGTCCAGGAGTTCACCGGCATAGGGCAACTCCGCGGGCGTCACTCCGAGGTCGGCACAGAGCTGGGCTCGCAGCTGCACCTGCTCGACCGGCAGGTTGCTGGTGCGCTGCTCCAGGCTGGTCAGTTCCTCGCGGATCGCGCCGCCCTTCGAGCCGAGCTCCTTCTCTCGGCCGATGAGGTCGGCGACGGCCGCGTCCAGCGCCCGTTTCTCCTCCGCCAGCCGTGGTCGCCGCTCGGCCACCAGCGACGTCAATGCCGCGAAGCCCTCTCCGCCGCCGATCGGATCGAGGCCGGCATCGGCAACCGCGCCGTCGAAGCGGGTCCGGGCGACGCGTCGCTTCTCGGCCTGTGCCCGTGCCTCGCGGGCGAGCCGCTCCAACTCACCGATGCGGTCGCCCCCAGCCTTGGCCCGCTCCTCGATCAGCGAGTCGCGCTCCGCCGCCAGCCCCTCCTGCCGGGCCTTCGCCTCGCCCTGCTCCCGCGACAGACGCTCACCATCGGCCTCGCGCGCCGCGATCTCTTCGGCGAGCAGCCCCGACCGGAGCTCGGCGATGAACAGCCGGACTGCGGCACGCTCTCGCTCCAACTCGTCGCGCTCGGCCAGCGCGGCATCGTACTTGGCGGCGGTGCTCACCAGCGGGTCCAGCGCCTCGAGCTGTTCGCGGGCCCGCTTCACGGCGTCGTGGGCCCTGGTCAGATCCTCGAAGTGCGCGATGATGTCGCGCACGCGTTCGGTCGAGTCGCTCGGCTCGAGCATGTGGTCGCGGACGAAGTCGTTGAGGTTGCCGACGGACTTCATCGAGACCGTTTGGTGGAACAGCTCGAGCGCCTGCTCGGAGCGGATCCCCAGCAGGCGGCGCATCGCGGTGGCGTATTTTGGGAACTCGTCGGAGATCGCCGTACCGGCGGCCCTCAGTCGCCTGCGCAGGTCGCGCAGATCGGACCCGAAGTCGGCGAAATCGGTGGCAACGGAGAGTTCCTTGGTCGCGGTCACAAAGAAGCGGTAGGGCTGTCCAGCGCTTTCCCGTTGTTGGAAGACCTGAGCCAGGGTGACCGTTTCGTCGTAGCCGTCGTTGACGAACACTGCGAGAATGACCGAGTACTTCCGGCTGCCGGACCGCAGTCCAATCGCACGGGAACGACCTGTGGCCTCGACCCTCTCGGACTTGTAATGGCCTTCGACGTACGAGCGCAGAGTGCGCTCCCGGGCGTCGGCACCGGCGGCCTTGTTGTAGGCGATCTTGTGCGCCGGCATGAGCAGCGTCGTGAGCGCGTCGACGAGGGTCGACTTCCCCGACCCGATGTCGCCGGTGAGCAGCGCGGTCTCGGTGTCTGGCGTGAGTCGCCAGACCCGACCGTCGAAGGTGCCCCAGTTGAACACCTCCAGATGTTGCAGGCGGTAGCCGGCCCGACTGGAACCGCCGACCTCCACCGCGGAGAACAGTCCGTCACTCATCGGTGGACACCGCACCCGCATACTCACGCAGCTTCGCCGCGAAGTCGGACAGCGTCTGAGCGTCGACATAGGCCTTCAGGATTCGGCGGATCTCCCAGTGGTCGCCCTGACCGCGCAATGCTCTCAAGAAGCCGAGGTCGGCTGCCTTCGTGATCGTTCGCTCGGCCTGGTCCACGACGCGTGCGTCGTTGGTGGAGTCGGGCTGGAACATCCGCAGCGAATCGACGATCTGCTCGGTCGTCAGCACCAATCGTCCCTCGCCTCCGGCCGTCTCGAACTCG
This sequence comes from Propionibacteriales bacterium, assembly GCA_038257965.1. GTDB lineage: Bacteria > Actinomycetota > Actinomycetes > Propionibacteriales > Propionibacteriaceae > Microlunatus. Next base: position 12,012 of record JBBSQJ010000115.1, read on the forward strand.
ACAAGCCGCTTGCGCAACAACACCAACAACAAGCTGACGTTGTAGGTCAGCGCCCTGCGCCGCACCAGACGCGGGAGCGCTTCCTCACCCTCCACGTCGGGCCGGGAGCGCAGGTAGGCGAAGCCCTCCCCGTCATCGACCACCACGTCGACGCCGATCGTGGCGAAGTGGTCGCGAACACCGGCACCCGAGCGTTCCAGGGTCACCCAGGTGTCCTCGTCGGACTCGCGGTAGACCACTCCCTGCATCAACCGGATGATCGCGCGGGCGATCGCATGTTCGTCGCTCATCGGCGCCTCACCGTCACCTTCGGTAACCTCGCGCGCTTGATTACAGCCGGTGCCGAAGGATCGGCATACTCCAGCAGCGTCTCGTTACCCTCGTCCATCTCGACGATGACGTCGTCGTTGAGCGCCAGATAGCCGACGATCTCGGCGGCGCCCTGCTCGATGGGGTACATCGTCACGATGTCGGACAGGAGCGCCGAGGAGCGCGCCGGCAGCACGGCGTGGATATTGTCGATCAGGCGCGTCTGATCGACAAAGGTCTGAGCGAAGAGCAGGTCCGTGTCCACCTCGTCTCTGCCCGGTGGGATCGCGCTCTCCACCGCGACAGCCGCCGGCGGCTGATACAGGGGACGCTCGAACGGCAGCGAGATCTCGATCCCGGGCTCGTCCACGTCGAGCCCGAACGTCGGCGGATCGGCGCGAACGTCGAGCGCAGCACTCTCGACGGCACGTACGAGATCGAGGACCCGACGATTCTCCAGCCAGACCTGGTCGTCCAGGAATCGGCGCAGCTGCTCGGATATCTGCCGGACCGTGCGCTGCGCCCGCTCGGCCGCTTCGGACCAATCGTGGTGGATGCCGCGCATGCGCCGATCGGCCTCGACCGTGTCCAAGGCGCTCACCCTGGCGAGCAGCTCTCCGAGCTCGTCCTGCCGGGCGTCGGACAGCAGGAATTCGTAGAACGCCTGGAAGCTGCGGCCCTGGTCGGAGCCGGCGATCTCCGAACGACTGCCGACCAGTTCTGCGAGCAGCTCGCCCTTGGACCCATCCCAGGACGCGATCTTCACGCGGGCGGCTCGGTCCAGCAGTCGTAAGTTGTCCTCGACCTCGCGGATGTCGGCCAACAGCTCACGTGCGGTGGCCGAGAAATGCTGGTAGCTGTCCCGGACACCGGTTGGATCGAGCAGCGAAACGCGGCCCCC
>JBBSQJ010000116.1:0-13159 GCA_038257965.1 Propionibacteriales bacterium
CCGGCCTGCTCGAGGTCGGCGAGGACCACCGGCAGCGCGGTCGTGCCGGAGGTGGCCCGGGCCCGCACAACCTTGCCCTCCTGGGTGACATCGAGGAGCATCGGAAGGTTCGAGAGCCGCTGTGCTGCAACAGACCCGGTCGAAACATCCGCCAGCTCGAGGATCACCGAGTCGCCCTGCAGCGCGCTCTTGAGCGCCTCCGGGGTGCCCTCGGCGACCACCCGTCCGGCGTCGACGATCACCAGGCGGTCGGCGAGGTGGTCGGCCTCCTCGAGGTAGTGGGTGGTCAGCAGCACGGTCAGCCGCTCCCGCCTGGACAGCGAGGCGACCTCCTCCCACATCTGGGACCGGGCCTCGGGGTCCAAACCCGTCGTCGGCTCGTCGAGGAAGAGCACGGTCGGCTGGCCGACGAGACCGACCGCGACGTCGAGCTTGCGTTGCATGCCGCCGCTGTAGGTCCTGGTCAGCCGGTCCGCGGCCGCGACGAGCCCGAAGCGCTCGAGGAGCTCACCCGAACGCCTCGCGGCCTCCCGGCGGTGCAGACCGTGGATGCGAGCGGCGAGCATGAGGCTCTCACGCCCCGTCATCATCGGGGCCGAGCTGGCCCGCTGGGAGACCAGGCCGATGGCGTGCCGCACCGCGTCGGGGTCGGTCGCCACGTCGTGGCCGGCGACGACGGCTCGGCCCGAGGTGGCCTGGGTCAGAGTACTGAGGATCTTGACGGTGGTGGACTTGCCGGCTCCGTTGGGCCCGAGGAGGCCGAAGACCTCGCCCGGTCGCACCGACAGGGTGACTCCGGCGAGGGCGTGCACCGGCGGCGTGCCCCGGCCGGTCGGGTAGGCCTTGACGAGGTCGAGTGCCTCGATCGCGTTGTCGAGGCTGTGGTTTGGCTGTTTGGGCATGGGTGGGACTCCTTTGGATGGGGAGTCGCCCGGCGGCTGCCGTAGTCTGCTGCTGCGTCTTGAGCATGCTGACGGACGCCGTCGGCGGACTCGAGGGTGTCTCCGGTCGGGCGTTGCCGCGCCCGGCCGGGGTCTTGCTCTACGGTCCTGGCTGTGGTCAGGTCAGGACCGAAGTTCGTCGGGTGGCGCGACGTGGTCGAAGGCGAGGATGCGCCCCTCCTCTCCGAGGTGGTGGACCGGGTCGGCGAGCAGCGCCTCGAAGGTGAGACCGCTCTTGAGCAGCTCGTGCATCCTTCGCCAGGTCTTGGCCCCGCCGAGGGCTCCGGAGCGGATGTCCCGAGCGAGCCCGGTGACGAACTCGAGCTCCGTGCCCAGCATCGCCTCGCGCAGGAGGATCTCGATGATGAAGATGTCCGGCAGCCCGTGCTCCCGGGAGAAGTCGATCGCCGCGCGTTCCGAGCGCAGCTCCATCTCGAGCCGTCCGCAGCGCTCCTCGAGCAGTCGCGCCACCTCACCGGGGGCGAGCCCCGGCATGAGCGACAGCGCCGCCTCGAGCGAGGTGTACTCCCGGGTCGGCACTGACAGCAGCTCGGAGAGCCAGTCCTCGAACTCCGCGCGGCCCGCTGCGGTGATCGCGTAGACGGTGCGCTCGGGGCGCCGCCCGTCGCGAACCGTCTCCTGCGGAGCAACGAGCCCGTGGCGCTGAAGCGACTCGACGACCGAGTAGAGCGAGCCGTAGTTGAGCTTGATGCTCTTCTCCTTGCCGCGGCTGCGCAGCGTGGTGGAGATCTCGTAGGGGTGCATGGGGCGCTCGCTCAGACACCCGAGCACGGCGAGGGCCAGAGGGTTGCCCACTCGTCTTCTACTCACCACGCGACCTTTCTCGAATACTCGATATCGAGTATCCACTCAGGAATAGCGCGTGTCAAATCCCCCGTCCTGGCAGACTGCTGGCGTGTCAGCGAGGATCACTGCAGTCCGGTCGACCGAGCGCTTCGTCGGCACCACAGCCGACCCGAGACAGGTACTGCACGTCACGGTGTTGTGGTCGGAGGAGTTGGTGGGGTTCGGGGCGAGTCATCCGAGGCAGCTACACAGGAGTACAACTTGACATAATGTTCCTTATCGGACAGCCGCCAGATGTCCGAACCAGCGCCGACCTCAGAACATCTCGTCGTTCTTGGCGTGCGCCAGGTGTTACCGCTCCCGGACGGCGTAGGTTAGGTGCGTCACCTTCGGGGATGGCTCCGCGCGGACCGGCTCCACGGCCACGCGGCCCGCGGCCACGCCATCGAACAGGCGAATTCCTGAGCCGAACAGCACGGGCGAGAGCGCGATCGAGAACTCGTCCGTGAGGCCGGCGTTCACGTACTCGAGGATCGTCGCGCCGCCACCGGCGATGCGAACGTCTCGGTCGCCGGCGGCCTCGCGGGCCCGGTCGAGCGCGGTCTCGATGCCGTCGTTGACGAAGAGGAATGTGGTCCCGCCCGGGCGTACCCAGGGGTCACGCTTCTCGTGCGTCACGACAAACACCGGGGTGTGAAACGGCGCCTCCTCCGGCCACGCCTGCTCGCCGGCGTCGAACATGTGCTTGCCCATCACGCTCGCACCGGTGCGCAGATGCGTCTCCCGCGCAATGTCGTTGTCGCGCCCTTCCTCGCCACCCTCGCCGAGCTTAAGATTCTCCCGGAAGAAGCGATGCGGGAAGATCCACTGCTGCAGTTCCATCCACTGCCGCCCCATCAGTTCCCCGGGGGACTCGGGCGCGATGAAGCCATCCAGCGACATCGTCACGCTGAAGAACACCTTCCCGGTCATCAGTCCTCAACTCTCAGGCGTGGGCTCTCGGTGGCGTAGGCCGCCAGGTTGCTCAAAGTCTGCTGGCCGCCTTCGATCGCGTGGTACTTCTCGACCGCCTCGTCGCGCAGTTCCTTGCTCGGGAACACGGTGTGCATCTCGATCCGGGTCGCCGCGTCGTCGGGCTCGAACGTCAGGACCGACTCGAAGGCGTTCGGGTCGCCGCGGAACTCACCGTGCAAGAGCGCGATCCGCTTCGGTGGGGCGATCGCGGTCCAGCAGATCCACTCGGGATAGTCCGCCCCGTCCGGTCCGTGCATCACGAAGAGCCATTCCCCGCCGACGCGGAACTCGAAGGCTTGCGTGGTGGTGCTGAACCCTTCAGGTCCCCACCAGCGCGACAGGTGCCTCACCTCGGTGAACGCCTCGAACACCAACTCCCGTGATGCGTCGATCAACCGCGAGATGACGATCTCGCGATCGGCCGTCGCGGACCGCGTCGGCGCTGCTTGTCCCATCCCGCTCATCAGCTACTCCTCCTGCCTTGTCTGCACGAGTTCCTGGACGTACGCGTCCAGTCGGTCGAAGCCCCCGTTCCAGAACCACTCGAACCCGCCGGTCCACTCGTGGACCGGTTGCAGCCCGCGGGCGTCGAGGTCGTACAGGCGCTGCTTGCCTGCCTTGCGGTCCCGCACCAACCCGACCTCTCGGAGCACCTTCAAGTGCTTGGACGCCCCCGGCTGGGTCATTCCCAGTGTTTTCGCCAACTCGGTCACCGGCAGCTCACCCGCCCGCAGCAGCACCAGGATCTGCCGGCGCTGAGGTTCGGCGATCGCGTTGAAGACGTCAGACGTCGTCGCGGCTCGTGCCATGCTATCATCATATTCCTATATCGGTATGCGTCAAGTGACCGAGGGTCGAGGAATACGTCGATGGCCGAACGGCCCTTCCTCCGAGGCGACCGTGAAGACCCCGGGTCGCTCGCCGATTTAGCCCGCCGCGTCTCGAACCGCTCCGCGGAACATCTGGGTGCGGGCGATCACCCGGTCACGCTCGTCGCTGCGGTCCGTGCGCCGTGGATCGGTGAGATAGTCGTCCAGTCCGGTTTGTGCGGCGAAGGTGATCACCTGGGTCTCGGTCGGTGCATCCGGGTCGTCGGACCTGAGCCTGGCCTCCACTCGACCGCCATGGTGGGTGAGCAGCGCGAGGACGGCGTCCTCGTACGCGGACAGTTCGTCGGCCAGGCCGGGTCGGGCCCATAGCAATACTGCGAAGGACAGCGCCACGACGACTACGCTAGCCGCGGGATCCGTCGTCGGTGGTCCAGTGATCGAACCCCGCCACCAACCGGGTGACGTTGCGCTCGAATCGCGTGCCCGGATCGGCCATCGTCAGGCGACCAGCCGCGGTCATCACCGGGAAGCGCTCGGGATCGAGCCGCTCCTCGCGCCGCTCCAGGCTGTAGCGGTCATCGGCCATGCTGGTCTGCCGCACGGCCTGTTCCTCGATCGCGGCGCCGACGGTATACGCGTAGATCACCGCGGATGCATCGACCGCCACCTCCAACTCCACGCCCGCCTTGATCATCGCGGCCAGCGGTTGTTCCTGGGCCTCGAGCACCGAGACATCGGTCAGGTACGTTCCGCTGAACAACTTGGCGCCGTCGCGGTGGGCGAGCAGCGTCCGTCGCAGCTCCGACGCGAACCCTGCCATCTGCTCCTGCCAGCTCCCCGTGCGCGGGGTTGCCGCCACCACCTCGCGCCACAACTGGGTCGCCATCTCGTCCACGAGTGCTTGCTTGTGGGCGAAGTGCCAGTAGATCGCCGGCGCCTTGACATCCAGTCGAGCCGCGACGGCGCGCATGTTCAGCCCGTCCAGACCCCTCTCGTCGAGCAGCAGCAGCGACTCCGCGACGATGTCGGCGCGGGAAAGTCCCTTGCCAACCATCTTGACTCCTTAACGCCGTTAAGTACACTTAGTTTTAACAACGTTAAGGAGAGTAGGACATGAAGGCTGCCGTGATCAAGGAACCAGGAGGCGTGCCCTCCTACGAGAGCTTCGCCGAACCGCCCGCCGACGCACATCGACAACTCGTCACGCTGGTCGCGACCGGCATCCATCCGGTCGTCCGGGCACTGGCGTCGGGCCGGCACTACGGCAGCGAAGGCGATTGGCCGCAGATACCCGGAGTGGACGCGGTCGCGCGCACCGAAGACGGGCGACTGGTCTACACCGGTTCCACCCGGCCTCCGTACGGAACATTCGCGGAACGGATGAGTGTTCCGATGACTCTCCCGCTCCCCGAGGGCGCTGATCCGGTCCAGGTCGCCGGCGGTATGAACCCCGCGCTGTCGTCATGGCTTCCGCTGCGGTCGCGTCAGGCCGACGGTGCGCTGGGCACGGTTCTGGTGCTCGGAGCCACCGGTGTGGCCGGCGGGTTGGCGGTGCAGAACGCCTTCGCCCTCGGCGCCGAGGCAGTGCTCGCCGTCGGCCGCAACCGGGCGGCACTCGAGCGACTCGACTCCCCCGCCACCATCACGCTCGCGCTGAGTGGCGACGACGATCGCGACTCCGACGCGATGAAGGCACTGCTCGCCGACCGCCGACCGAGAACCGTTCTCGACTTCGTCTGGGGCCGTCCCGCCGAGTTGACGTTCGCCGCCCTCAGCAGGAGTGGGATGGTCGACGACACGAACGGCTGTGTCTATGTCGAGATCGGGGCCTCCGCCGGCGCAGTAGCGCAACTGCCCGCCGCCTTGCTCCGGAGCACGGCGATCACGATCCGTGGTGCGGGGGCCGGCGCGTCCGAGACCGACCAGATCATGACCGAGCTACCGATCGTCATGTCCAAGATCGCCGACGGCACGGTCGAGGTGCCGGTCTCGCCTTATCCGATCGCGGACGTGGACCAGGCATGGCGAACCGACCACCCCGGCAAACGGGTCGTGCTGATCGCGTGATCAGTCCAGTGACATCGACCTGGTCGCCGTGGACCGGCTCCGGATCGGTAGCGTGCGGACCATGGTCTATCTCGCCGATGAGTCGCGTTACGAGGTCCAGCCCTACCGCCGTTGTGGACACAGCGGGCTGCTCCTTCCGGCCGTCTCCCTGGGCTTTTGGCACAACTTCGGTGACGACAAGCCGTTGGAGACCCAACGCGCGGTGATGAGGCGCGCGTTCGATCTCGGCGTCACCCATTTCGACCTGGCCAACAACTACGGGCCGCCGTACGGCGCCGCCGAGATCAACGCCGGGCACATCCTGGCCCAGGACTTCAAGCCCTACCGCGACGAGCTGATCATCTCCAGTAAGGCCGGTTGGGACATGTGGCCCGGACCGTACGGCAACCTGGGCTCGCGCAAGTACCTGACGGCGAGCCTCGACCAGTCGCTGCAACGGCTCGGTCTGGACTATGTCGACATCTTCTACCACCACCGGCCCGACCCGGACACTCCGCTGGAGGAGACGATGTCGGCTCTGGACGCCGCAGTGCGCGCCGGGAAGGCGCTCTACGTCGGCGTGTCGTCCTACTCCCCCGAGGCGACCGAGCAGGCCGCCGATGTCCTGCGCGAGCTCGGAACTCCGCTGCTGATCCACCAGCCCTCGTACTCGATGTTCAACCGCTGGATCGAGGCCGGTCTGCTCGACGTGCTCGGCGAGGAGGGCGTGGGCTGCATCGGCTTCACCGCCTTGGCCCAGGGCCTGCTGACCAACCGTTACCTCCAGGGCATCCCGGAGGATTCTCGAGCCGCACAGGACAAGACCCTGGACCGGGACGTGATCAACGAGGAGAACCTGACCCGGGTCCGTGCGCTGAACGAGATCGCCGCCGATCGTGGCCAGAGCCTCGCCCAGCTCGCCTTGGCTTGGGTGCTGCGTGACGACCGGATGACGTCGACACTGATCGGTGCGAGCAGTGTCGCCCAGCTGGAGGACAACATTGGCGCGACGAAGAACCTCCGGCTCAGCGACGACGAACTGGCGGCCATCGAGGGTCACGCGGTGGACTCCGGGGTGGACCTGTGGGCAGGTGCCCGCAAGTCTCGATGAGGATTCGCCGAGACCGCGTCTCCGTGTCGAGCTTCTGCGGCGGGAGCCAGGCGCGCACTCAGTACTTGGGCTGGCGCGCCCAGAAGAAGCAGTAGATGCCGAAGGCGGCGATGCCGATTGCGATTCCGAACAGCAGCACCGGTCCGAACGGTTGCTGGCGCACCGTGGTGAGCGCCTGATCCATACCGCCTGCCTTCTTCGGGTCGTACGTGATCGCCGCCCATCCGAACAACCCGCCGATCGCCGCCAAGGCGATCCCCTTGGCGATCCACCCCACCGTCCCCAGTACGGCGACGCCACGGCTCGCGCTGCCGTCGAGGTCGCGCTCGATGAACTTTCGTCGGACGCCGGTGACCACCTGCGAGATTCCACCCGCGACGATTCCGACGCCGACCGCGGCCACCAGCAATCGTCCGGCCGGCAGTTCCATCAGTCGCGCCGACAACGTGTCCTCCGCCTTACCCGAGGACGATCCGGACCCGATCGCCACGCGCACGGCGATCGCGCCCAGGGCCAGGTACACGATCGCCCGCCCGATCGAGGACCACCGCCGGAAGAGCCGGCGACGCCGATCGGCCTCGTCGTGCCCGACGACGGCCTCGAGCACCTGCCAGACCACCAGACCGAACAACCCGACAGCCATGATGGTGAGCAGAGCGGCACCGAGCGGTTGCTTCGCCAGGCCCCGCATCGCGCCCTGGCTGGACGCGTCACCACCGTCGCCCAGTGCGATCTTGCCGGCGATCCAGGCCAGCATCAGGTGTACCAACCCGTAGCTGACCAGACCGACACCGATCAGCAGGTGATACCAACGACTGCCCCGGATCCGTTCGCTGTCCATCGACTCATCCTCGCGGGTCCCGCGATGTTTCTCAGCCGCCGCGGCGAACTTGACGGCGGTCCGGATTCAGGTCGTCGGGCGATCGCACATCGCCACCACCGGCCCGGTCGGAGCCTGGGCGGTTGTCTCGGGTAGGCGGACCGCGACGTACGGCAAGAAGAACTGGACCAGTGGGCCGATGGCGAGCGCGTAGAGCACCGTGCCGACGCCCACCACACCTCCGAGGACGAAGCCGATCGCGAGAACCGTCAACTCGATGGCTATCCTGATCAGCCGTAGGCTTCGACCGGTCCGGGCGGCCAGCCCGGTCATCAGTCCGTCGCGCGGACCCGGGCCGAGATGGGTGCCGATGTAGGCGGCTCCGGCGAGACCGTTCAAGACGACGGCCGCGACCATCATCGCGATCCGGATCGAGGGCTGCTCCGGCGCAGGCAGCAGCCACAGTCCGGCGTCGGCCGCCAGTCCGATCACCACGACATTCGCCACGGTGCCCACACCCGGCCACTGTCGCAGCGGAATCCAAGCCAGCAGTACGCCGGCGCCGACCACCATCGTGATCTGGCCGAAGGACAGCGGCAGATAGCGGGTGAGGCCCTGATGAAAGGTGTCCCATGGATCCAGGCCCAGTCCGGCCTTCACCATCATCGCCATCGACCAGCCGTACAGGGCGAGCCCAGCGAACAGCTGTGGCAGCCGCCGGACGAGACGACCGGCTCGGAGTTGCGCGAGCGGGTCCAGTCGTGGCAGGTCGTACGAACCACGCAGCTGACGCAGTGATCTCACCAGGCCATCGTCGGGCACATTGGACTGCCCGATAAGAGCCAATTCGAAAGAGCTGGTCCGATTGGACTGCGCACAGTGGCCACTTCTGCCATACTCAGCCGCGTGCCCGTTCGTACGATATCGGCTGCGCGACTGCGAACGATGATCCCCGCCGGCCCACTGGCTACTCCGGCATACGCGACTTTGGCCGATCAGATCCGGATGCTCGCCGTGGACGGGCGACTCGTGGTGGGACAACGACTGCCCAGTGAGCGGGAGCTGGCCGGCCGGCTCTCCCTCAGCCGTACGACGGTGACGGCGGCGTACGCGCGTCTGCGCGAAGCCGGCTATCTGCGCACCCGGCGCGGTGCCGGGAACTTCGTCGCGAGCCCTCATCGGATGTCGGCCAGCGGTTTCCTCCCCGGCTCGTTCCGCACGCGCGAGGACGAGATCGGCTGGAACTGCGCCAGTGGGGCTGCCGCCCCCGGGCTCGCGCCCGCGTATGCCCGCGCCGCCCAGCGGCTGCCTGAACTGTTGTCGGGTTCTGGCTACCTGCCGGACGGACTGGACGAACTGCGCGAGCGGATCGCGGCATGGTACGTAGGTCGTGGACTCGACACCCGCCCCGACCAGATCGTTGTGACGACAGGCGCCCTATCTGCCTTCGTCGTCGTCGTGACCAGCGTGTTGAGCCACCCGGAGCGAGTGCTGTTCGAGTCCCCGACCTACCCAAACGCCTTGGAGGCCACCCGGCGCGCCGGGCTGCGGCCGGTCGGCTACCCGCTGCCCGAACACGGTTGGGAGTCCTCGGAGCTGGGCCGCACGCTGGACCAGACCGGCGCCCGTGCCGTCTACCTGATTCCCGATCACCAAAATCCGACCGGACGGTCGATGGACGAGCCGACCCGGACGGCTCTCGCCGCCGAGCTGCACCGTCGCGACGTCACCGCCATCGTGGACGAAACCCTGACCGAGCTCGGACTCGAGAGCCCACCGGCCACGCCGTTCGCGGCCCTGCTGCCCGGCGCCGTCAGCCTCGGATCGGCCAGCAAAGCGTTCTGGGGCGGACTACGGGTCGGCTGGATTCGCGCACCACGCTCACTCGTGCCGCGTCTGGTGGAGACCCGCGCGGCACTGGACCTCGGGACCGCTCCATTCGAACAGCTGGTGCTGGCCGAGCTGCTGCGCGATCCCGGTCCCCCGCTACAGAACCAGCGGGATCGGCTGCGACGCCAGCGTGATCATCTGAGCGATCTGGTGAGCTCTGCCCTGCCGGACTGGGAGTTCCGCCGCCCGGCAGGCGGGTTGAGCCTGTGGGTCCGCCTGCCGGCGCCCGTGTCGAGCCGGCTGGCCGAGCTGGCCGAGGCACGCGGGCTGGTGATCACGCCCGGGCACCGATTCTTCGTCGAGGGCGGCGGCGAGCGTTATGTCCGGTTGCCGTTCACACACCAGACCGACATGCTCGATGAAGCCGTCGAACGGTTGACCCACGCCTGGCAGGGCGCACAGTCGTCGCGGGTCGTCCACCGTCGGGCCAACAGTGCGATCGAGCTCAGTGCCTGACGTCGGGCTCCGGACGGATCAGCGCCCTTCGACAGGCTCAGGGCACATTGGGACGGGCTCAGGGCCCTTCGACAGGCTCAGGGCACATTGGGACAGGCTCAGGGCACATTGGGTTCAGGGAATCAGTCAGCAGCGGCGGATTTCCTCGCAGCCTTGAACGATCTCTTCGTGTCACGGACCTTCGCGAGACTGTCGGCGTCGACGATGTCGGCCACGGACCGGAAGACGCCCGGCTCGGCGAACTGTCCGGCCGCCTCCTGCCAGCCGTCCGGCGTGACCCCGCGCTGCTTGCCGAGGAGCGCGGCGAAGATCGCTGCCTTCTCGGCGCCGAACCCCGGCAGTTCCTGCAGGCGCTTCGTGAGCTCCGCCCCCGATGCGACCCCGGCCCACACATTGGCCGCCTCGCCGTCGTAATCGTCGCTGAGCACACGGCACAGTTGTCGCACCCGCTTGGCCATCGAACCCGGAAAGCGGTGGATGGCCGGTCGCTCCGAGCACAGCGCGATGAAGTCCTCCTCGTTCAGCTCGGCGATCGCGCGCGGATCGAGACGGCCACCCATCCGCTGCGAGATGACGTAGGGTCCGCTGAACGCCTTCTCCATCGGCACCTGCTGGTCCAGCAGCATGCCGATCAGCAAGGCATTGTCGTCGTCGGTGAGCAGAGCGTCGGCGTCGGCGTCGCCGGTGAGCCTGATGGGCGCGGTCATGCCGAAGATTGTGCCGCAGCCCTGTGTCACCTCGCGCAACGTGGTCACTCGTACAGCACGTAGTCCGGCCGTGGTTTCAGTGCGAGCACCTGCGCCGGTGTCATCAGCTTGCCGTGGACACGGTCCTCGTCGTAGAACAGCTTGAAACCCGGATGCACGAAACTCGGGGTGGTCTTGTTGACGGTTCGGTAGGTGTCGGTCTTCTGCGCACGACTGCCGATGCCGTCGACCGACTTGACCACAGCGACGCCGGTCTGCTTCTTCAGTCCTGACTCCTTGCGCACGATCCCGGGCGCCAGTTGGTGATACACCATGATCTTCTCGGGCAACCGATTGCGCTGGACCAGTCTCGACAGGTATACCGACACCGAGTTCAACTCCTTGCCGGTGGTGTGGCCGAAGACCCGGCCCGGCACCTGGCCCGGGTCCATCGCCCATTCCGGGTCCAGTGCGACGCCCACATCCGGCTCGCGCAGCCACCTCTCGTACGCCTTCAGCTCGTCCGTGAACTCCGAGTGGCCCGGCTGGATGTCCAGCAACAGCACTGCCCGGTGCTTGCGCGCGGCCTTCAGGTACGTCGCGATCTTGTCGTCGGACAGTCGAATCCGGTACTTGCCGTCGCGACCTGGGCTCTCCTGCACGATCGTGGTGATCACCTCGACGACGGGCAGGATCTGCCTGTCGCCTGCGTAAGGCTTCGCACGCCGCTCGATCTCGGCGACCCGCTGGTCCAGTGGCCCGGTGCCGAGGCGGCCCAGCGTCGACGCGCCCGTGAGACCGGCGTAACCGACCAGGCGATAGCGCGGGAACACGACCGTTCCGCCCCTGGGCAGTTCCCTAGTGGCCCGGCTGGCCGACGGCGCGGGCGACGTGGAGCCAGTCACGGTCGGGGACGGGCTGGCTGTCGTGGCCGGGTTCGTCGGCGCAGACGGAGCTCGATTCGACCCCGCAGTGGTCGGCGGTCCGGCGGGGCCGGTGGTCTGCGGCGCGACGGTGCCGCACGCCACGAGTGCGGCGAGAAAGAGTGGGCAAACGACGGCAAGGACAGCGCGGAGACGGGGTGAGTGAGACAGAACAGCAACCATTCCAGCGGGGGCAGGGTCCTTCACCTTATCCGTACCGAGCCGATAGGGTCGGCCACAAGGAGGTCCCACGATGCACATCCGCGACATTTTGATCACCAAGGGCTTCGACGTCGTGGTGATCGATCCCACAGCCTCGGTTGTCGAACTGGTTACGACTCTGCGCGATCGCAACCTCGGTGCCGTGGTGGTGTCGGCCGACGGACGTACGGTCGACGGGATCGTCACCGAACGAGACGTGGTGCGCCACCTCGCCGACGGTCCGGAGTTCCTTTCCTCGCCGGTGTCGGCGATCATGACCTCGGTCGTGCACACCTGCAATCAGGACGACTCGGTCCGCTCGTTGATGGAGATCATGACGAACGAACGGATCCGGCACCTGCCCGTGGTGGACGACGAGCAACGGCTCGGTGGCATCGTGAGCATCGGCGACATCGTGAAGTCCCACATCAGCGAGGTCGAGTTCGAGCGTGACCAGCTCGAGGGATACCTGCGCGGCTGAGCAGTCCGCGCAGTTACCCACCGCGTCCGGACAGCTACCCGCCCAGCTCCGGAAGGGATCGCCGACAACCCGATGAGAGCGCTCTCACCAGCGCTACTATCTGTCCATGAGTTCGACCGCGCCGCCGACGCTGGAGATGGTTGCGACCGCCGCGGGGGTGAGTCGGGCCACCGTCTCCCGGGTGGTGAACGGCTCACCCAAGGTGAGCCCGCACGTGGTGGACGCGGTCAACAAGGCGATCGCGCAGCTCGACTACGTTCCCAACCGCGCGGCCCGAACTCTGGCCAGTCGGCAGGCAATGGCAATCGCCCTGCTCATCCCCGAGGACATCGGTCGGTTCTATTCCGACCCCTACTTCGCGTCGGTGGTCAAGGGGATCACCGAGCGGCTCGAGGACACCGACTACGTCTTGAACCTGCTGGTCTCGAGCTCCGATCCACGGCGCAAGACACGACGCTATCTCGGTGGTGGGACGGTCGACGGAGCTCTGGTCGTCTCCCATCACGCCGGCGACCGGGATCTGGTCGAGCTCAGCGATATCGTACCGACCGTGTTCGGTGGTGACCCGACCACCATGCTCGGGCTGCACGAGCGCTACTACGTCGATGTGGACAACGTCGGTGGCGCCCGCGAGGCCACGCGGCATCTGATCCGGCTGGGTCGACGACAGATCGGGACCGTGACCGGTGCCATGGACATGCACGCCGCCACGCATCGGCTGAACGGTTGGCGACAGGCGATGGCGGAGACGGGGCTCGACGACAGCGCGGTCTGCCACGGCGACTTCACCAGCTACGGAGGGGCGGCGGCGATGCGCGAGTTGCTGGCTCATCGCCCGGATCTCGATGCGGTCTTCGTGGCCAACGATCTGATGGCACGTGGAGCACTGATCACCCTCGGAGCGGCCGGCAAACGTGTGCCCGCCGACGTCGCGGTGGTCGGCTTCGACGACA
>JBBSQJ010000117.1:0-13127 GCA_038257965.1 Propionibacteriales bacterium
ACCGTCGACCGAAACAGATCACCCTGCGTCGGCGTCATCCCCAGCGTCATCAACACACCCCTCAGACGGACTCCGACCATCCTCCAAGGCCCAACCCGGAACCCCGGTCAACGCCACGCGAAAAACACCAGCCACCTAGGGTCGCGACCCCGATCCCGGCCCGGAACGCCTCGTTGCGGGCCTTCAACCAGTCGGCGTAGGCGGCACCCGATCGGCCCGGGACGAGGTCGAGCAGCCGGGCCCGGGTCCGACCCGAAGAGTCGCGGGACAGGTCGACCATCCCGGTCAGTTCCTTCGGGCCACGCCCGCCCTGCTCGACAGGCTTGGTCGATACGTGATGCCAAACGTGCTCATCGACGCCAAGGGTGGTGACGCCGTCGAACCGGGACTCGTCGGCGGCCAACGCTTCCAGGAGTGGCTTGATCGACGTCCACACCGTCCGCCATGTCGTGCCGAGCTGCCGGGCAAGCCCTTGCACGGAGGCGTGTTCGCGACGCAGCTGACCGATCGCCCACCAACACGCCCGACCGTCAACAACCCGCGCGGCTTGGCGAGATCGTCGTCCTGCTCGGTGAACACCCCACCCGGACAGGCCCGTTCGGCGCAACGCCAGGTTCGCTTGCGCCAGACCAGCTCCACCGGCCGGCCCATGCACGGGACGTCGACCAGCCGCACCTCGCGGCGGCCGTGGCTGTGCGCGATCACCCCACAGACCCGGCAGCCCTCCGCCCGAGGCGGCGACTCGACCACGATCCGCAGCCACGGCCCGTGCCGGCCGTGATGCTCGACGACGTCGACAACGTGGAACCCGTCGAGGCCGACCAGCAGGTCACACCGAGAGCAGTAACAAGAATCAGAGCGCGCAGACGCACACCCCGTAGGCTCGGACATCGTCGAGGCCTTCCGGACGAGCAGCTTGGTCGCTCTCGATCATCGGGAGGCCTCGACCCTCCACCCGTCAACTCACCACCGCGTGTCGCTCACACCACCGATCTTCGAACCTCCGGGACTGGCCGTCGTCGGGTGTCGTGGGCGACAGTGGATAGGTGCGGAGCGGTTCTTGTCGTTCGACACGGCCTCGTCGGTCCATGGCCGGCGGTGCCGGTCTTGCCCGCTGCTGGGCAGTGCTGACCTGTGCCGTCGTCTTCGCCGGCGGCTGCACGGTGTCGACTCCGGATCCGTCCGGGTCGCCTGGCCCGCTGGAGCCTAGTGGTCTGTCCACCCCGGCGTCGGCCGCGCCAGCTGGCCCATCCGGGATGCGGACGATCCGACTCGGTTGTTCGGACGCAACCTCCAGCGCGATGACACCGCAGCCTGGGACGTCAACCTCAGCAGGCCGCTTGACGTTCGAAGAACTCGGCACCGAGGTCCGTGGCCACGTTCCCGACGACCTTCAGATCCCGGCTGGCATGTTCTGGTTGAAGATGCCCCTCTTCGCGGCGCCAGGGTCGGCCACGACGGTCGAGCTGGCCGCCGGTTCGCACGGCTACCTCGCCTGGGTGCCGGCTTCGGTCTGGACCAGCGGCGCTGGCGGCAAGCCGCTGGACCTTTCGCCGTGGATAGCGACGCGCGTGATCTTCGAATCCTGCCGACGCGCAGGCACCTATCTGGGCGGGTTGCTGTCCTCCGAACCCGCCATGTGCCTGACACTCCATATCCGCCAGTCGTCCACCAATGGCGTTCAAAATCTGAAGGTCGGCACCGACCGACAGTGCTGATCCCCCACGACACCGGGACACCGCTGACTGCACGCCACGAGCCGTCCCAACCAACCCTGCGTCCAAACCACGGGCCCCACCGGAGATACGAAGAGCCGGCAAAGTCTACATTTCGATAGGCAACTCTGACTGGACATGGACGGTCCACAAATCGACCCATTACGACACGAAGTACCTCGGACGGCATAACGATGCGTGGGTTTATGTGGTCCTAAAGGAGGGTTCCTATACGCGGTGCACTGGGTACTACCAGGCATTGTGAGTACATGAAAGCGAAATTCGCCATCGGGTGGGCTTCCGAGACTGGAGCGATACAAAGGCTCGTGAACGCAGACGACGGCGAGATGAGGATAGAAGGTCGCTTGAACTCGAACGCTACCTTCCTGGTTGTCACTACTCATCTGGAGCCTTTGTCCAGTGTGGTAGATCAACGCGTTGCCGCTACCGCCGTCGCCATTTCGGCTTCCGCATCGGTGAAAGACCATGCGTCTGCCCGAACAGAGATTGATCGCGCGTCCGATGCGATCTGGATACCTTCGACAATTGCGATCAATGGCGAGCCCACCCAGGTAAACATCCTGCAATTGCTCTCGGGGAACTGGGCAGGATACTTACAATATAGAAGTAGCGATATCCTGCTCGGCTTTAGAGGTATTGATCCCCGTGATGTCATTTTAGCTACCGTCGATCCATCAGACCTCAACGGCGATTCCGGACAGGGACCGGTGACGGTCACGTAATGAACACGCAATCGGCTCCCTGACGTGCAGGTCAATGGCCGGACCCTGACTGGGTGACTCATCATCTCATGCGACGATGTGACAGCTGAGTGAGACTCGCCCTCGGCGTGAGCTGAAGGAGCGCCCAGCGCCTTCACCCAGTTCTCAAGATCATCCCCGTTCGATGGCACACCAGGCCAGGAGGATTATGTTCATCCACCAGCTCGACAGCCGCGTTCGACGGGGCCCGACGAGGCCACGGACTCCGGCTCCCTGCGGTGTGAGTGAGCCTGTGCAATCCCCGCGGTATGAGTGAGCCTGCAAGTACGAAGGTGCGTGGCTGAGATATGGCGATTTGGGCGCGTAGCGGCCCGCAGCGAAGCGAGGACACGCGAAGCGTCCGCGCGGCGTCCAGCGCCGCGCCTTGATTGACTAGAGCCGTATTCAGCAGCACAGGTTGCGCATTTTTGCGCGTCTTGAATCCTGCATGCAGCCCGCACTACGCGATCCTGAGCGCCTCGGTCTGCGCGGTCCACGCGTCGTCGAGCAGTTCGCGCGGGCTCGATTGCTTCGGAGTCCAGCGCAGCTCGGCTGAGATGCGGCTGACATCTGCCACGAGCTGCTGCGGCTCGCGCTTCGGTGGCTGGTGACGAACGGGAATGTCACGTCCCGTGACCGCGCGTGCAGTTTCGACGAGCTCGGCGAGGCTTAGTCCCGTGCCCGTGCCAACGTTGAAGACGCATTGGCCGTCTCGGCGGTTCTCGATCGCCAGCCGGAATGCGCGTGCTACGTCCAGGACGTGGGTGTAGTCGCGGAGGCTAGACCCGTCGCCGTTGATGACGAACGCGTCGGAGTCGCCGGCAGCGGCTCGAAGCAAGGCTGGGATGGCCCTGGACGTGTCGGTGTCGGTGATCCCGTCGACTGCCCCGGCGATGTTGAAGCACCGCATGACGGTTGATTGGGTCCCCCTGGCTTCGGCGGTCGCCGTGATGATCTGTTCAGCGGCGTACTTGGACGCGGCATAGGGGCTGCCTGGCCGGATGGGTCGGTCCTCGTCGAGAGTGCCTTCGGCGTCGCTGCCGTATACCGCTGCGGTCGACGCGAGGACCACGGCGGCATCGTCGTTGACCGCTCGGAGCAGGTTGAGCGTGCCAGTCACGTTAGCGTCCCAGTAGTCGAGGGGTCGGTCGAGTGATTCGCGAGCCTTGGTCAGCGCCGCCAGGTGGCACACAACGTCGAAGGCGGCCTCGTCGAGCTCGCGCTCGAGCTGGGCACGATCGCGAAGATCGGCCACGTACGCCGACCGAGACAACCCATCCGCAGACCGTCGTGTCAGTGTGGCGACTTGATGGCCGGCCTCCTCCAGGTCGCCGATGACGGCTTGGGCGAGGAAGCCGTGGGCTCCGGTGACGAGAATTCGCACGGCTCAGAGCCCGAGGAGCTGGTGGCGATGTTCCCACGCGAGTCGTAGGCATCCAGCCGCCGCGGGGGCGAGCCGACGGTCGTCGAGGAGCTGCCGCACCACGGGCTCGGCAAACGGTACGGCCGGGCTGGGATTGGTCCGGCCGTGGCGCACGATCGTGCCCTCGGTGTTGTCCTCCACGAGTGCGGCGAACACGTCGTCGTAGGTGTCGGCGTCGATCACGGCCACGGTCAGGACCTCAGTGGCCAGGGTCAGCGCGTCGAATGCCGTGCCGAGGTAGCTGACTGTCATGTTCCCTGCGGCCTTCGCACGATCCAGGCTGACGAACGGCTCGGTCGCGTAGTCGGCTGGCGCACCGTCGCCGTCGTGCTCCGGGTTTCCCAGGAACTCCTCGCTGAATTCGCGCTGCACGTTGCGCCAAAGGTCGAGGTCGGCGTACTGGGCGGCCGGATAGATGCTCGAGGGCTGAAAGACGCCGGCAGGCATCAGGTGCATCTCTCCGCCGGCCACAGCCACCCTTGCCGGGTCGCGCTGATGCAGGATGAAGCTGGCCCCGTCGCGGCTCTTGCGGATGGTGAGCGTGTCGATCGAGGGCAGGAGCGCTCTCCTGCTCAGGTCGAACGGGTCGTCAATCAGACGGCGGAATGGCAGTCGCCGCCAGGAGGCAGGCTCAGGCTTGTCGCTGCCGTCGCGCAGATGGGCGGCCGCCAGCTCGTGAGCGACGGATTCGCAGATGTCGACCATGTCGAAGTAGGTCGTGAGACCGATGGTCATTGTCGGGACCCGGCCCGTGGTGAGCCCGGTGAGCCGGTACGAGAGACGATTCTCGAAGAGGGCGGGTCGCTCGACCTCTCGGAGGGCATGGCTGTAGCGGGCGTAACGCTTGGTCACGGTTGCCAGAGGTCGGACTCGGGCGGACTCGGGCTCTGCACCGTTGACGGCGGCCGCCGGCGCTTCGAACTCGGAAATCAAGCGAATCTCGTCCAAGCTCACCGGCTGGTCCAACAGCCAGCCCTGATCTGAGATCAGACCGGTGTCATCGAGACGGACCTCGGCCGGGTACAGATCGACGGCCGTCGACGACAAAGCGCGCCGCAGCCGATTGAGCCGGCGCCTAGTGGCTCGCTACCCGTCCTGGCTGCGGTCGACGGTGGGGTCAGTGAGGACGGGGCGTCCGTCGATCATCGCGAAGTCCAGCGCGTCACTGGCGTCGGTGATCGGGCCAGTCGTGGGAGCCTGCCTGGGCCGGGTGAACCCGAGCTCCTCGATCGACACCTCGAAGATTCTCGCCAGCATGCGCTGGTGGGCAGGACGTGGGCGGCCAATCGCGCCGCGTTCCCAACGGCTGACGTGGTTGGCCTCGACGCTTGGCACTTCTCCGAACTCATGCGCCATCTTGTTGAGAGCCTCGGCGAGCTCGCGCTGGGTCAGACCGGCGGCGTCAGGGAGGTTGTACAGCGCGACGTTCGGGGTCGCATCGCGAACCGTGTTCGACAACGGACTCGCACCTCTTCCTGACTCGACTACGCACCATGCTACGCGGCCACTCCGCCCGATGTCACCTAATGCCTAGTTGGTGCCTAGTGATCGCCGAGGTAGGGCCGACTCGCAGCTCTCGGATCCGGACTCGCAACGCGATGAACTTCTTTCGGAGGCCGCGACAAATCGTCGGGCCACGAAACCAGGAGGCGTCATGGCTGTTCAGGGACCGTTCAAGGTCGAGTCGAGCGAGTTGTTCTCGCATGGGCTCGGCGTCGTCAGTGCGATCAGCGCACGGAACGAGTTCGGCGCCGGCACGAAGGAGAACCCGGTGCAGGAGCGGGACAAGGCGACGGGTCTGCCGATCTGGCAGGTCGACGTCATGGACTTCGACCCTGATGCGCGGGAACGCACGTTCAAGGTCAAGATCGTCGCTGCTGTGCAGCCGGTGCCTCCGGAGGCGCTGCCGGGCACACCGGTCCGGCCGGTCGTCCTCGAGGGTCTGACGGTCACGCCGTACATCAAGGAGGGCAAGTTCCCGAAGATCGCCTACTCGTTGCGGGCCTCGGGTTTGGCCGCTCCGAAGCGTGCCGATGTTCCGAAGGCGGCCTGAGATGCCGGCGACGGCTGCGGCCGGGCTCCGGGCCTGGGCGAAAGGGGACTATCCGCAGGAAGCCGGGATCGAGCTGCTGGTCCGCGCTTTCCGGGGCCAGTTCGCCCAGACCGGCTGCCCGTGGGTGAAGCCCTGCAGTCGGCCGGGTGTGCTCTGGCTCGACGTGGCGACCCTGCTCGACTACGCCGGAGTCTGCTCCGGAGGCGAACGGCGGGTCCTCACCATCGCGGCCGCCCTGATCGACGGCCGCCCGATCCCGGACCTCGCCGACGTGCTCGCCGGCCTGGACCGGCGCACCCTGACCCTCGTCCTCGCCGCGATCGCACATGCGGCCGGCTCCCACGAGCAAGCCGACCTGATCCGGCAGGGCGACCAGCTGGTCTTCGTCCGGCTCCCCGCCCTGATCCCGTGGCCGACCAGCACACGGAGGGCCGCCTGATGTCGGTCGTCGCGGCCGCGGTGCTCCTCGGCCTGATCGTCGTCTTGTTGATCAAGTGGAAGATCGTCAAAGGATTCGTCGCGATCGTCTGCATCCTGTTCGGACTCGTCCTCGGCGTGACACCGATCGGGGACGGCGTGCTGCATGTCGTCACCTCCGCCGGCACGTTCGCCTCAGCCCAGCTCGGACGGCTGTAGCTCATGCGGTACTCGTCGAGTCGGGTCGACGACCAGCCGGTCCGGACCATCGCCCCCGCCGTGAAACTCTCGGTGTGGGCGGTGGCCGGCGGCTGGATCGCCCGCAAACTCTGCCGCCTGATCGTCCTCATCGTGACCACACCGGCCGCCCTCGCCACCTTCGCCCTCGCGGTGGGGGTGGCGTGGATATGGCACCGATTCGGGCCGTGGCCGATCATCATCGCCCTGGCCCTCACCCTCGCCGGACTCGTCGTGTGGCGGGTCCGCTGGCCGGCCGGGTTCCTCGGCTGGGTCCGGTTCCCGCTCCGGGCCTGGCGGCGGTCCTGGTTCGTCTACCGCCGCCGCTGGGTCCCAGCGATGGACACCGCCGGCCTCACCCTCACCCGGGCCGGCGATGAGTACGTGCCGTCGATCATCGGCGTCCGATCCACCCTGGCGGTCGATCGGGTCGGCGTCCGGATGCTGCCCGGCCAAACGATCGAGGACTACGCCGCCGCGGCGCCCCGATTGGCTCAAACGTTCGGCGCGCCCGTCTGCCGAGTCCGGTCGATATCGGGCCGGGTCCACGAGCTCGACCTGTGGCTCCTCGTCGACGACCCACTCACCCGAACCGTCGACCCCATCCCCGCCGCAGCTGAGCCGCTGGTCGATGGTCTGCCGGTCGCCCTGGCCGAAGACGGCACCGTCTGGTCCCTCCCCCTGGTCGGCTCCCACACCCTGGTTGTCGGTGCGACCGGTGCCGGGAAAGGGTCGGTGATCTGGTCGATCATCTGCCAACTCGCCGACCCTGTCCGGACCGGTGTGGTGAAGCTGTGGGTGATCGATCCGAAAGGTGGGATGGAACTCGCCGCCGGCCGACCGTTGTTCGACCGGTTCTGCCACGGCGACAGCACGAGCGCCGCATACGAAACCGCGTTCGCCGACCTGCTCGACGACGCCGTGCTGATCATGCGCCGACGACAGGACCGGCTCCGAGGCGTCACCCGGTTGCATACTCCGTCGACGGATGAGCCGTTGATCGTCCTGGTCGTCGACGAGCTCGCCGCGCTCACCGGTTGGACGTTGGACCGGACCGCCAAGAAGCGAATGGAAGCCGCACTCGGACTGCTGCTGTCTCAAGGTCGGGCCGTGGGTGTCGTCGTCGTCGGAGCAGTCCAAGATCCCCGGAAGGAAGTTCTGCCGATGCGGGACCTGTTCCCCACAAGGATCGCGCTCAGGTTGAACGAACCGGAGCAGGTGAACCTGACCATCGGAGCCGGAGCCCGGAACCGTGGAGCGCTCGCCGACCAGATCCCCGACAGCCTCCCCGGTGTCGGCTACGTCGCCGTCGACGGCATCGCCGAACCGGTCCGGGTGCGGTTCTCCCACATCACCGACCAGCACATCGACGAGCTGCTCACGCCGAATCGCCTCACCCTCGAACTCGTCACCGAAACCGACCGCTCCGGCGAGACCGATACTGAGCCGGGGGTGGCGGCATGACTCTCGCCTCCGTGCTCGACCTGGCCATGATCGACAACGACGTGGCCCGTGAGCTGGCGATCGCGCAGAAGGTCTGCATCCGGCCACTCGTTCGGCGTGTGGAGGACCGGCAAACCTCGACCACCGAGACGGTGGCGATACCGTGCGGGTCGACCCGCGACGCGGTCTGCCCGTCGTGTGCCCACAAAGCCAAAGTGCTCCGAATGCAGCAATGCGCCGAAGGGTGGCACCGCGACCACGAACCCGACCAGCTCGAGCTCGAGCCGGCCGACGAACTCGAGGACCAGGCCGACGAACTCGAGGACCAGGGCGACGAGCTGGCTGGTGGTGAGGGTGATCGGCGGGTGCGGTCGACCCGTCGCCGACAAGACGCGCCGGATCTTCCTCGGGTACCGCGGGAGGACCGCACCATCGGCCGCCCCTTCTCCACACCGGACGGGAAGACCTACCGGCCGTCGATGTTCCTCACCGTCACGCTCGGCTCCTACGGCAAAGTCACTCCCACCGGCGCGCCTGTCGACCCCGGCAGCTATGACTATCGGCGGGCCGCGTTGGATGCGTTGCACTTTCCGAAGCTGGTCGACCGGCTGTGGCAGAACCTTCGCCGCTGCGCCGGCTACCGGGTGCAGTACTTCGCCGCCGTCGAGCCCCAACGCCGGTTGGCACCCCATCTGCATGCGGCGATCCGTGGCGCGATTCCTCGCGAGCTGCTCAGGGGCGTCGTTAAAGCCTCCTATGTTCAGATCTGGTGGCCGGCGTTCGACCAGCCGATCTACGTCGACGAACTACCAGTCTGGGTTGGCGGCGACTACTGCGACCCTTCGACCGGTGAGCTGCTGCCGACCTGGGAAGAAGCGTTGGACCGGCTCGCCGACAATCCCGATGCCAGGCCGGTGCATGTGGTCCGGTTCGGGTCGCAGATCGACCTGCAGGGCATCATCGCCCCCTCCGCTGATGCGGATCGGGCCGTCCGGTATCTGACGAAGTACCTGACCAAAGCCATCTCCGACGCCCACACCGGACAAGACGCCGCTGGCCCGGCCTATCTGGCGCACGTCGACCGGCTGCACGCCGAGCTCCGCTACCTGCCGTGCTCGCCCGGATGCTCGAACTGGCTCCGCTACGGCGTGCAACCCGAGAACGCCAGCCCCGGCCTGCAACCCGGCCACTGCGACAAACCAGCCCACGACCGCGCCAACCTCGGCTGTGGCGGCCGCCGCGTCCTCGTCTCCCGCCAGTGGTCCGGCAAGACCCTCGCCGCCCACAAGGCCGACCGCGCGGCTGTCGTCCGGGAAGCCCTAACCAGCGCTGGCATCGTCGCACCCGAGGTCGAACGGATGGCCGCCGATGTGCACCTCCCCGACGGGACACCACGGTTCCTGTGGACCGACAGCCGCCCCGACCCGAACACCTATGCGCGGGTCATCCTCGCCTCCATCGCCGAACGGCAACGGTGGCGCGCCCAGTACGAGACAGCCAAAACCCTGCACCCTGTGGATAACTCGTTCGGCAACTCGACCGGGCCGCCATAGCCGAACAGCTCCTGCGACCAAGGCAAGCGGACTGGCGAGCGTCACCACAGCTCGGCCTCCCCCGATAACCAGCCCGCCCTTGGTCGCAGGACCGGTGGTCAAGGGTGAGCGCAGCGAATCCCGAAGGACACGAAGTGCCCTTGACGACCGGACCGAAGACCAAACACTCCCAAATCGGGGGAGGCCGAACACCCAACCACCCGACGAACGGAAGATGATCATGGAAGGCTTGGCTCCGGTCGCGGCTCGCACGAGATATCTGACGCTCGGCGAGGCGGCGGTCTACCTGAATGTCACGGAGCGGTACATGCGCCGCGTTGTCAGCGAGCGCAAGGTGCGGTTCTACAAGCTGGGCAAGTTCCTGCGATTCGATGCTGTTGATCTTGACGCACTGGCGACTGAGCACGGCGTGGGCCTGGCTGACGACCTGGCCGATCGAGTCTGGCTTTCCGCGAGGCGGCTGTCATGACGAGTCGTCGCTACTTCGGTTCGTTGCGACAGCGCGAATCGGGACGGTGGCAGATCCGGTATCGGACTCGCGACGGTCGAAGGGTCTCGTACCCGACCACATACCTCCGGCGAGCCGACGCGGCACGCGTGCTGGCCGAGCTCGAACGCCAGGCCGGCTCCGGTGGCTTGCCGGACCGCACTGGCAGCCGGGTGACGTTTGGCGCGTACGCGGAGCGGTGGATAGAGCAACATCCTCGCTTGCGTCCGAAGACGGTGGACGTGTATCGATCGCTGCTGCGTCGACACCTGGAGCCGAGGTTGGGTCCGGTGCCGTTGGGGCGGCTCGACATGGCGACGGTCCGAGCATGGCGGGCTGCGCTTCTCGGGGAGGGTGTGTCGCCGACGATGGTCGCGAAGAGCTATCGGCTGATGCGCGCGATCTTGAACACTGCGGTGACAGAGGACGAGCTGATCGCGGTCAACCCGTGCCGGATCAAGGGTGCGGGCGAGGAACGTGCCGCTGAACGCCCCGTGCTGAGCCTCGATCAGCTGTACGAGCTGGTCGAGTTGGTGCCACTGAGGTGGAAGGCGTTCATGCTGCTGAAGACATTCGCCTCGCTGCGTTGGGGTGAGATCACGGCACTCACAAGGTGCGATCTGGACCTCGAGCACTGCACGGTGAGCATTCGCCGACAGTTCGTGACCGCCTCGGGTGGCTTGCAAATCGGTCCGCCCAAGTCGCGAGCGGGCGAGCGGATGGTGTCGTTTCCGCGAGCGATCCTGCCGGTGCTGGTCGAGCACCTGGACGAGTACTCCGGGCCGGGCCCCGACGGCCTGGTGTTTCCGAACGAGCACGGCGATCCGATGCACCGGGGCAATTTCAACTCGGCGGTGGGATGGTCCCGGATCCGCCAGCAGCTCGGCGTGCCGACACTGCACCTGCACGATCTGCGACACACCGGGAACACGATGGCGGCCCAGTCGGGTGCCAGCCTGCGGGATCTGATGTCGCGGATGGGCCACGACTCGCCGGCGGCTGCCCTGATCTACCAGCACAGCAGCCGGGTTGCGGATGAAGGGATCGCGGCAGCCCTGGACGCCCGGCTAGCAGCCCGAACGGCAGAGGGCCAGGTGAAGTCCCAGACCGCCTCTGGGGCCCGCGTGGGGCCCACAGCGAACGCGTCGGTCGTCTCGGATGAGAGCAAATGACCTGTGACCAGGGGTGATGTTGTGGAGCGGATGACGGGAATCGAACCCGCACTATCAGCTTGGGAAGCTGATGTTCTGCCATTGAACTACATCCGCTGAGCGGTTCTTGCCCGACCGCCGCTGTAGCTTAGCCGATCTCGACCCAGGGAGGCAGCATGGTTGCGAGCTCTCGGCCGGGTCGGCACGCTAGCCGCAGCGGCTGCGAACCACGGATGGCGACGAACTCGCTCAGGGATCTCCCGGATCGGCGTCGCTGTCGGCCCTGGTATGTGCGGCGCAGCGTGGATCGGCGCCCGATCGAGTCATATCGTGGAGGGTATGACTGACAGCTGTCCCGAACCCGTCGCCGTCGGACCCGTCGCCGGCGGAAATCTGCGCGCCTCCGATGCCGATCGCGACCAGGTCGCGAATGTGCTCAGCACTGCCTACGCCGAGGGGCGGCTGACTCGCGACGAGCACGACGAGCGTCTCGACAAGGCCATGTCTGCCCGGACCTTCGACGAACTCGTTCCGCTGACCCACGATCTGGTCGTGGTCACACCGCCGAAGCTGACCAGCCTGTCGAGCCAGCAGGAATCGCCATATCAGATCGACACCGCGCACGCCTCCGACGATGCGGACAACATGATCGCCATCTTCGGAGGCGTGACGCGCAAGGGTCGCTGGCGGATGAAGAAGCAGACGAGGGCGTACGCGCTGTTCGGCGGGATGGACCTCGACCTGCGGGAGGCCACGTTCGAGGGCCCGGTCGTCGAGATCACGGGCGCGTGGTGCTTCGGTGGTTTGGACATCAAGGTGCCGGCCGGCATGGAGGTGCGCGACCAGACGGCCGGGATCTTCGGTGGCACCGACGTCAAGGACCTCGGCGAGCGCGACCCCCGGGCTCCGGTGCTCGTGATCAAGGGGCTGAGCCTGTTCGGCGGCGTCTCGATCAAGGGACCCAAACCACCGAGGGAGTTGCGCCGCCGCCGCTGATTTCGGCGCCGGCCGTTCCGTGCCACAAGGGAGTCGCTGGATACTCCCGGTAGATTGGCAGCGCCATGGATGAACTGTTCGCACCACCAGCGTATGAGTGGACGCGGCTGTCCCCGCAGTATCAAAAGATGCGCAAGCTGTTGGCCTGCACCATCCCGCCGCTGATCGGCACCATTCCGGCCCTGCTGTTCGGTCTGCTCGGCGGTGGGAACTGGTGGTGGGTCTCCGCCGCGATCTGGGTCGGCACCGGCGGTTACAGCCTGTTCCGACTGATCCGGAGCAGCCCGAGCTGGACCTCATGGGGATACGTCGAGCGCGAGGACGACCTCTACATCACCCACGGCGTGTGGTTCCGCAAGCTCGTCGCTGTGCCGTACGGCCGGATGCAGCTGGTCGAGGTCGAGTCAGGTCCAATGGAGAGAGCCTTCGGGCTGGCCGCGATCAGTCTGCGTACGGCCAGCCCCGAAACCGGGGCGAGGATTCCCGGCCTCGAACCGACCGAGGCCGCCAGACTGCGCGACCGGCTGACCGATCTCGGCGAGTCGCGCGCCTCCGGCATATGACTGAACCGCAATCGCCGACCCCACCGCCCGCGGCTCAGTGGGACCGCGCGCCGGGGAATGCCCTTCGACAAGCTCAGGGCACATCGGGTGCAGCGCGGGGCACATCGGGTGCAGCTCGGGGCACATCGGGTGCAGCTCAGGGCACATCGGGTGCAGCTCGGGGCACATCGGGCGAAGCTCAGGGCACATCGGGTGCAGCTCGGGGCACATCGGGCGAAGCTCAGGGCACATCGGGTGCAGCTCAGGGCACATCGGGCGAAGCTCAGGGCCCAGCGGGTGCAGCTCAGGGCCCATCGGGCGAAGCTCGGGGCACGTCGGGCGAAGCTCA
>JBBSQJ010000118.1:0-13088 GCA_038257965.1 Propionibacteriales bacterium
CCCATGATCGCGTGCTGGTGGCAGTGGGTCTGGATCAGCGCGTTGGCGTTCAGCTGCGGCGGCTGCCAGTCCGGCGCGCGCTCGGTCAACAACTCAGCGAGCGTCATGGTCTGCTTCGAGAGGCGTCGCATGTCCTCGTCGCCGGCGAGCAGCTCGGGACCGTCGGCTCGGAACATCGCCGTGCACGACGGTTCGAGGCCGACAACCGGGACCCCGGCCCTGATCTCGTCCGTCAACACAGCGAGAGTGCGCTGCAACACCCGTCGTGCGATGCCGAGCTGGCCGGTGGAGACCCAGGTCAGACCGCAACACACCGGTCGAGCCGGCACGCGCACCTCGAAGCCGGCCTCTTCCAGCACCCGCACCGCAGCGCGCGCGAGTCCCGGGTGAAAGCCGTTGGTGAACGTGTCCGGCCACAGCACCACCGGGCCCCTCGGCGCGACACGCTCCGGGTGATCGCGGGATCGCCACCACGAGGTGAAGGACTGGGCGGCGAAGATCGGGATGTCGCGTTCTGGTGCGATGCCACCACCGATTTTGAGCAGAGTTGCCACGGGCCGGATCCCGGTGAGGACATTGACCACGGGCGCGATCCTGTTGGCCACCTGGGCCAGCACCGGAAGCCAGCCCATCGAGTAGTGAGCTCTGGGGCGGAGTCGGCCGCGGTAGTGGTGCGCGAGGAACTCGGCCTTGTACGTGGCCATGTCCACGTTGACCGGACAGTCGGTCTTGCATCCCTTACACGCCAGGCAGAGATCGAGCGCGTCACGGACCTCTGTCGAGCGCCAGCCGTCGGTGATGACCTCCCCGCGCAACATCTCGAACAACAGGCGGGCCCGACCGCGGGTGGAGTGCTCCTCCTCCCGGGTGACCATGTAGGAGGGGCACATGACCTGGTCGTCGCTGACAGAATTACGACACGTGCCGATGCCGACGCAGCGCAGAACTGCCGTGGAGAACCGGCCCTGGTCCTCGGGGTAGGAGAAGTAGGTCGACGGTTCGGCGTGGGTGTAGTCCGGGCCGAGCCGGAGCTGGCCGTCCAGCGGATTGGCCCACACCACCTTTCCGGGGTTCATCTGGTTGTCGGGATCGAACAGCATCTTGACAGCGCCGAACAGCGAGACGACCTCGTCGCCGAACATCTTCGACAGCAACTCACCGCGCGCCTGGCCGTCGCCGTGCTCCCCGGACAGGGAACCCCCGTAGGACGTCACCAGGTCAGCGCTTCGCTCCATGAAGGCGCGGAACTGAGCGACGCCGTCGGCGGTGCGGAGCTCGAACGGAATACGGCAGTGGATGCAGCCCTGCCCGAAGTGGCCGTAGACCGCTGTCTCGTCTGCGTCGAAGCCGAACTCGACGAACAGCGAACGCAGGTCCCGAAGGTAGTCGCCGAGCCGGTCCGGCGGCACGGCCGAGTCCTCCCACCCCGGCCAGTTGTCGTGCCGGCCGACCGGGTGAGCGGCGGCACCGAGACCGGCCTCGCGAACCTCGATCAGCTCGTCCTCCTTGGCCGGATCGTCGTAGAACTTGACCTGCGGTTCGTGTTCGGTCCCCTGCAATGCCTCGATCAGACCTTCGGCCTTCGCGTCGGCTTCGGCGGTGTCCGCACCCGCGAACTGGATCATCAGCCAACCGCCGCCGTGCGGCAGCTCGTCGATGGCGCCGTGCGCCAGACCGGCCTGCTTCTCAAGCTGCACGAGCACCTGGTCCAGACCTTCGAGCTGCCAAGGATCGTGCGACAAGATCGCGGTCACCGCATCGCCGGCGGCCGCGATGTCGGGATAGCCGAGCACAACCATCGACTTGGCCGCGGGCACCTCCACCAAGGTGAGTTCCGCGTGCAGAACCGTCACCAGCGTCCCCTCCGAGCCGACCAGCGCCCGCCCGAGGTCGAAGTGGTTCTCGGGCAGCAACGAGTCCAGGTTGTAGCCCGACACCCGTCGCGGGATCTTCGGGTAGCGGGTCCTGATCAGTGCAAGATGATCATCGCGCAGCTTCCGCAGCGTCGCGTAGATCTCAGCCCGCGTTCCGCCTGCGGTGACGATCTCGGCGTACTCGTCGTCGCTGGTCGGGCCGACCCACATCCGCAGCCCGTCGTAGGTGAGCACCTCGAGCCGGGTGAGGTTGTCGACCGTCTTGCCGTAGGCCTGCGCGGTCGCTCCGCACGAGTTGTTCCCGACCATGCCGCCGATCGTGCACGTGCGGTGAGTGGCAGGCTTCGGGCCGTACATCAGACCGTGCTCGGCCAGCTGCCGGTTCAGGTCGTCCAGCGCGATACCTGGTTCGACGACGCAGGTCCGGGCGTCGATGTCGACCGACACCAGGCCGTGGCAGTACTTGGTCCAGTCGATCACCACGGCGGCATTGGCCGTCTGCCCGGCCAGGCTCGTCCCGCCGCCGCGCGAGACCACCGGGACCCGGTAGCGGGCGCACACCTCCACCGCGGCCACCGCGTCGTCGACGGTCCTGGGGGCCACCATGGCGATCGGCGGCTGACTGTAGTTGGAGGAGTCCACGGCGTACGCGGCGCGGCTACCGGCGGCGAAGCGCACGTCGCCGTCGACGGCGGTCCGCAACGCCTGCGACATCGACGGGACGATCTCCACCGGTTGTACGCCGACGCTCACCCGCGATCCTCGCCACCGCGCGACGGCATGTCTTCGGGTGCGGAGTGCCTGAGCTCCTCGACGGCGACGGGTTGGGCATCGGCATGTTCGACCGCATCGGCCGGATTGCGGTGAGCGATCTTCTGCTCGGCGTTGAACCACAAGGCATCGGGGTCTGCGATGGGATCGCCGTCTCCCGTCGCCTGGTCGTTCGGCTTGGGTCCGGCCGCGGGATTTTCGAACGGCTCCTCCGGTTCCAGTCCGTTGCCCACGACGTACAGCTGGCCGGCGGCGATCTCGGCGGCCGCCGACATCAACCACGGATCAGGCGGGCAGGCCAAGCCTGCGTCGGCGAACCTGTCCCGCAACGCCTGCGCGATGACGTCAGCGGGCTGCGAACGGTATCGCTCCGACACGTCGTCAACCACCGTCTGTTGGAGGGCGCCGACCGCCACCTGCTGCGCCGCCTCCGGCGATCGGTCACTCATCGCCCGACTCCGGTTTTCCCGGTACACGGTTCTGCCTCTGTTCGGTCACGTCGACCTCCTTTCCCGATGTGCTTACCCACCTCCGCGTTCGGATCACGACGAAGTCGCCGCGACTTCGATCTGACCGGTCATCACAGCTCCTGCCCGAGGCGCTGGCCGGCTTCGAGCATGACGGCGTGCACGAACACCTGCGGCAGATTGCCGCGGAGCTGGTGCTGGACCACGTCGAACTCCTCGGCGAACAGTCCCGGCGATCCTGCTGCCGCCCGTTGCCGCTCGAAGCAGCGATATGCCTCGATCTTCCGGCCGGCCGCCAGCAACGCGATGCTGAGCACGAATCCGCACAGGAGGAAGGCCCCTTCCGCCTCTCCGAGGGGCATTTTGTCGACGGCGTAGCGGTAGACGTAGCCGTCGCGGACCAGTTCGCGCCGCACCTTGTCCAGCGTGGCGAGACTGCGAGGATCGGTTGCCGGCAAGGCACCCCTTACCGGTGGCAGCAGCAGCGCAGCGTCGACCCCGGGCCGGTCGGGGCGCTGCTGCCAGGATCCGTCTGCGGCGAGACAGCGTCGCGAGGTCTCGGCCATGATCGCGTCGGCCAACGTGCTCGCCCGGACGGCCTGATCGCGACCGACGCTCTCCGCGACCGAGCGCAGACCCGCCACGCAGGCCAGCCGGGACTGCGTCCACCAGGCCGGTTCGACCTCCCAGACGCCGGCGTCGGGTTGCTGCCAACGTCGCTCGATCAGATCGATCATTCGGGTCGCTGCCGCGGTGTCGTCGGCGCCGAGATGGTCATGACGACCACTCGTGGCGTACAACTGGAGGATCTCACCGAGGCTGTCCAGTTGGAACTGGCCGCGAACCCAGTTGCCGACTACTGCCTTTCCACCCGGGTAGCCCGGCAGGTCCAGAGTGTGTTCCTTTGGCGGGAGTCGCCCGTCCAGGCGGTAGGCCGGAGCCACCCGGTCACCGTGTTCGAGGATGGCCGCCGTGGTGAAGGCGACAGCCTCGTCGAGCAGGGGTAGTGGCTCTTGCACACCGGCGGCGATTCCGACGTAGGCCTGGTCTCGGAGCCAGACGTAGCGATAGTCGTAGTTCCGGCCGGCCTGGGCGCGTTCCGGCAACCCGAGCGTCATCGCCGCGACGGTGCCGCCACCCGGTGCGGTCAGGCCACGCATCACCGCGTACGCCTGGCGGCTGTCTTCCGGTGCGGCAGATCCTGTGAATGCCGGTACCGCGCTCGACCAGGCGGTCTCCGTGGCGTGCCAGGCCTCCTCGGCGTCGACCGGGTCGCCGAGATCTTGGTCGCAGACCTCCAGGACGAGATCGTGGTGATCGTGCGCCGCGACCTCGAGTCGGAGCCGCAGGCAGCCGTCGTGCAGCGATGCGTCCCGCGCTCCCGACCATCGCACCTGCAACTCGCCGGCACGCAGCGTCCAACGGCCGGCGTCGTCGCGCTTGAAGGATTCGCTGTCTGCCCGGCCGAAGTCGGCTCCCACGTCGAGCACGACATCGACCACAGCAGGTCGCTGCTCGGCCTCGATCCGACGCAACAGCACGGTCCGCCTCGGGTCACCGGGATAGGCCAGCGCCTCGCGGCACTCGATCGCGGTGGCGTTCGTCATCCAACGGCTCCGCCAGATCATCGTGCCCGGCTCGTAGTAGCCGCCCCACACGAACGGTTCGGCGGGCGTGACGCCGTACGCTCCAGCGCCACCGATGAGCGTCGACATGATGGCCGGCGAGTCCCATCGCGGGACGCACAGCCACGTCACATCTCCTCGCGGCCCGATCACCGCCCCCCGGTAGCCGTCGGCCAAGACGGCGTAGTCGCGCAACGCCTGCGGAGGAAACTCCGCGGGAGCACCGCTTGGCGGCGGAACCGTCGACGTCCGGGTCACGACGGCGACGCTCCACTTACCCGCTTTGCCGCGAGCATCACCGTGGCGCAGGTCAACGCCGCGCCGGCCGAGATCGACGCCACCCGGCGCCGGTCCGGGTTCACGAGGGCCAGCACCACCATGCTGGCGGCGTGGGTCAGATCGACGAAAATCCACAGCGGTCGGCACCGCTGCGGGACGATCAGCTCAGCCAGACCCTGGGCCAGATGACGGACACCGAGCACGTCGACGACGAATCCTTCACCGCGGGACGGCTTTCGATGCTCGACTGCTCGCCACCCAGCATCACCGCGGGCGAGAAGCAGGGCTCCCCAGGAAGCGCCGAGCGCCCCGGCCGCCCTGATCATCAGCGTTCCGCGGTCGGTCATCGCTTCCTCGCCAGTCCGACCGCGGCCACCCCGGCCGCCAGCACGGCAGCAACCGTCGCCAGTTGCGGATAGTGCTGGGCCACCCACTGCTGCGGACTGTCGGCGTGGGCGCGGTCGTCGAAGACACCGCGGGCTCCGAAGTCTCGACCGTCCGGGCCGTCGGCGGGCTCCCACAGGTTCACCGGATCTCCCTCGTCCCGGAGGTCGCCGGTCTGCTGCGAGGCGAATCCCGTCCGGCCGAGGTAACGATCAAGCAGGCCCGGGACCAGTGCGTTCGCAGCCAGCGTGACCACGGTGCTGGCGCCGACCCAGTACTCCCGGCGCCGCGGGTGGTCCGCAGCGAACGCCACGGCTCGCGCGGCGACCTCCGGCTGGTAGATCGGCGGCACCGGCTGCGCGTGCTCGGGGAGCCTGGACAACACCCAGGAGAACTGAGGGGTGTTCAGGGCAGGCATCTGCACCATGGTGACGTGGATGTTGCTCTTCTCGTGGATCAGTTCGCAGCGCAGCGCCTCGTGAAAGCCCTGGATGGCGTGCTTGGCTCCGCAGTAGGCGGTTTGCAGCGGGATCCCTCGATAGGCCAGCGCCGAGCCGACGTGGACGATCGTTCCGGCGTTGCGGCTGCGCATCCGTCTCAGCACGGACATGGTCGCGTACACGTACCCGAGATAGCTGACCTCGGTCGCGCGCCGGTACTCCTGCGGCGAGATGTCGTCGAAACGGGCAAAGACGGAGGTGAAGGCGACGTTGACCCAGACGTCGATCGGTCCCATCTCCGTCTCGATCCGTTCCACCGCCGCCTCGACCGCCTCGGCGTCGGCCATGTCGACGCCGATGGTGAGCACCTCGGCTCCAAGCTCACCGACCTCCGCCGCGGCGCCGGCCAGACCGATCTCGCCACGAGCGAGCAAGGCCAGACGATCACCTCGACGGGCGAACTCGCGGGCCGTCGCGCGACCGATTCCTCCACTAGCGCCGGTGATGACCACCATTCGACTCATACCTGCCCCAATCCTTGCAGTCTGTTCCACGATGCGGCACTTCCGCCAGGCGGCTCCTCCACGATGCGGTGGAACCAGCTGCTGTCACAGCTACGCCAGTTACTGTTATATCCGCAACCATTGCGATCAAACAAGGATATGTGCAAGAGTGGCGCAGTGGCGGTACAGCCCGATCTCACCGACGACGTCGACTCCGTCATGCGGGGCTCGCGCGTGATTGCGGCGATCATCGCCGAATCTGTCGCGCGGGCGGGCGACCTGGTGTCCGTGCCACAGTTGCGAACTCTCGTTCTGGTTGCGACCCGTGCCGAGGTGAATGCCAGCCGCGTCGCGGCCTCGCTGGACATCCACCTGTCCAACGCGAGCCGGCTGTGCGAACGGCTCGTCCGAGCGGGTCTGCTCGATCGCCGTCAGTCCACGGTCGACCGCCGAAACCTCGTGCTCAGTCTCACCCCAGCCGGCTCCCAGCTGCTGGCTACGGTCATCGACCACCGGCGCCGGGCATTCTCCAGGATCCTCGAGCAGATGTCGGTGCCGACCCGGTCCGCCCTCAGCGCCGGTTTGGACGAGTTCGCCCGGCTCGCGGGCGAGCCGAGCGAGCGCATCGTCTTGTTGCCGTAGATTCAGCGTGCCGTCGAACAGCGCGCCGTCAATCAGTGTGTCGTCGATCAGTGTGTCGTCCATCAGTCTGTCCATGCCGCAGCTGGAGTGACCCGGTCCCGACCCGATCGGCACTCTCACGGCTCCACGATGATGGCCGTGCCTTCGGCGGTGACGTGGAGTCCGTCCTTGTTGTGCGAGACACCGGTCAGCTCATGTCCGAACGGCAGCGTGCCCAGCGGTACGGTCAGGGTGAACCGCTGGCGAAGCAGGAGCGTGCTGGCCCGGTCCAGGGTGCCAGAGCTGGTATCGATCCGTTGCGGAGTCATCCGGATCGCACCGTTGTCGGCGGTGAGTTCGACGTCGGCACTTGCCTGCAGGTGCTGCCCGAGCACGTCGACGGTTCCGGTGATCTTGACCAGACCTTCGTCGTCGGCCGGCGCCATCTCCAGTGGCCTGCCCGTCGCCGCGAAGTAGGCGTTCAGGTCTGCGTACGTCAAGGTGACGTCCTCGACCGAGTGACCGACGCCGATCCGTCGGATGTCTTGGACGAGGACGTCATGGAACGGCACGCGGACATCGAACAGTTGGGAGTCCAGTCGTTCCACGCGCAGCGGCCCGCTGGTGATCCCCCGGGTCGTCACGTCCACCTCGTCGTAGGAGCCTCGGATGACTTGGGGGAGGAAGAACGCTCCATGGACGGTCACCTCCGGTCGGTCGGCGGCACCGGCGGCGTTCTGGATGTTCTGTTCGAGCAGGGACACCGCCCCCATGCGGGCCAGACTGTCAGCCCCCCACAGCAGCAGCAGAACTGCTGCCGCCAGTGCGAGTGCCTGAGCGAACGTACGCCATTTCGAGCCCGCCGACCGCCGTTTGGGCCGCGCCCCGTCACTACGCTGAGTCGTCAAATCACTCACCCGTGGTCACCGCCGTCTTCGTCGTGGTCGCCGCATCCCGGTAGGGAACTCGCCGGCTCGGCCATCCCGCAGCTCGACCCATCAGCGTGAGCACGGCCGGAGTCAGTACGGGACGAACGATCATCGTGTCGAGCAGCAGACCGACCGCCATGGCGAATGCGATCTGACGGAAGGTCGCCAACGGGATGATGGCGACCATGGCAAAGGTCGCGGCCAAGATGACACCGGCGGTGGTGATCGCCCGCGAACTGCGCGGAACGGCCACCATCAACGCCTCGGCCATCGGCCGTCGGCGAGCCTCGTCCCAGATCGAGCCTACCGAGAACACCGTGTAGTCCGCACCGAGGGCAATCAACAAGACGGCCGCAGCGAATGGGGCATAGAAGGTGAGTCCCTGCTCGCCAAGCACGTCTTGGAACAAGAACGTGGTGAGGCCGAGCGCAGCAGCGACGCTGAGTGCACTGCAGAGCAGCAGCATCACCGGAGCCAGCACGGCGCGCAGATAGCAGATCAAGATCACGAGCTCGATCAGCAGAGCCACCACCATGGTGATCTCGAGACTGCGGCGAGTGAGTTGAACCACTTCCGAGGCGATCAGGGTCTGTCCGGTCACCGCAACGTGGGCGCCTGGAAGTCCGGCGGCCGCGGCGAGCCCGGACGCCCGCTCCTGCAGTTGGCGCACGTGAGCGATGGCTGTCGAGCCCAATGGATCGGTGTCGTAGACCACGATGTAGCGGGCCGCATTCCCGCTCTGGGCGAGGACCAGTCCGTAGACATCCGACGTGGGCAGGTCTGCGGGCCCGAACACTTTGGTCACACCGGGCTGTCGGCTGATCGACTCCTGAAGCCGGGCGAGGGCTGCACGCTCCCCGACGATGCCCGGTTGCTCGACCAGGATCTCCGTCGGTGCCGAGATGCCGCGCAGGCCGGACTTGCTGAGCAGGTCGGCGCCTTCGGACACACCGTCGGTCTTCGGCAACGCGGCGGTGAAGGACAGGTCGAGGCGCGCGTGTGACAGCGGCGCGGCGGCCAGACCGAGCATCACGATCACCCCACCGGCCGCGAGCAGGGCCGGCCCCCGACGGGTCAACAACTCGAGCCCCCGGTGCCGCGGCGGCTCGTCGGAAACGATGGCCAGTCCGCCCCGAGCCGGTGAACCACGGACCGGCAGGACGGTGAACAGTCGCCAGCCGAGGATGGTCATCACCGCCGGCGTGAGCGTGAGACAGATCGCGAGCCCGACCAGAACCGTCAGTGCCAGCGCCGGACCGAGCCCTCGAAAGATCTCGAACGGGGCGGCCAGCAGCGCAATGGTGCCACCGGCCACGGTGAATCCGGCCACCGCGACGACCTTCGCGTCTCGCACCAGCGCCCGTCGTGCCGACTCCTTCTTGGCGTGGCCGCGCAGCAGTTCGTAACGGAAAGCCGAGAAGAACAACACGCAGTAGTCGGTGACCACGCCGAGCAGCAAAGCGACCAGCACCGGCTCCAGCTGGGACGGCACCTCGAACCCCAGCGTACGGGCCAAGGTGGACAGCAGCGGGAAGTACACCGCGTACCCGATTCCAGCGATGAACACGACGGCCAACGGCGCCAGCAGCGACCGGAACGCCAGCGCCACGACGGCGATGATGAGTAGCACGCTGGCGATCTCGAACAGCCGCAGCCTGGCGTCGAGGTAGCCGCCTTGGGCGATCTGAGCGGGCACGAACCCGGTCACGTAGGCGCTCGCCGAGGGCTGGTTGTTGAAGTGGGCCGCGTACTTGTTGGCCAGCAGCACTGTTCCCCACAGTCCGGTGCCCGGCGAGACGTACAGGTAGGTCACGGCCAGGTCGTCGCGGCCGGTGGGGACCGGGATCGCCGCCACCAGTCGGTCCGGAGGAATCGGGCCTTCGGCCTTCAGGGCTTCCTGAGTGGTGGCCAGCGCCCACAGCGTCGCATCGGCCCGAGTGAGCAGGCTCAGCCCGCCCGGCTGATGCAGGACAACCGTCGTCCCGGACAAGACCGGCACCCGGAACGTCTCGACGATATGCTTCTCCACCTGCAGCACGGGACTGTCCGGCGGCAACAGATCCCCGAAGTTTCCTCCGGAACCGGCTCCAGAGGGCACCAGCATGGTGACCACGGCCGCGGCCACGATCCAGCCACCCACCAGGACCCAGCGGCCCGCCGTGACTGCCGTCCGATAGACGCCACCCAGTCCCGCCCAGACCGCCGACAGTCGCGGGAACCTCCGTGGAGCTTCCACTGGCTGCCCTTCCGGTCGGACGTCAGCGCGGTCGCGCGTCGATGACTGGTCCTATCATGAGGATTCGACTGGTCGGTCCATCTTAGGAGGCACCGATGTCCCGTTCCGATGACCCGGCCACCGAGGCCGACGAGCCGGCCGCAGAACCGGTCAGCCAGCCCGCCGAGTCCCCGCCGGCCAAGTCCGCGTCGCGGTGGTGGGTCGCCGCTGTCACGTTCGTGGCCGGGGTGGTGGTCGGCGTGCTCGCGGTCGGACTGCTGGCCGTGGGCAAGCCGGATTTCGTCAGCGCCGCCGAGAACGGCCCCTCCGCCGGAGCGACGCAGGCGGTGCCGACCGGAGTCGAGACGGCCGGCGTGACCGGCAGCGCGGTCGTGAACGTGGCCTGTCTCCGGGTGATCAACGAAGCTCAGGACGTGTACACGGCGCTGACCGGGGTGGATCAGGCAGTCCGAGATGTCGACCTGCAACAACTCGACGACATCGTGCGCCAGCTCCAACCCATCGAGCCCAGGCTGCAACGTGACCTGCTGGACTGCCGGGTGGATACCAGCGTCGAGACCGGTCCGACGGTTCCACCCACCGGGCCGCCGACCGCCCCTGCGACTCAGCCCACCACCGCGACCACCCGTTGAGTTCGCGCACGGGGCGGCGGAGGATCCGCCGCGCGCCTCCGACAAAGGCTCCGGCGTTTCGTGCCGGTGTAGCTTGAGACTGCCCCTAACGAGGAGATCATCGAATGCGACTCCATGGTGTCGGTAGATCTGGACCTGACCTTGCTGTGGCCGCCGTCGTGTTGTGCGTCCTCGCAGCTTGCGGCACGAGCCCGGCGCCGAGCCCGACGAGCGGACCCACGACGACTCCCTCGGCGACCGCCGCGCCGACGACATCGGCGTCGATCAGGGCAGCTTGTGCCGACATCGCCACACTGAAGTCCTCGGTGGAATCACTGACGAAGGTGAATCCCGCGAAGGACGGTGCGGCGGAGTTGACGGCCGCCATCGACAACGTCCAGACAAGTCTGGCCGCCGCAGAAGCCTCGGCCGCGGCATCACCCGATCTCCAGCCCGGGGTGGCCAAGGTGAAGGGCGCGATCACCGCGTTGCAGTCCGCGACCAGTGACGTGACCGCCGAAAACATCGGACAGAAGGCCCCCGCCATCCTGGCCGCAACGCGGCAGGTCGCCACCGCGATGTCTGCACTGTCGACAGCTGTGAACCGGGTGTGCCCCTGAGTCTAACCCCAGCCTTGGCGAGTCCCAGAAGCCGGTTCACGATCCCTGAGCTTGTCCCAGGGCCGGGCATCGACCTGAGCACGAGACGAGAGATGTACCTACTCGCGACTATGGGGAAGGCACTCGAGTTCGATGACATCACGACGCGACGTCGAACAGCCGTTGCACGGGCGGCGCAACGAGTGCGAGGTGCTGCTTCGGTTGCTCGACCGCGTGCAGTCGGGGCGGAGTGCCGTCCTGGTCGTCCGGGGGGAGCCAGGGATCGGCAAGAGTGCGCTGCTGAGGTTCCTGGCAGATCATGCGGTCGACTTCAGGATCGCGCGAGTGGCGGGTGTGGAAATCGAGATGGAGCTGCCGTTCGCCGGCCTGCATCAGCTCTGTGCCCCGTTCCTTGATCGGGCCGACCGGTTGCCGTCTCCGCAGCGAGACGCACTCGCGACCGCGTTCGGTCTGAACGTCGGCGCACCGCCCGACCGATTCCTGGTGGGATTGGCGGTGCTCAGTCTCCTGGCCGACGTTGCGGCTGATGGGCCGCTCGTCGGCTTGATCGATGACGCCCAGTGGTTGGACCGCGTCTCCGCACAGGTGCTGGCGTTCGTCGCTCGTCGGCTGTTCGCGGAGCCGATCGCCATGGTGTTCGCGACCCGAGCGGGTCGGGATCTCGACTTGCGAGGTCTGCCGGAGCTGGCCCTGACGGGATTGAGCTTTCGGGATGCGGGCACGCTGCTGGATTCGGTGATCCCGGGCCGCGTGGAGGAGCAAGTGCGTTCGAGGTTCATCGCCGAGACCGGGGGCAACCCGCTGGCTCTGCTCGAACTACCCCGCAGCCTCGACGCAGCCGACTTGGCAGGACAGTTCGCGGTCGGAGATCAGCACCCGGTAGCCGAACGGATCGAGGCACGGTTCGCACGCCGGATCCGTGATCTACCTTCACCGACCCGCCAGCTGCTCCTGGTCGCAGCCGTCGAGCCGCTCGGCGATGTGGTTCTGCTGTGGCGAGCGGCCGACGTCCTCGGGATCGATCGCGCGGCGGCTGCGCCGGCCGAGGCGGCCGACCTGCTGAGTCTAGGCACCAGCGTCCATTTCCGTCATCCCTTGCTCCGGTCGGCGATCCACCGCTGCGCCACCACCGAGGAACGCCGACGCGCACATCACGCGCTGGCGCGGATGATCGACGCCGACCTCGACCCCGACCGCCGTGCCTGGCATCGTGCCCAGGCCAGCGCGGGTCCCGACGAGCAGGTCGCTGCCGAGCTGCAGGCCTCCGCCACCCGCGCTCGCCAACGCGGAGGGGCCGCCGCCGAAGCTGCCTTCTTGGAACAAGCCGTCGTCCTCACCCCCGATTCGCGACAAAAGGCGGGACGCGCCCTCGCCGCTGCCCAGGCGAAACTCAGGGCGGGGTCGCCGGCCGACACGCTGGAGTTGCTGGCGGTCGCCGAGCAGGGACCGCTGTCGGACCTCGACGTGGCGCGGGCGAGCCTGCTGCGGGCGCAGATCCAGTTTGCGGCGGATCGAGGGCAAGGCGCTGCCCCGCACCTGCTGAGCGCCGCTCGACGGCTGGAAGAGCTGGATCCTCGCCTCGCCCGGGAGACCTACCTGGAGGCCATCTCGGCGGCGATGTTCGCCGGTCGGCTGGCCAGGGCGGCCGACGTCACCGAAGTCGCCCGCAGCGCGCGAGCCGCGCCAAGTGTCGAGGGACTCCCAGGTGTCGGCGACCAGTTGCTCGAC